>CAYRBG010000105.1:0-9901 GCA_964422355.1 uncultured Sphaerotilus sp. | reverse complement strand
GAACACCCCTCGTTCAGGGACTCCTGCGTCGTTTTGCGCACCCCGTGCGCGCGCCAAGGCGAAGCGCCCAACCACCCGCAAAGGTGCACCCGCTTCAGGCTCGTGGAACACGCTCACCGCATCACACCGACACGGTGTCTGCACGGCGTCGGCAAACCAAGACCGCGCGTCGCGGGCCAGACTCCGGCACACCTCGGGATCCACCAATGGATCCGACAGGGTGTAGTGCCAATGCCACCGTTCCAGAACGTGGGGATAGCCCCAGCGCCGAAGCAGGTCTTCTTGCTCCGCATCCAGAGCGGTCTTGGAAACGCGGTGCACAAGCTCGACCGGTGTCATCGGCGCCCGAAATGCGTCGAGGCCCCTGACGCAGTCATCGGCCAGCCTGCGCAAGGGATGATCGGCCGTCGGAGGCGCAACAGGTCGCAAGGCCAAAGAACGACCCAGCGTGGAAACCGCCAAGAGCGGCAGCTCGAAGGCCGAATGGCGACACACCAAATCTCCCACCGCAGCCAGCAGATCGGATTCGGTCATCCCCGAGGCCAACCTCATCGGCGCCTTGAGCGTCGCATGGAAACCGTATCTCCAAGGCTGGCGTCGGTGCAAGCGCGGTTGCCCGGCAGACAAGCCGTCTGCCCCACGCCCCAACCACGCGCACCCGACGGACCACAAAGGGTGATCGGTCGGAGGAGTGAGATACAGGGCGTAGCGGGCAGTCATGGCTCTGGAATGGTGTCACGTTCGTGCCCGCCGACCATCCCCCGAAGTGTGGACTAAGCCCCTGATCGCGCGGATTTCGCCCGCGAGCGGCGCCGATGTCGCCACCGCACCCAAAGCCAACGCACCAGCAGCGACACGCCCCACAGGGTCAAACCGGCAAAAACGATGTCACTCAGGAAGTGCCCCCCCTGGACGATCCGACCTGCGCCGACCAGGGCGCCGGCGAGGGCGCCGACGGCATACCAGCGCCGACGCACCGCGGGGGCCGCCCCCAGCCCCACGGCCATCCAGACAAATCCGGTGGCCGCATGACCGCTCACGAACGAGCAGTTGCGGGCACAACCGTTGCTGACCTCCCCCACCAACCGGTAGGGCTGTTCGCCGCCGAACGCCTGAATCTGAACCGGACGGGGCCGCCCGACGTTTTCCTTCAGGGCCCAGTTGACGGTGAAGCCCAACCCCAGCAGCAGCACAGCCAACAGACCCGGCGCCCGGGCTCGCCAGCGTTGGGGCCAACCGGCCGCAAACCAGCGTCGCGGCATCAGGCAAGCGACCAGGCCAAGGATCGTGGCCCAGCGTCCAACGTGGGGCACGGCCTGGTAGACCGCCAGCACCACCGGTTGCGACTCGCCCCAGAATCGACCGGGCAGATCGGGCCGATAGAACCAGCCACTCACCGCCGCATCCCACTGCGGAAAGAGCCTGAACCCCAACAGGGCCAGCCCCACCCAGGCCAGCCACCACAGCGCGGATCGGACAAAACGGCTCCGATGGGCCCGAGTCACCCGCTCGGTCATGGCTTGGCCATCTCCTGGCGGCCCGCCCCTTGTGGATGCGCAGACCAGACGCGCAGGTGCAGGGTCCGGTCCGCCCCCTCGGGCACGCTCACTTCACCCAGCAGGGTCAGCGCGTCCAAGCGCTCCAGCAAGGCGGCCGGCAGGTCGTCTGCGCTGACCACCAGCATGGGCTGGGCCGCAGCCGGCGTCCCCGGCGAGGCCCATCGGGTGGTGAGTTGGAAATGGTCGCCGGGCACACGCTGCGTGGGCGGAGTCCAGGCCACCCAACGCGCGGTGGTCGGCGGCACGGCGGGTGCACCAAGCTGAGGCGACGGGAGCGCCAGGTCGCGCCAGACGTAGGCGCCCATCGAAATCACCTGTCGGTCCAGCCCCAGAATCTGCGCCTGGGGATAACGACGCAGGTGGGCTTCAGCCAACGGAGCCAACTGGGTCAATGCCGGGCCCCAGCCCCGCATGCGCACCCAGATGTCCGCACTGCGCGGCAGCGGTCGCTCGGCGGGGCGACCGAAAGCCTGGGCGATCGGTGTGGCCAGAGGAATCAAGGACACCAGCAGCACATGCGCCGCCAGAACGCCGCCCGCCGCCCGCAGCGCCGGACGCACACGCAGGCGCCCCAACCTCAAGGCCCCCCAAAGAAAGAGGCCGTGTGCGGCCGGGGCCGTCCAGTTGAGCTGAGCCTTGGCGTTCCATGCCTGGACGAGACCGACCAACACGAGCGGCACACCCAGCCACAGCGCGAAGCGCAGTACCTGATTCCAGGCCTGCTCGTCGAACCCATCGTCGCCCGCCGCAGTGGTTGCGGGCGAACGATCGCCTCCGGGCCGAGCCCTTCGCAGGGCCCACCAAACCCCCAGAACCAGAAACACCCAGAAGGGCCCGAACTGCACCCACTGCCCGCCCAGAAACTCACCGACCGAGGACAGGCGACCCAGACCATCCGTGCGCTTGGCCTCGGCCGTGATCTCGACCGTGTGATGCAGGGTCGGCCAGCCATGATCGGCGTTCCAGGCCAGATGGGGCACCAGTATCAAGAGAATCACGCCTCCGGCCAAGACCAGCCCCAGCAGACGAGCGCTCAGGTTCGACGCCGGGCGCCACCACTCCGGCGCTGCCGAGGACGGCACCCCGCGCCGATCCGCCAAGCCCCGGTGCGTCCAGATCAAGGGCAGGATGCTCAGCAGCAAGGACAGCATCGTGTACTTCGACAGCACCCCGGCCGCCCAGGCCAAACCGAGCCACAGCCAATCGCTCCGACGCCCGTCCTGCAGCGCCCGCCACAAAAAGGTCGCGCACACCACCCAGGACAGCAGCAGCGGCGCGTCGGTCGTCACCGCAAGGCCCAGCAGGCCGGCCAGCGGGCTGGTCATGAACAGCGCCGCGGCCCACAGGCTGACGCGATCGGCCCACTGTCCCTGTTGCTGAGCTGCAGCCTCGGTCGTCGGGGTCAGGCAGGCGCTCAAAGCCATGCGCCGCGCCAGCCGCGCCAACAGCAAGGCAATGACCGGATACAGCATCATCGTCAGCAGCTTGACACCCAGGATGGAGTTGCCGAACAGGGTGGTCGACACCGCGATCAGCGCCGCGATGACCGGCGGCTTGGAGTAGTACCCCCAGTGCAGGTCGCGCGACCAGAGCCAGTACTGGGCCTCGTCCACCTGCAACGTCAGGTCGCCCGGCGCCGTGGCGGCCACCAGGATGACGATGCGCAGCGCCAGCAGCCCCAGCAACAGGAAGGCCAGCCACGTCCAATGGCTCGGGGAGCTGGGCGCGGGCTCCAGAAGCGGTGTCGCCACAGACCGAGTGTTCGGCGAAGAAGTCACTGCACAGGCTCCCACCATCGGATCAGGCTCACGCCGCCCTGGGCAAACAGCAGGTCGAAACGCGCCGATGCCCCCGCCCCGCCTCGCTCCTGGGCCAGGGTGGTGGTCAAGCGCTCCAATTGGTCGCTGCGCACCAGGGCGAGTTCACCGCCACGGGGAGCGCGTCGGGGCGCCTCGTGCTGTGCATAGACCGCCAAGCTGGGCAGATGCAGCCCCCACTGAACCAGTCCGACGGGCGAGCCCTCCGGCTGAGCCGCCCACGTCTGACGCGCCACCTGAGCCGCCGCCGAGACCGGCCCCTGCAGCAGTTGACCCCACCAAGGGGCCAGCACGCCCACCAGGGCCGCCGCGCTCACCCCGCCGGCCAACGCCACGCGCAGCACCTTCGGAGCCACCCCGGTCCTGGAATCGACACCGCGGCCCCCAGGCCCGGCGTCACCGCGCCGCGGCCAAGCCCAGAATCCGAGCCCCACAGCCACAGCGGCTGCCGCTGCAGCCGCCATCCACAAGTTCGAGACATCCGCCGGCTGCGAAAGCAACGCCCGGTACAACTCATCCTTGACGGTCGGTGCCCGGCGCAGGATCTCCACGCTCACCGCCACCAGGATCAGAGGTACCGCCAGGATGGACACGATCAAGGCGCCACCCAGCGCACGAGGTGCCCGCCCCTGCCCGGCCAGCCAGACCGCCAGCGCCCGCCCGGCCAACACGGCCAGCGGCGTGATCCCATACAGCGCGTAGTGCGGCAGCTTGGTCCCCGACAGGCTGAAGAAGATCAGCACAAAACCGGCCCAACCCCACAGGAAGCGACCCAGCGGGTCGTCCAGCCAGTCCTGCTTCAGCCGCGCCAGCGCCGGCAAGATCAGCGCCGACCAGGGCAGCAGCAGCACCGGCAGCATCACCACGTAGTAGCCCATGCTGCCGCCGTGGCCCTCCAGCGTGCCGCCGTAGCGCTGCAGGTTGTGTTTGATGAAGAAACCCTCGACAAACACCATGCCGTGGCGGTTCAACGCATAGACGTACCAAGGCAGAGCGATGGCGACCAGCAGGCTCCACGCCACCGGCTCGGACAAGAGCGCGCGCAGGCGCGGCAGGATCTGCCGACCGCCCGAGACCAACACCCACACCATCACCGCCGCCCCCGGCACGATGACGGCCACCGGCCCCTTGGTCAGGATGCCCAGCGCCATCCACACCGCGGCACGGCGCAGCGCCGAGCGCGCCGCCACGCTGCCGGCCGAGGCCTCCAGGTGTCGCCACAGGTCCTGAGCCGCCAGCGCGAGCCACAGGTTGAGCACCGCATCGGCCGTGGCCGCGCGCCCGATGAGCAGCACGCCCAGACTGCTGCCCAGCACCGATCCGGCCCCGAGCGCCGCCGCCAGCCCCCAGCGCGGCCAGATCCACAGCACCACGCTCGTGGCCCAGCCCCAGGTGGCCAGCGCCGACGGCAGGCGCAGCGCCCACTCGTTCAGGCCGAACAGCGACACGCTGGCCGCCTGCAGCCAGTAGATGAAGATGGGTTTGTCGAAGCGATCGGTGCCATTGAGTGTCGTGTGACCCCAATCGCCGTGGGCCAGCATTTCGCGCGTCGCTTCGGAGAACGCGCCCTCATCGACATCAAACAGCGGCGCGGCACCGATGCGCAGCAGGGCCAGCACGGCCATGCCGATCATCCACAGCCCGACCCATCGCCACTCGGCAGGATGGCTGCGCACCCGCGCACGCCAGCCGGAAGACGGCGCTTCGCCCCACATGACGGCCGCTCCGCTCAGCCCTGGACGGCAACGGGCGTCTGCACCACCGCCGCGCCTGGCGCGGGCAGCGCCCAGCCCTCTTCGGCCGCCGGCAGGGCGGGCGTCGAAGCCTCGTCACGCACCGGCTTGAGCACATAGGGCGAGCCGTAGCGGCCGCCGTAATAGATGCGGATGAGCAGCTCGGCCACCACGCCCGTCATCAGGAACTGCAGCCCGCCCAGCACGCTGAAGAAGCCCAGCGACAGCAGCGGACGTGCGCCGATGGACTCGCCCATCAGCTTGAGCCCGGCCATGTAGGCCAGGATGGCCAGACCGAATCCCAGCACGCCCAGACCGAGCACGCCGAAGAAGTGCCCCGGGCGCGCCGCGAACCGCTGGAAGAAGGTCACCGCCAGCAAGTCGACGATGACGCGGAAGGTGCGCGAAATGCCGTACTTGGACGCCCCGGCCGTGCGGGCGTGGTGCATCACGGCCTCTTCGGACATGCGCGAAGGCGAGGTCACCGTGGCCATCCACGCCGGGATGAAGCGGTGCATCTCGCCATACAGGCGCACCTCGCGCAGCACATCGGCGCGGTAGGCCTTGAGACTGCAACCCAGGTCCTGGAACGGCAGGCCGGTGATGTTGCGGATGAGCTTGTTGGCGATGCGCGAAGGCACTTTGCGCAGCCACAGGCCGTCCTGGCGGTTCTTGCGCCAGCCGGCCACGATGTCCATGTCGTCGTTGAGCAGACGGGCCACGACGCGCGGAATGTCGCGCGGGTCGTTCTGCAGGTCGCCGTCCATCGTCACGATGACGTCACCGCGCGCCGCGTCGATGCCGGCCTGCATGGCCGCTGTCTGACGGAAGTTGCGCGCCAGACGGACGATGCGCACGTGCGGGCCGACCGTGGCGGCATGGCGCTCCAGCGCCGCACCGGTGCCGTCGCGGCTGCCGTCATCGACCACCACCAGCTCCCAGGGGTGCGGGTAATGCACCAGCGCCGACTGCACCGCATCGATCAGCGGCGCCGCATTGTCGATCTCGTTGTACATCGGCACGACCACCGACAGCCGGTGAGCCGGCGCCGACGGAGCCGTGAAATCGTGATTCAGCGAACTGGACATAACCACACTCTCTTCAAACCTTCGCGCGAGCCGGACCTCGGGAGAAGGCCCAGGCCAGCAACGCCGCCGACGCACTCGTCGCCAGCCACAACACATGCACCACCAGTGCGGTGCCCACCACCTGCGCCGACGTCATCGGCACCGCCGATTCTGACCGCCCCGCCAGGGCGCCGACCCACACGCCGGCTTCATACGTGCCCAATCCGGCCGGGCCCTGCACAGGCAGCACCGCGGCCCATTCGCCACCCAGCGCGCCGCGCCAGGCGGTCAGCGTTTCCAGCCCGCCCACGGCCTGCAGCAGAAGGGCGGCAATCGCCAGCTTCAGCACCCAGTTGGCCACGCAGTAGGCCCAGGCCCGACCACCGCCTCGACTGGCACGCCAGGCATTGATGAGCTTGCGCGTGGCCCGCGCGACGCGCCCCGACCCCGCGTCACTGGACTCCACAGGCCAGCGGGCCTGCCAACGCTTCCACCACGGCGGCACCCCCCAGGCGGCTGCCACCGCCAGCACCAGCGCCAGCACCGGACCCCACACACCGGGCAAGGGGCTCAGCCCCGCCAGGGCGAGCCACGCCAAAACCACGGCATCCTGCAGGCGCAGCCACAGCAGACTGGCCAGCGACTCGGACAGCGGCACCTGCCAGCGCCGAAGCAGCCACCACGCGTAGCCGAGCTCCCCACTGCGCAAGGGCAGCAGACTGACCGCCGCGTTGTGCATCAGAAAAAGCTGCAGACACTCGCCGTACCCGGCCCCCGTGCGCGGGCCCCACTCGGTCTGCAGGCGCGCGGCCCGCAAGGCATAGGTGGCCAGGATGCCCACCACGCCGACGATCCACACCCAGGCCGGAACGGCCGCCGCAGACCGCTGCAGCCCCGGCCAGTCCAGTCCCGCGCCCAGGCGGGCAAACAGCGCCACCGCCAGGACGATGCCCAGCGTGAACGTGATCCGCTTTTTCCACGATGCGGGGGTGCGCGGCGGCACGCCGGGTGGCAGATCGTCCAGTCCCGCCCCCGTGTTCTTGGGCAAAGTCGACGTCGGCAAAGTCACCCCGGCCCTCACCACGGCTGCGGCGCCGCGCGCCCAGTCCACAGTCGCACCAGACGGTCCAGCCCGCCCAGCACACCCACGGCCGCCACCAGCCACTGGGCCCAAAGCCCCTCGGGATATCCGGTGTGGGCCATCGCCATCGATACGCCGCCACCGATCTGCCCCAGCCCCAGCACCACCTGACCGATGGGCCGAGACAGCCACTGCGCCGCCGACCAGCGCCGGGTCAGCATCAGACTCATCTGTGCCGCGAGCCACCCAGCGGCGGCACCCGCGGCCACATCGCTGGGCCAGTGGGCGGCGGTGGTCATGCGCGACACCATCACCCCGATGCCCACACCGATCACGGCCAGCTTCACCGCCCAGCCACTGCGCCGGATGTGCAGCCACAACCAGATCACCGCCATGGCGGTGATGGAATGCCCCGAAGGCAACGAGAAGTGCATCAGCGGCTCACCGATGACGTGCATCTGGTCGAGCGGCAGAACCGCCTGCGGCCGCGGCGTCGAAAACAACTGCTTGAAACCGTGCGTGAGCGCCCCGCCGATCGGGAAACACCACAACAGCACCGCCACCCGCTGCAAGCGGCGCGGGCTGGACCCCGGCGCAGCCGCGGCCATGAACAGGAACGCGCTCAACCCCAGTCCGATCACACTCAGCCCGGCCCACAGCTGCGGGACATGCGCCCCCCAGGCATTGACGGCGCGAAACACGGCCGGATCCAGCCCGCGCAGGCGCAACCAAGCACTCAGCGCCAGCAAAGCCAGCACGGAGGGCAACACGACGGGCCACCAGGGCGGCACCCGCAGCGTGGAACGCAGGGAATCGGCGGAAAACAAGGAGGGCGACGTCGGGACGACCGAAACGGGGACATGCCGCAGAGCCCCGATAATCCGGATGGATGCGGGCGACTTGCCCGCGGCGGTGCGGGGCATCCAAAGGCCGCGCACTTTAACATGCGCCATCGTCGGCACCGACCCCGTTCACCCCTTGCATTCCGGAGCGCCGAACCATGGCATCCATCCTCGTCACCGGCGCGGCCGGCTTCATCGGCGCCCACACCTCGGCCGCCCTGGCCCGCGCCGGCCACCGCGTCGTGGCCTGCGACAACTTCAACGGCTACTACCCGGTCCAGCTCAAGCATGACCGCGTGGCCGCCCTGCTCACTCCGCTGGGCGTGACGGTCGAACCGCTGGAGCTCAGCGACGCCGACGCCACCCGCGCTTTTTTCGAGCGCAGCGGCTGCGGGATCGTGCTGCACCTGGCCGCCCAGGCCGGCGTGCGCTACTCGGTGCAGAACCCGCTGGCCTACGTGCAGGCCAACCTCGTCGGCACCGGTTCAGTGCTTGAAGCCTGCCGGCTGACCGGTGTGCAGCACCTGCTGTATGCCAGCTCGTCGAGCGTCTACGGCTGGCGCGACGAAGGCGCCTTCTCCGAGGACGACCGCACCGACACGCCCATGTCGTTTTATGCCGCCACCAAGAAGGCCAACGAAGCCATGGCCTACGCCACGGCCAAGGTCCACGGCCTGCCGGTGACGGGCCTGCGCTTCTTCACGGTCTACGGTCCGTGGGGTCGGCCGGACATGGCGTACTGGAGCTTCTCGCAGGCCATCCGCCGTGGCCAGCCGATCAAGCTCTTCGCCGAAGGCCAGTTGCTGCGCGACTTCACCTGCGTGGACGACGTGGTCGACGCCCTGCAGCGCCTGATCGCCCGCGGCGCCCCGGCGCCCGACGCCCACGGCGCGCGGTCCGAGGTGTTCAACGTCGGCCACCGCCAGCCGACCAAGGTGGTCGATTTCGTGCGCACTCTGGAAGACGCGCTCGGAACCCAGGCGGTCATCGAATTCGCCCCGATGCAGACCGGAGACGTGCCCACCACCTGCGCCGACCCCTCGCGCCTGATCGCGGCCATCGGCCCATGGACGGCCACGCCGCTGAACCGGGGCTTGCCGCAGTTCGTGCGCTGGCTGGAGCAGTGGGACCCGGTCTGAGTCACCGCCCTTGAAGTCAGACGGCTGAGCTCAGTCGCGCGGCAGAGAAACCGTGCGTGTCAGGCGGTCGGACAGGATCAGGCAGCCTGCGCCGCCGCCCTGCGCTCCAGCGCATCGATGAAGATCGCCGCCACGTCGCAGCCCATCTGATCGGTGATCTCCTGGAAGCAGGTCGGGCTGGTGACATTGATCTCGGTAACGCAGTCGCCGATCACGTCCAGGCCCACGAGCAGCAGGCCACGCGCGGCCAGCACCGGGCCCAGCGCCTCGGCGATCTCCCGATCGCGGTCACTCAGCGGCTGGGCCACACCCTTGCCGCCAGCGGCCAGGTTGCCGCGTATCTCGCTGCCCTGCGGAATGCGCGCCAGGCAGAACGGTACCGGCACGCCGTCGATGACCAGCACCCGCTTGTCGCCCTTGACGATCTCCGGCAGGTAGCGCTGCACCATGATCGTCGTGGCTCCGCCCTGGTTGAGCGTTTCGATGATCGAGCCCAGGTTCAACCCGTCCGGACCGACGCGGAAGATGCCCATGCCGCCCATGCCGTCCAGGGGCTTGAGGATGATGTCGCTGTGCTCGGCATGAAAAGCGCGCACCGCCTCCGCCGAACGGGTCACCAGCGTCGGACCGATGAACTCCGGGAACTCCATGATGGCGAGCTTC
>CAYRBG010000104.1:0-10057 GCA_964422355.1 uncultured Sphaerotilus sp. | reverse complement strand
CGTGATGATCAGGATGTGGAAGATGGCCCAGGCGGTACCGGCAATCACATTGCCCACCCAAAGAGCGATGCCACCAAAGGAGCCAAAGCCCACGGCACCCATCAGCGCGATCAGCATGAACACCAGTTCGCCGGCAAACATGTTGCCGAACAGTCGCATGCCGTGCGAAATGGTCTTGGCTGCGAATTCGATGATCTGCAGCGTGAAGTTGATCGGCGCCAGCAGCAGAGCCGCAGGACCATGCGCATGGAACGGCGCCGAGAACAGCTCGCCAACCCAGCCACCCAGGCCCTTGATCTTGATGCTGTAGTACAGGCAGGCCAGCAGCACGGTGATCGACATGCCCAGCGTGATGGACAGATCGGCCGTCGGCACGACGCGCATGTAGGCGTGATGCGGATCATGGCCGGCAGCACCGTAGATCTTGGCCCAGATCGCCGGAATGAGGTCCAGCGGCAGCAGGTCCATCGCGTTCATCAGGAAGATCCAGACGAAAGCGGTCAGAGCCAACGGAGCCACAGCCTTGCGCGACTCTTCGTTGTGGATGATGCCCTTGGCCTGGGTATCAACCATCTCAACCAGGAACTCGATGGCCGCCTGAAGGCGACCCGGCACACCGGAAGTCACACTCTTGGCCACACGCCACAGCAGGAACGAACCAATCACACCCAGCAGGATGGACCAGAACAGCGAGTCCAGCTTCAGGACCGGATCGGACATCGAAAAATCGGCGATGCCCGTCTGCACCCGGTTGGTCCAGTGCGTCAAGTGGTGGGAAATGTATTCCCCAGCGGTCGGCGCGTGTTCGACAACGTGTTCTTCGGCTGCCATTGTGTTATCTCGCGCAGCCGGTCAAGGCCGCGATGTGGACACCCGACCCCGCCAAAGCAGAGCCAGCCAGTTCATCTTCATGCACACAACCATCGCCACCAGCATTGCCGGCCAACTCAGATCGGGCACAACCTTGGGTGCAGCCGCCAGCAAAGCCACCGACAACCCCAGCTTCACAAACTCCCACAGCATGAAACTGAAGGCATACGCCCCAGCCACACCTCCGTGAGAACGGCTCATCCCCCGCGCCAGCAAGGCTGAAGGAATCACCACCGTGGCCGCACCATACAGCGCCGACCACACCACCCCCCGGGTCGCGAACAGCAGCCACGCCATCGCGACCACCACACCACCCGCAATTGCCTGAGCGGCAACCACCCGCCACGGAGACAACGTACCCATCCTGGATCGCAGGAGAGCCGCCTCATCGGCCGACAGGGGCTTGAACTGCTGCTCTTCGCCCTCAAGTGAACTTTCGATGTCTTCCACGCTCTCACCCCGGGACTGCGATTCGCAAGCTCGGGACGTTGTAGTCATCTTCGGTTACAGGCTCAGCTCAGCAAAACCAATAAATTATACGTGGAAACCCCCACTGTTCCGAAAGGGGGTCGATGCAATTCAGTCTTGATTTTTGATCAACAGCGTTCCTGCTGTAAGCACTCCACAACAGTGCCCAGACATGGGTTGACAGTTCAACACTGCGCAAAATTGACAGGCAGACCCGGCACCTCGACCCGCAACGTCAGCACCTGGCCCGAGTGCGGATGGGCCGCCACCTCCAGCGCCGGACGCCCCTTGCGGGCTGACGTCACATACAGGGTGCGCAAGTCATCACCACCGAAACAAGGCATCGTCGGACACACCACCGGCAACTCGATCCGATCCACCACCTCGCCCTGAGGCGACAGACGGATCAACTGCCCGCCTTCGTACATGGCGACCCAGTAAAAACCTTGGGTATCGACAGCCGCGCCGTCCGGTCGCCCTTGATAGACCCGCCCCTCCCCGGGCGGATCAAAGTGGAAAAAGGGGCGCCGTCCGGACAGCGAGCCATCCGACGCATCGAAGTCGAACACGTCGATGCGATGTGCCCGCGTGTCTGCCCAGTACATCTTGTGTGAGTCCGGGCTCCATGCCAGTCCGTTGGCGGTGGTCACTCCGGCCGCGCGTTCATCCAGCCCCTCGTGAGGCACCCAACAGTACAACGCAGCCGCCGCCCGGTCTTTCGGCTCATGCAGAGCCCCCAGCCACATGCGCCCCTGAGGGTCACACTTGCCGTCATTGAAGCGCTGTTGACACGGGTCATACGGCGGCGCACTCAGGCGCTCCTTGCGGCCCGAGGCGGGATCAAACTTCCACAGCCCATCCCGCATGCCCAGCAGCAGGCGCCCATCCAGTGTGGGCGCACAGCAGGCTGGCTCACTCTCGAACTGCCACACGTCGACCGCCTCGCTGCAGGGGTCCATGCGCATCAACCGCCGGCCGGCAATGTCGCACCAATACAGCTTGCGCTCCATCGGATGCCAGAACGGGGACTCCCCCAGTTCACACACCGGCCCGATCGCCCGAATCTCCTGCATGCCCCACCCTCCCCTTGTGAATCGACCCTGTCAGTAACGCACCACCACCTGGGTCAGATCGGCACGAAGGTAGTGCGCCCCAGGGTTCGGGTTGTAGTAATAAGGCGGGATCTCGACAAACCCAAGCGTTGCGTACAGCTCTCGCGCCGCCTCCATGTCGTCGAGCGTGTCAAGCAGCATGTTGGAGTAGCCGCGTTCGCGCGCCGACTCCACCAGCGCCTGGGCCAGCATGCGCCCCAGACCGAAGCGACGGAAGCCGGGGCGTACATACAGGCGCTTCATCTCGCACGCATTCGGGTAGTCCACATCCACCAGCGAACGGAAGGCACCACACCCCGCCACCTGCCCATCCACGGTGGCAAGCAGCAGCGTGCCGTCTGGCACACCATACGTCCCCGGCAACTCGGCCAACTCACGCTCGAAGGCCGCCCTGTCCAGATCTCCCCCGAGGGTTCCGCCGTACTCCACCAGGATGTCCCGGGCCAGAGGGATCCAATCTGGAGACTCGACCACCACAAGCTCCGGAACCCCCGCGTTTGGGCCGATTTGCGTCACTGTGCCTCTTCTCCCTGTCGAGCAGACCGCACCTGCCCGTCAGGGCGTGGACTCCGGGAACGCAGCCATATGCTCACGCAGCACCCGACCCAAGGCCGCCACCGCCTCTTCGATCTCGGCCTCGGTCAACGTCACGAACGACAGACGCACGGTCCGCACGTCCCCCGCATGCGCATAGAACGCTGCCCCCGGCACAAAGGCCACACCCGCCTCAACCGCCTGGGGCAGCAAAGCCACCGCATCGCAACCCTCCGGCAACCGCACCCAGAAAAACATGCCACCCGCCGGGGCCGTCCACTCGCTGCCCTCCGGCAGATGGCGCAGCAAGGCGTCGCGCATCGCATCGCGCTGACGGCGGTAGCGCTCACGGATGGACGGCACGTGTTGATCCAGGAATCCGTCGCGGATGACTTCGTACACCACCCGCTGATTGAAGCCGGGCGTGTGGAGATCGGCAGCCTGCTTGGCCTGCAGCAGCTTGGGATACAGCCCCCGAGGCGCCACCACATAACCCAGACGCAAACCGGGGGCCAGAACCTTGGAAAACGAGCCCAGGTAGAGCACACCCTCAGGCCAACGCGCAGCCAGAGGGCGCGGCGGCGGCACGTCGTACCAGAGATCACCGTACGGGTTGTCCTCCACCAGCGGCACACGGGCCTGCTTGGCCGCGTCGATCACGGCCTCCCGGCGCGCTTCGGGCATCACTCGGCCGCTCGGGTTCTGGAAGTTGGGCAACACGTACATGAATCGGGTGCCGGGCGCATCGTGGGCCAATGCGGCCACCGCCTCGGGACGCGGACCCTCCCCATCGCTGGCCACCCCGGTGAAGATCGGCTCCATCGGCGAAAACGCCTGAAGCGCCCCGAGATAGGTCGGCGTCTCGACCGCCACCGGTGCGCCACTGTCCACCATCACTTTGGCCACGAGATCCAACCCCTGCTGAGAGCCCGTGGTGATCAGCACCTGATCGGTCTCCACATGCAAACCCTGCCCGCGCAGATGGATCGCCACCCACTCCCGCAGCGGGCTGTATCCCTCACTCGCGGCGTACTGCAGCGCCTCGCGCGGCGTGTCGCGCAGCACCTTGTCGCACGCCACCCGCATGGCCTCGACCGGAAAACTCTCCGGAGAGGGCAACCCGCCAGCCATCGACAGGATGCCTGGACGTTCGGTGACCTTGAGGATCTCACGCAGGATGGACGGGTTCATGCGCGCAGCCCGGCGCGCGGGGTTCCAGAGAGGCGTCGTGGAGTCAGCAGTCATGCGAGAAGATCCTGCGGGAAGTCGACCCGGGGGATGAATGAAAACCCGATTCTCCCGCCGATTCTGGCACCGAACCAGCCCCTGCCCAGCAACAGGCACAAAGACCCATCCAGCCTCCAGAAACAGCAACGCCGACCTCCGGCCGGCGTCACGAGCTCGGGACCGGTCGCCTCAGACCGCCTCGACCAGCGCCTTCTTCATCTTCTTCATCGCAGCCACCTCGATCTGGCGGATGCGCTCCGCACTCACGCCGTACTCTGCGGCCAGCTCATGCAGGGTCATGCCGCCCGACCCATCGTCGTTGACCTTGAGCCAGCGCTCCTCAACGATGCGACGGCTGCGCGCATCCAGCGCCTCGAGCGCACGCAGCAGACCCGGTCCAGCCAGTTCATCGCGCTGGCGCGATTCCAGGGCCCGCGTCGGCTCCTGACGATCATCGGCCAGATACGCGATGGGCGCGAAGGACTCGTCATCCTCGTCTGCACCAGGCTCCAGCGCCACGTCGCCGCCCGCGAAACGGGCTTCCATCTCGATGACTTCTTCAGGCTTGACGTTCAGCTCGCGCGCGACGGTCTCGATCTCGGCCTCGGTCAGGGTCGAACGGTAGCTGTCCGCATCGGCAGCCTCGCCCTTGAGCTGACGCTTCATCGAGCGCAGATTGAAGAACAGCTTGCGTTGGGCCTTGGTGGTCGCAACCTTGACCATGCGCCAGTTCTTCAGGATGTACTCATGGATCTCGGCCTTGATCCAGTGCATCGCGTAGCTGACCAAGCGCACCCCCTGTTCGGGATCGAAACGCTTGACTGCCTTCATGAGGCCGACATTGCCCTCCTGGATCAGATCACCTTGGGGCAAGCCATAGCCGATGTACTGGCGAGCAATGGACACCACCAGGCGCAGGTGCGACAACACCAGTCGACCGGCCGCATCCAGATCCTGCAGTTCGCGCAGGCGGCGGGCGAGCTTGAGCTCTTCCTCGGCCGACAGCATCGGGACGCGGTGCACGGCGGCAACGTAGGACTCCAGGTTCCCCAGTGAAGGAACCAGCGCCCACGGATCGCGCAAGGCGAGAGCAGACGAAGGAGAAACAGCGTTCACGGCAGTGGAGGTCATCGGAATCAGTTTCATGGGCCGGATAGAGTGTCCGGCGTCCGATTTGGTTCCTTTCATATTAGCACTCTACCCCACGGAGTGCTGATACGAAAAGCGCCCCGATGGGGGCGCTTGTGTGCGTGATTTGGAGTTCAGGGCTGGTTGTCGGCGATCACCGCCTTCAACGCGGCCACGTCCAGTACACGCACGTGATAGCCGCGCACCTCGATCAGGGCGCGGGACTCGAAGCTGCGCATCAACCTCGACAGCGTCTCGGGCGTCATCGCCAACTGCTGAGCAATGTCGCGCTTGCGCTCCTGCAGACGCATCTCGGCCACGTCGTTGCCCTCGGGGCAGCGTTGAAGCAACCACTGTGCAAACCGGGCCGGCGCATCGTTGTGCAGCAGGTTGCGTGTGGCGGTGGTGAGTTCATGAACCTGTCTGGCCAAGCTCGCGCAAAACCGCAGCGACAAGGCGGGATTCATGAGCAACTCGGCCCTCAGGGCTTCGAAATCCAACTCCGCCAGCACCACATCCGACAAGGCCACCGCCTCCATCTCGTGAGTGACCGACAGCCACGCCGCACTCAGATCCAACCATGCCGGCCCCGCCACGGACCGCTCGGTGCGCAAACTGCCGTCGGCCGCCCGGGAACCCATCACGACGTCACCCGAGAGCAAGGCGACCAGCGCACGCGCGGGGCGTTGGGCCGCCAACACCACCTCGCCCGATGGAATGGTCTTGCGCACCGCCAGACGCATCAGCACCGAGAGCTCGCGCACGTCCAAGCGCGCCCCGCCAAAAAGCGTCAGCCATGGCGCGGGATCCGCGGGAGCGGGGGGGGCATCCGCTACCCGACGGCGCGGACGCAATGCAGTACTCCGCCGCGTCGACGAACTTGGAAACTGCGGAGGTAGTTCTAGTGTCTCCACGGCATGCCCCTGGGTCCACCTGCTTCATGACAGGCTGGCTGGGACTGTGACCGAGGATCCCCCCCCCTCTATTGAGACAAGTCAAGCCAACACCAGCCGGTGTTGGATGCCTGTCAGTCCAAACCCAACTCCTGAATCTTGCGCGTGATGGTGTTCCGCCCGATGCCGAGCTTCTGCGCCGCCTCGATGCGACGACCCTTGGTCATCGACAGCGCAGTCAGGATCAGTCGCGCCTCAAACTGGCGGGTCAACTGATCCCAGACGTCAGCCTGACCGTCGCCCAAGCGCTGGCGAGCCTCTCGCTCCAGGTCATTCAACCAAGGGGGGGAGTTCTCCGGCGCGTGGCTGCCCGAGGGCGCAAACACGCTGGACAAACCCGCGCCCGAGCCCCCCACACTCGGTCTCCCTGCAGGCGCCACCTCCAGCGCAGCCGGCTCTCGCAAGCCTCCTTCAAGAGACGCAAGGTCTCCTGCCAAGGGCTCCACCGCGCCACCTTCCGCGTGGCCCGCCACCTCCGGAGGCAAGTCCTTGGGCTCGACCACCTGGGCAGGCGCCATGACGGTCAACCAGTGACAAAGGTTCTCCAGCTGGCGAACGTTGCCAGGAAAGTCGAACTGCGTGATCTGACGCAAGGCCGCGTCCGACAGCCGCTTGGGCTCCACCCCCAGCTCGCGCGCACTGCGCTGCAGGAAGTGGCGCGCGAGAGAAGGAATGTCCTCCCGGCGCTCGCGCAACGGCGGCAGACGCAAGCGGATGACGTTCAAGCGGTGGAACAAGTCCTCGCGGAACACGCCCTCGCGGACCCGCTCCTCCAGCTTCTGGTGCGTGGCCGCGATCACCCGCACATTGGCCTTGATCGGCTGATGCCCGCCCACCCGGTAGAACTGCCCGTCGCTGAGCACGCGCAGCAAGCGCGTCTGCAGATCAAAAGGCATGTCGCCGATTTCATCCAGGAACAGCGTGCCGCCTTCGGCCTGCTCGAAACGACCGCGGCGCATGGTCTGTGCGCCGGTGAAGGCGCCGCGCTCGTGGCCGAACAGCTCGGACTCCAGCAAGTCCTTCGGAATCGCCGCAGTGTTGATTGCCACGAACATGCCGTTGGCCCGCGGACTGTGCTTGTGCAAGGCACGAGCCACCAACTCCTTGCCGGAACCGGACTCGCCGGTGATCAACACCGTGACGTTGCTCTGGCTGAGGCGACCGATGGCCCGGAACACGTCCTGCATGGCCGGCGCCTGGCCCAACATTTCGGGCACCTCGGCCGAGTTTTCCTCGACGCTCTCTTCGCGCAGGCTTTCATCCACTGCCCGACGAATCAGCTCGACCGCCTTCGGCAAATCAAACGGCTTGGGCAAGTACTCGAACGCGCCGCCCTGGAACGCCGAAACCGCGCTGTCCAGATCGGAATACGCCGTCATGATGATGACGGGCAAGCCGGGATGCTTGGCCTTGACCTGGCTGAGCAGATCGATGCCGGATCCCCCTGGCATGCGGATGTCGCTGACCAGCACCTGCGGACAGTCGTCGACCAGGGCCGTGATCACGTCACGGGGATTGGTGAAGCTGCGCACCACCAACCCCTCCCGGGCCAGCGCTTTCTCGAGAACGAAGCGGATGGATTGGTCGTCGTCAACGATCCAGATGGGTTTCATGCAGAGCCTGTCGTTGCTGGAAGGTTGAACCCTGCGCCCGATCCATCCGGACGGGTTCAGGGCAAAGGAATCAGGATCTTGAACACCGTGCGACCGGGTTCGCTGTCACATTCGATCACCCCGTGATGCTGTTGGATGAAGTCCTGCGCCAAGGTCAGACCCAAGCCGGACCCCCCATCCCTGCCGGACACGAGCGGAAAGAAGATCCGGTCGCGCAACTCTTCAGAAATGCCGGGGCCGTTGTCCTCGATATGCAATTCCAGTGCCAGTCGATAGCGCTGGCGCCGCAAGGTCACCTGGCGCGCCGCCCTGGTGCGCAAAACGATGCGAGCATCACCGTCCTGCCGGCGCTGAGCCAAGGCCAAGGCCGCGTTGTGCGTGATGTTGAGCACCGCCTGGATGAGCTGCTCCCGATCGCCCCTGAACTCCGGCAGCGAAGCGTCGTAGTCGCGCACGATGTTCAGTCCGCGGGGGAACTCCGCCAGCACCAGGGTACGCACCCGCTCCAGCACCTCGTGGATGTTGACGTCCACGACCACATGGGGACGCCGATGGGGAGCCAGCAGACGGTCCACCAAGGCCTGAAGCCGGTCGGCCTCATGAATGATCACCTGCGTGTACTCGGTCAGGCCAGGGTCGTCGAGTTCCATTTCCAGCAGCTGCGCCGCCCCACGGATCCCCCCCAGAGGATTCTTGATCTCGTGCGCGAGATTTCGCACCAGCTCCTTGGTGACCCGCGCCTGATCGAGTGTGCGCGCCTCACGGTCTTGTCGGGCCTGCTGGTCGATCGGCACCAGCTCCATCAGGATCTGCCCGTTCACATCCATCCGATTCATGATGGCGTGCACTTGGATCGGCTCGACGCCGTGGCCCTGAGGTCGAAGCAATTGCGCCTCACAGCGGGCCGACGAAAACTCGCCCCGAACCACCGACGCATAGGTTCCACGCAAGCTCTCCGGCTCGTGAAACCAGTCAAACACCACCGCCTGCTGCAGCATCCGACGGGGCAGCGCCAAGGTCGCCTCGAAAGTGGCATTGGCAAAGGCGCAACGGCCATCCGGCTCCACCACGGCCACCATGGTGGCGAGGTGGTCGAACGCCGCGTATTCACTGCGCACGAACCTCTTGAGTGCCCGGTGCATCACTGACCCCCACCCAGTTTGGAAAGTTCGCGCTGCAGGGCCTGAACGTCAGCCTCCTTGCGCTGGATGGCGGCCTTCATTTCGTTGACCCGCTCCTGATACTTGGCGAAGTTGCGCTCCTCGCCCCGACGCTCAGGCTCGCCGTTGTTGAACTCCTGGCGCATCGCCGCAAGCCGCTCCTGCTCCCGGCGCAACTCGGCCTCCAGAATCCGACGGGCATCGCTGTCACGTGCACGCTGCTCCTTGGCATCGACCCGCAATCCCCCGCCCCCCTGCGAGGGAGCGCCCCCCCCCATCGACGACGCAGACGGAGCCGGCCGAGGCGCCCCCTCACTGCGCGGCGGCGGGGCCAGCTTGGTGGGTCGGTTCACCTGGATCACGCTGATGGGCGTCCCATCCAGGGTGCGACAGCCCATGCGCTGAGCTTCCTTGGGTGTCAGTTGGTCGGTGTAGACCGAGCCCGGGCAGCGGTAGACCACCCGCTCCTGCCCCCACGCCGGCACACCGGCCGACGCCAGCGCCGTCACGGCCAGACCACCCATGGACACACGGAAAATGGAGAGAAGTCGATCAGTCATTGCCCTGGAATATCCCACTCGGTTGCCGTGGTACACACCGGCATGCAGCGAGTATGAAACAGCCCGCCACCAATGAAAACGGCGACCCGCAGGTCGCCGCCGACAGTGTGAACCAAGTGGCTGCATTGGCAGCCACACGGCATCACAGCTGGTAGTACATGTCGAACTCGATCGGGTGAGTCGTCATGCGCATGCGCTGGACTTCCTGCATCTTCAGGTCGATGTAGGCATCCAGGTAGGCGTCGGTGAACACACCACCCTTGGTCAGGAACGCACGGTCCTTGTCCAGATACTCCAGGGCCTGTTCCAGGCTGTGGCAGACGGTCGGGATCAGCGCGTCTTCTTCCGGCGGCAGGTGATACAGGTCCTTGGTGGCAGCTTCGCCCGGATGGATCTTGTTCTCGACGCCGTCCAGACCGGCCATCAGCAGCG
>CAYRBG010000103.1:0-10146 GCA_964422355.1 uncultured Sphaerotilus sp. | reverse complement strand
TGTAGAGGTTGACCAATTCATCAAGGCAAATCAAAAGCCCCGAGTAGCCGGCGAGTCTGATGAACCGTGCCATCAGCTTGAGCTGGTCATACACAGCGGCATCGTCAATGATGGTGCGTACGCCCAGAGCATGCCGGGCGTCGGTCTTGGTAGTAAATTCCCCGCGCAGCCAGCGTATGGCATCGGACTTCAGTTGCTCGTTGCCCTCATCGTGGCCGCGGCAGTAGGCGGCGATCACGTCGGCGAAGTCGAAGCCGTTGACCAACTCCGTCAGATCCTCAAGTTTCTTGCGGATGACATTCTCAGTGTCGACACCTGCCGCCTTTGCTTCGGCCTTGGCGGTTGCAATGAATTTCTCGACCACACCACCAAGAGCCCCGCCGTCAGGCTTTGCGCGAGTCGACAGGTTGCGCATGAGCTCGGCATACAGTGACCGTGCCTGACCTCCACTAGAGTGCAGGCGCCGGTCCGGATTCAGGTCGGCACTGGCCACCACCAGCTTCTTCTCAAGTCCAACTGAACGAACAAGATTCAAGAAGAAGCTCTTTCCAGCGCCGTACTCACCGGTAACGAGCCGAAAGGCCGAACCGCCATCCGCGATGCGGTCGATGTCGCCAACCAGCGTTTCAATCTCGCGGGTACGACCTACCTGCACCAAGTGCTGCCCTGTCTTGGGAACGACTCCTGCGCGCAGGGATTGGATGACCGCATCGCGGTCCTTGGGTCGAATAGGTGTGCTCATGCTTCCAGCTTCTCTAGTATGTTGGTGTTGACTTCGGCCGGGTCTTCGCCCTCGATTAACGGCAGCCCGTAGGCATCGAAAGACGCATCGTTGATACGTTCCAGTGCGCCACTGAGCATCAGCTCCAGGTCTGCGGCGAGGCCCTCCAGCTCGCTGCTGGTCCATGTGGGGCGCGACAGCAACATCCGCGCGAACGCCGTGTGTGCGACATCCAGACCCATGAGTGTTACGTCGGAAGCTTCGACCGGCTGAGCTAGTGTGGCAACTGGCTCAGGAGGCGCAACGGCTTCGTCCACAAAGATGCTGGCAAGCAGTGCGGACACGTTACTGGACTCTTCCTGAAGCGCGGCAATCTTCGACATGTCGAGTGCAAGGCCAACAGCCTCAGCCTTCGCAGGGCTCGCCTGCATGCCGGGCGCTTGAGTTGATGCAGCGTGGACGTCCGCTATGACGCGTTTGGGGTCCAGCCCCAGGGCCCCGTAGGCCTTCTCCAGCATCTTGAGTTCAGCGAACGAGACCGAGCCATCCGCATGGGCAAGCGTCGCCATGAAGCGCCCGATGACGTCCTTGGCAGCCAGGTCGATGGGTTCCAAGCGCTTCTTCAGCGCGGTCAGCGAGACTGGCACTTTCCTAAGCAGTTGCAGGTGCGCCTGCAATCGCTGAAGGTGCGGGGCCGACAGATGAGTCCAGGACATCACCTGGTCCTTAAGATGCTTGGTCTCAGCTTCGCCGAAGTCACCGTCCGCTGCTGCAACCGCAGAGGACAGTTGCAAAGTCAGAAGCGCAGCTTGATAGGCAGGCGTAGAGACAGAAGATGGCTCGGATGTCGATATCCTGAAAAGCGCTACAAGGTTTTCCGACTTGGGGGTTTTCGCGCCATACAGAACATCGGGTGCCAGACCCAAGCCAGCGGCCTCCAGGGCTCGTGCCAGTGCAATGGTCTTGTCCTTGGAAAAGACCGTGGTAGCTCCCAGCTTCGCCAGTAGTTCCTGGAATGCAAGGACAACCACCTCGTCGTTGCTTATACCGTCCGTGAGGCTCTTCAACGCGGACTGGGCGGCGAGGGGCCACAGGGCCGCAGGAAGGAGCAGCAACGCCTCCAAAGAGTCCTTGTCGACGGGCTGCCGGCCCACGAATCGGCTGTAGGGGTCGAGTTCGCGTTGAACGGACTCGATAAAGTCGGCTAGCTTCTTCCTCGGCCCCGTCAACACCGTCACGTCGGGCGTCTCGCCAAAGTGCAGTGCGACTTCGCGTACGCCTTGGAAGGCAGAAGAGGCCGGGCGGTAGACGAATTTGAGCTTGGTCTTGTTCTTAGGCAGCACAAGCCCCGCACCGAAGGCTGAAGCATACCGGAGGGCGAATAAGGTCTCAAACTGCTCTGGGCAGCGTTGCGCGGGCGTTCTCAGGACAAGGTTGGGGTCGTGCTTGGCCCAGGCCATGGCCACGTGCACGGGGACAGGTACCCCGTCGATTGCGGCCTGACCCAAGGCCAGCCTGACGTGAATGGGCACCTCGAAGCCCTTCGGAAAATCGGGAAGTGGTTCTTCGTAGAGCTTGGCCTGGGGATCCACGAGCGACACCAAGCTTAGAAGGTCTAACGCATATCGCTGGAATGAACCGGACTTGCGTCCGTAGATGTCCAACAAGCGTCGCAGTTCAAGCGCGATAGCAGGCCAATCAGCACGGGCAGTCGGATCGTTACTCGCTTCAAGGACGGCTCGTCGCTCAAGACCGTAAAAGAACAGGAAGACAAACCCGATGTCTGCTTCTGGCGCTCGGCGGCCGCCAGCCAACCAAGTCAGGTACGCGCGTCTGGCAGCCGGTTGGATGATTGAGTAGCTCGGCCAGTAGCCAAACTGGCGTTCACTGAAGTCACCGGATTCGGCAACCGGAAGCATCGGATTGATGAGGCACGGGTCTGCAGCCCCTGCATGAGTCTTCAGCGACGTTCCAACATAGATGAGCCCACCCGGGATCCTGACGCCGACAACATCGATTTGTTGTCCAGGATGAATCCAGCACCCGTGACCACGTCCATCAACTGGGGATGGCGCAGTGTGTGTAGGCACCTCAGCCGTAGGTGTCGAGGAACCTACCCAGTCGGGATCCTCCGTCACCGGTGCCTTAGGCCCAGGGGTGGTGGCGCCAATTTCGCGCGGCGATCTCCCCCCATCTGGGGCCGCTGCTCGGTCGTTTTGCGGGAGGAAGGGAGTTGCCTGAGTTGACGTCGAAGAATTCGCCTTGCGATACAGGTACAAGGCCGCCAGAGCAATACCCAGGATGCCCGTCAGCATCCACATCTCTTTGGGAAGTGCCGCAATCATCGCCACAGCGACTAGGAACAGCGTGCCAAGGGCTCCACCGGCTCCAGAAGACTTCTTTCTCGCCACCCTTACCTCCCCAGGTCAGGACTGTGCACACTCGTCTAGATCCCGCTTACGGACGCATCTCGCGACAACAAACGTCCAAGGATTGTGCGTGCGCTGAAATCATGTTTGCCTGGGCACAGCGTTCCGATCTGGCAATTCCACACAAACGAGGGGGCAGATTGGCTGAAAGGAGTGCTTCCTGCCGC
Source organism: uncultured Sphaerotilus sp. (assembly GCA_964422355.1). GTDB lineage: Bacteria > Pseudomonadota > Gammaproteobacteria > Burkholderiales > Burkholderiaceae_C > Sphaerotilus. The sequence continues at coordinate 6,829 of CAYRBG010000103.1, read as the reverse complement.
CTCGGCATAGACGATTGTTCGAGCGACGCCGCTCAAAGGCGCTGGACAGCGCTGCCGTGCCTGCGGGATAAGTCAGTCAAGCTCCGGCCATGCAGGTCTCGTCAACGCCCACTATGCAGCGTCAGCGGCCGGTGCCAACGCTGGTCGGACTTTCGCTGACCACCACCAATCGGTCATCGGGGGCGTCGCCCGGACCGATCTTGAATGGCGGCGATGCAAGGGAATGCGGTCGAAGCCATCGGCGAACAAGCCCCTGGATCTGCCAACGACTGCTTGCCCGCTGACTGGACTTACGGAATCGACCCGGAAGAGACGTTGCCTATCCCGATCTCGCCGCCCTGAAGCGGTCAGTCGGACAACCCCAAGCCAACAATGTCGTTCGCCGGCTTGTTAGCAAGTCGCACAACGAACTCTTTCAGCCGAAGCTGCATATTGCGGCGCCCGGATTGGGTTCCGGCATCACGAAACTCCAGCGCTTCTAGGAACCACATAGCCCGGGGCCAACTGAGCATTTGATGAACCATACAGGGCCAGTGGGTCGCGAAGCCACAGCGCGTACTCCGGACCCTTCAATCTATGGTCAGGGGAACAGTCGACTGACCAGAGTCGCAGCAGATAACCCGCATGTGCTGCTCGCACGGTCACGCGAAGGACGCCGTCGGGCATGTCGTAATCCATCAGCACCGCTTCCGGACGCTTGTGTCCCGGATGTGGCACAAGTTCCAGCTCAATCTTTCGGCTCCACTGGAGGTCAGCCTCCGAGGTCTCCTCCCTGGCGATGACTCCATCCTCGATGACGTTCGGCGAGTCCATTCGCGTCAGCACGAAGTCTCGGAACTCGCGGTGGCGCCGGTCAAAAGCACGCACATGCCAACGCACTGCGTTGTTGACCAAGGCCAGAGGGACTATCTCTCGCTCCGAGCGCCCACTTTCGACCGACGTATAGCCAAGTCGAATCGGTTTCCCAAGGTTGATAGCTCGGCTAATCGGCGCCAGAACCGACATCTTTGGCAGGCCCAGGGGCTGCGGCAGCTCACACCGGACCATCGGCGCTAACTCAACACCGATGCCCTCTCCAAAGCCCAGGGACAGGGCCGAGAAGACCCGTTCAGGTCGGTGGTCGAAGAGCGGCACAAACGCCGTCGTCGGCCGGTAGACCTTCGTGCTGTCCAAGTACAGGTTGCCTGGCGCGATTTCCTTGTACTGCGCGATGTCGCGGGTAGCCCCAGCCGGCGCGGTGCCAAAGCGCTCGCCTACATCGGTGCGACGGAGCTCACCAAGGAAATACAGCTTGAAGTCGATGTAGGCCAAGCGCTCCTGCTGGGTGCGCGGCAGCCGGCGAATGCTGGCGCGAACTTGTTCTTGTAATGCTTCGTCCATGACCCGAATGATACACACTGTGGTCACCTGGTCTGCACACGAAAGCCATGTTGATATCATCATTTTGATGACGTACACTGCTCACACAAACTCATGGAGAACCATATGGCCAAAAACAACCCGCCCGGCGATGGTCACCGCAACGGTGCCGTGCGCGACCGCAGTCAGACCCAGACGCCTTCCGGCCACTGGGTGAAGCGTGACACCGACACCGGACGCTTCCTCGACGTCAAGACCAGCGACAAAACGCCCTTCAAGGGTGTTCGTCGCGAGAAGAAGTGAATCCAATGGACGAGTTGCTCATGACAGCAGCCGGCGATCACCCGGAGCGCCTCGTCACAGCAGGCGACGTTGCGATGTACTCGGCGCAGGCGCTCCTGGTCGCGGGGCTGTTCGGAAAGGTGGCCATCACCGCGATGTCCACACTGACCGTCCGGGGCGTCAAGACCGCCGAGGGCTCCGGGACCTTGGCGGCGTTGTACCCGGATCTTCCAACCTGGTGGATACCGGAGAGCGCCGAAGCCTTCATCGCCGCAGCTGCCCTGATGGCGGCCGGGCTCTGGGTGCGCCACGTCGGCCGACGGTATCAGCGGGTATTCGGCCTCTGAAGCAGGCGTACCGACCGACAAAAACGAAGACAGGGAAGAACAATGACCGAACCCGACCTACCGACCTATCACGTCCTAGCCCTGTCTGGTGGGGGCTACCGCGCCCTCTACTCGGCCACAGTGCTGGCGCAACTCGAAGAGACTCTTGGCGCGCCCCTGGCCAAGCGCTTTGACCTCATCTGCGGCACGTCTGCGGGTGGCATGCTGGCCATCGGGCTCGCGGCGGAAATCCCAGCGGCGGAACTGCAAGCGCTGTTCGTTGACCAGGGGAGCCGCATCTTCGGGTGCCGTACCTTGCCTCGTCGCATCTTCGGCTTCTGGTGGTCGGCAAAGCACGACTCCAGCGGGCTTGCGCAGGTACTGCAAGAGCGCTTCGGCGACATGAAGGTCGGCAACCTCAAGCACCGGCTACTTGTGCCCGCAGTCAACTGCGCCACCGGACGCGGACAGTTCTTCAAGACGCCGCATCACCCCAGCTTTGAGTTCGACCACAAGATGCCCGTCACCGAGGTAGCCCTCGCTACCGCGGCGGCGCCCGTCTACTTTCCGCTGGCGAGGACGGGACGTGGCGTGTTTGCTGATGGTGGTCTGGTAGGAAATGCGCCCGGTTTTTTCGGTCTGCATGAGGTCCGGCACTTCCTCGCGCCGGGCCAGCAGGCAAGGGTCCGCGTCCTGTCTATTGGCACGATGACCATCGGCGCCACCGTGCGTGGCTCGGCAAACCTAGACAGAGGCTTCTTCGGATGGCGCGGCAGCCTCTTTGACCTAGTCATCTCGGCACAAGAGTCGTCGGTGGACTACATGCTGCGCCAGTCCCTGGCGTTCGACTACTTCACGATTGACGACAAAGTCACACCTGACCAGAGCCTTGATGTCAAGGCTCTGGACGTTGTTTCGAAGGGCTCAACCAACACCCTGAGAGATCGCGGCACCCATGCTGCTCAGCGCGCCCTGGGTGACCGGCTGTTCGCCCCCTTCCGTGAACACGTAGCGAACGCACCGACCTTCTTTCACGGCCCCAACAAGAACGCGTGACCAGGGAACCAACATGCTGAATCTGAGCCCTCTCTTCTATACGACAGACGAATCCGAGACTGCCTTTCACGACAACCTCGATCTGAGTGACCGCGACCGCGAGAACATCAAGCTTGCGAAGACGGAGGTACGCGCCTGCTTGCGCGACGGTATCCCGCGCGTGATGAAGGCAAAGGGGTACACCGAGGCGGTTCCGCAGCCGCGCTTCTTCACGCAGGGTTCCTGGGCCTATAAGACGCTCAACGCCCCTGCCCAGACGCCGCAGCAGGCGGACATTGATGACGGCTGCTACCTCCCGCTGAGCTTTGTCACCCAGACACGCCGTCCAAGCGTCGCCGCAGCTGTGTTCTTCCAAGTCGTCGAGGAGGCCTTGACACCGCTTGCGGAAGCCAGGAAGTGGAAGCTGATTGCCGACAAGGCCACCTGCGTTCGTCTCGAAATCGCACCTCAAGCGCACATTGATGTGCCGCTCTACGCCATTCCGGACGAGGAGTTCGCTGCGCTGACGGCCCGCGTGCTGGACCATGGCTTCGACTCCGTCTCAGAGGCCGTTTTTGCAAAGGCCGAGCGCGATGCGTGGACGGCCCTCCCCAGCAACAGCGTTCTGCTCGCTCACCGTGAGGAAGACTGGATTGAATCGGACCCTCGGCCAGTGAAGAACTGGTTCCAGAATGAGGTGCTCGCCCGCGGTGAGCAGCTGCGCCGTGTCGTGCGGTACTTGAAGGCCTACCGCGACTGGGCTTGGCCTAGTGGTGGCCCGGCTTCGCTGCTGTTGATGGCTGCTGCCGCACCGGTATTCGAGCGCCGCGAACGGCGTGATGACCTTGCTCTCCTGGACGTGGTTGCCGAGCTGCCTGCGGCCCTCCGCAAGGGAGTGTGCAACCCGGTCGACGGGAAGGAGTCCCTAACGGACCGCCTTCGCAAGGGCAGCAGCAAGCAGGACCTCGTGGAAGAGGCTGCAAAGAGGTTCGAAGAGTGCGAAAAGTTCTTGCGCGGGGCCCTTGCCGCCGGGACTGCAGCGCAGGCCTGTACCTGGATGCAACAGGCCTTCGGAACGCGCTTCCCCGAACGGCCCGACCGCGTGAAGGTGGTGTCAGTCGCTGCAACTATCGCCGCAACCCCAGCGGTCGCCGGCCCCAGCGAGCTTGTAGGCAGGACCCGCGCAGGATGAGGTCGTCTCCGATTGAGGTCGCCGACGTCGTCGACGCACTGAAGGCTCACGGCTTAACGTATCTGGGTGCAGGCCAAGACGGATGGCTGCGATTCACCGGCGAGCTCAAGGCCGCAGGCAGTGCACATGCCTGCACGTTTGAAGTTGACCCGGACTGGCACGATGTGCCGAAAGTTTGGCTGAACTATCTCCCATCGGCGCTCCCCAGCGTGCCACCACACCTGGGCGCGTCAGGGCAGCTCTGCTACCTGGCGGCTGGATCGGTCGTGTTCAATATGTTCGATCCAGTTGGCCAGACGCTGGCATGCATCGCCCAGGCTGAGCGTGTCCTGGACTCGGTGCTTCGGGGCCACTTGGTCGAAGACCTCGAAGACGAGTTCTTCGCCTTCTGGGGCGGTCTGTTTTGCCTCGTTGACCTTCAGGGAGCTCAACTCGGGCGGCAGGAGGCGTACCTTGCGAACAAGGGGGCCGCGCGAGATTCCATGATTCTTGGCGTGGTCACGGACAACAAGGACAGGACAGTCGCCAAGCTGAAGCCGCTCGGGTGGGCACCGACTGAAAAGCCGGTCCTTGCAATCAGGGTGAAGACGACCGCAAGGCCGAGGCCAGACCAGCGGAACTGGCCACCGAAAACGATGCAGCAGCTACTGCAGTGGCAGAACCAGCTGGATCAGCGGTGTCGCAAAAACATTGAAAGCCGACTCCAAGCAGCATTCGATGCCAAGGCTCCGCATGCGCTCGTCCTGATTGAATCACCCCTCCTGACCTACGGCTTCGCAACCATCTTCACGCGTCCAGCGGCACCACGCCGACCGGCGAAGTCCGCACGCCAGCTCCTCTACGAGCAGAGCATCACTCCTCTCTCGGTGGTTCGCATCGACGACCGGTACATGGCTGAACGCAACTCGCCTGGAGGGCGAACGCTAGCCGGGATGAGCGTCGCCGTCGTCGGCTGCGGGACCATCGGCGGCTACCTTGCGGACATGCTCGTCAAGGCCGGCGCGGGCACGTCCGGAGGCAAGGTCACCTTGGTGGACCCGGACATCTTCAAGCCGAACAACCTGGGACGGCACCGGCTGGGCTTCCCGGACTTGTTCAAGAACAAGGCAATTCAGCTTCGCGAAGAGCTACGGCGCGGAGCGCCTGGCGCGGCTGTCACCGCACTCCCCGTCGACGTCAGAGGTGCCGAGCTCGGTAAAGTTGACTTGCTGATTGATGCGACCGGTGAGGAAGCGCTGGGCCACTGGATGACCTGGCACTACGCAAAGGCAACCCCCGTCCTGTCCGTCTGGGTAGAGGGGGCTGGCCTTGCAGTCAGGGCACTGCTGAGGGAAAGCCCGACCGGCGCCTGCCATCGTTGCCTGTCTGACCATGTTCGCTCCGGCCAGTTCATGGTCTTCGACGTGCCAACGCCGACGGTCATGAAGGGCCACGGCTGTGAGGGCCTCTACGTGCCGTTCCCAGCCACGGTATCGGTGCAGGCGGCCAGCTTGGCGGTTGAGATGGTGCAGGCCTGGGCCAACGGGACGACGGAGACGACTCTCCGAACCCGCCTGATTGAGACTGGCAGAACCCTTGCAAGTCCGGATTGCAGCCCACCGGCACGCCCTGATTGCCCAGCATGCAGTTTGTAAGCGCATGGAGGTCGGCTGATAGTCGCATCCTGCTCGACCTCGGGACACGTTCGCTTGAGGTCTTCTCGGCGCACCTTCAGTCGTCCGCTGCCGCACCAGAAGCTGGTGGCCTTCTCCTCGGTACCGTGCATGGTCAAGGCATGCTCATTTCCGAGGTGACGACGCCGACACGGATGGACCGGCAGTGGCGCATGCTCTTCGAGCGCATGCCTTTCGGCCATCGCGCGATAGCGAAGCGGCGTTGGCGAGCCAGCGGTGGCACGGTCCGCTACCTGGGTGAGTGGCACACTCATCCTGAGGATGATCCCTATCCGTCAGGCACCGACCTCGCGGAATGGTGCGCGCTGGCCAACATGCGCACAGATTGCCGACCAGTCCTCGCGGTCATCGTTGGGCGCAGAGGTCTGCACGTGGAGCTGATGGCTGCTTCGGGCGAGCGGGTACCGCTACTGCCAGCCTCCAGTTGAGCATTGGCGCCGTACGCATTGGGGACAGTGCTGGTTTTGGTTGAATTGACAGTGAGAAGTCAAAGGACTGCAACCTCATGATTCAGAAAACGGCAAGCCGTTCAGGCCGCGCGAACGACTGGGTTCAGTCTGAAGCGAACTTTGCATGGGCTGGCCGGGTTGAACCCTCCCCGGCCGTGAACATGAACTGGACATTGCTTTGGAGGCCGATCGTTCAAGGAGCAATCATCGGTGCTCCCCACCAACTGATCGGTGGCAGAACAGAGAATGCAGCTGGAAGCTGCCTCCGGCTGCAAGCACTGCTTAGCAGCCAGAAAATTCATCGAACAGACCCGCAAACTTCATCAAGAAGCCCACTTGGCATCCACACAGCTCCAACACTGTCTAATCCAAGCCAAAAATTAATGTGGGATGAAATGTGGGACAAAATGAATCAACAAACAAAAAAGCCCAAGTGAATCAATCACTTGGGCTCTATATTTGGCGGAGAGAGCGGGATTCGAACCCGCGGTGGGCTATTAACCCACACACGCT
>CAYRBG010000102.1:0-10204 GCA_964422355.1 uncultured Sphaerotilus sp. | reverse complement strand
TGGGCGACAAGTGCACGCGCCGCTGCCCCTTCTGCGACGTGGGCCACGGCCGCCCGGACCCGCTGGACACGAACGAGCCGGCCAACCTCGCCAAGACCATTGCCGCGCTCAAGCTGAACTACGTGGTCATCACCAGCGTGGACCGCGACGATCTGCGCGACGGCGGTGCCGGCCACTATGTGGATTGCATCCGCGCCACGCGCGAGGCGTCGCCCAAGACCCGCATCGAGGTGCTGGTGCCCGACTTTCGCGGCCGCATGGACAAGGCGCTCGACCTGCTCAAGACCGCGCCGCCGGACGTCATGAACCACAACCTGGAGACGGTGCCGCGCCTGTACAAGGAAGCCCGCCCGGGTGCCGACTACGCCTTCAGCTTGAACCTGCTCAAGCGCTTCAAGGAAGAAGTGCCCGGCGTGCCGACCAAGAGCGGCCTGATGGTGGGCCTGGGCGAGACCGACGAGGAAATCCTCGAAGTCATGCGCGACATGCGTGCCCACGGCATCGACATGCTGACCATCGGCCAGTACCTGGCGCCGAGCGGCCACCACCTGCCGGTGCGCCGCTACGTGCATCCGGACACGTTCAAGATGTTCGAGGAAGAGGCCTACAAGATGGGCTTCACGCACGCGGCGGTGGGGGCCATGGTGCGCAGTTCTTACCATGCGGACCAGCAGGCGGCGGGTGTGGTCGCGTCTGAGGGGTCTGCTTCCAAGTGAGCGGCGGCGCCCGGCCATCAAAGTCGGGCACCCTGATCCACTGACAGTGGACGGTCCGTCTGCTGGGTACTCTGGGGGGATCGATCCACCCGCCGATCAGGCTGCGCAGGCGAGCGGCTCGACCTCGATGTCGGGAGCGAAGCCCCGGCGGGCTTGGTCCGCACAGGCGTCAAAGACGGTCAAGCGCAAGACCGATCGCCGTCGATGCTCTGCACGTTTCTTGGACGGCACGTCCGATTCCGGCCGGATGACCGGCTGCAGCGGCAGCAGCCAGTGCGTGCCGCAGTGTTCGGCGGCGCCCAATTCGGTCCACATGGCGTCGTAGTCCACACCGAGCCGGCGCGACAGCCCCCGGTAACCGGAGTAGACGTGGGCGCTGCGGGACACCCCCCGGATGCCGGTGAGGTTCCAGCCGTTGGCCAAGCCCTGCAGCAGGTTGAGCATCAGGTCGCGTGGACGGGTGCGTTCGGGCAGATGGGTGAGCTCGCGCACCCGCTCGGCGCCGCCGTCGGAGCCTTGCAGGCTGCCGACAACCATCAGGTGTCCTTCGCGACGGCCGTCCTGGGGACAGGTGTGGACCGCACGGGCGGGCAGCACGCTGAACGAGGCGCGCATGACCGTCTGGCCGTCCAGACGCAAGTGCAGTTCCATGGCGCCTTCGCGTCCAAGGTCGCGGCCGGGCTGCAGGTCGGCGGTCATCTCGCGAGGGGAGGCACCTTTTTGCCCGGGGAAGGTCCAGGTCAGGGCGCGCAGTCGGCCCTGGTGATAGAGGGTGTGGATCTGCTCGGAGGCCAGGGTTGAGCTCAACCATGCGCAGTGCGCCACGAGATGATCGGCCCGGGTGTCGGCGTTGAGGCCGTTCCAGAGGTAGCTGCGCAGCGGACGCAGCAGCAGGAAAGGATCGTCGCGCCACGCGAAGTCCAGTCCGCAACGGGTCAGGCCTTCGGCCACCTTGGTCAGCGACCGGCGGTACAGGCGGTGGCGCAGCTTGAGCTTCCAGCGCCGCTTCAGGGTCTGCACGGCACCGCCCGCGCAGTCGTCGATGCGTTCGAAGAGTTCGTCGCTGGCGGGGAGGGTCACGGCGGCCATGTCGGGAAGCGTAGGCAAGGTTTCTTGAAGAAATCTTGCGGAATGTAAGGCGCTTGTGTGACAGCTCTCCCCCCGGTTTTCACCGATCCCATGCGACTGCGGGGCCGTCCGTTGGCCGGAGGCGGGTTTTCAGCTCTCGGAAGTTGGGGGGTCAGGGCTCCAGTGCTGATGCCCAGATCAGGCGGCCTTCGATCAGCAGCCGATGGTGGGCCAACAGGGCTTCGGTGCGGGCCTGCAGGGCAGCGCGGGTGGCGTCCATGGATTGGCGCCGCGCCAGCAGCACCGCCTGCAGGTCGCTTTCGCCGAGCTCGTAGGCCCGGCGCATCAGTCGAGCGGTTTCGGCGGCGGACCGGGCGGCCTGTTCGGCCAGCGACCAGCGCTGAGCGCCGTCTGCTGCATCCGTGTGGGTCTCGGCCACGGCGGTGAGCACCTCGCGCTGCCGGCGTTCAAGGGCAGAGCGCTGGGCGTCCGCCTCCTGCAGGCGTTGACGCTCCAGCGCCCGACGCTGGGAGCTCCCCAAGGGCATGCTCAGACTCAGTCCGAGCAGTCGTTCGGTGCGAAAGGCTTCCTGGGCGGTATACACCCCCACCACAGGGTCGGGCAGACGGTCGGCCGAAGCGCGGCGAGCGCTCAGCTCGGCCTGGTCGGCCTGGATGCGGGCCGAACGCAGGGTTTCGGAGACGGCCGCGATGCGCTCTTGCCACTGTTCGAGCGTGCCTGCAGGGGCCATGGGGTCGGCCAGGGGGACACGTTGCGGCGCCGGAGCATCCGCAAAGCGCTGGCGCAGCCGCAGGTCGGCCTTGCGTGCCTGGGTGGACAGCTGGCTGAGTTGCCGACGGGTCTCGGCCAGATCGGCTTCGGCGGCGTGCTGGTCCAGCAGGGAGGCGTCTCCGGCACGCTTGCGCTTGATCACGATGGCCAGGTTGGCCTCCGCCGCCTGAACCTGTTCTTGCGCCAGGGCTTGCTCCTGCAGGGCGGCGCTGCGGGACAGCCAGAGCTCGGCCAGGGCCTGGGCGGCTTCGACCCGAGCGGCGTTCAGGCGCACGCTGGCCAATGTGGCTTCGCTCTCCCCCAACTGGCGGTCCAGGCCGGCCTTGCCGCCGATGCGCACGCCCCTTTCCACGCCCACGTTCCATTCCTGGGACCGCTCACCACTGTCGCGGATGCGGCGCTGCTGCGCGGTCACGCGGGCGGTCCATTCGTGGGGGCCGGCCGCCAGTGCGGTGCCGGCATGCTCGGCCGCCGCGGCCCAGCGCTGGGCTTCCTGCACGACGGGGTCGCGCTCGATCCAGACCCGGGCCAGATCGGTGGACGGCAGGTCGGGTGGTGTGGGCTGGGGCGCCGCCAAGGGTTGGGCGGAGGCGATCCGCACCGCCAGGGCCATCAGTGTCGACAACGTGCCGAGGCGCACAGAAAAAAGGGCAGAGGGCCATCGCTTCATGTCAGCTCTCCTGAGGCGATCACGGGGGTCACCCACCAGCGCAGGCCGGTGCCGGCGAACACCGAACCCAGGCGTTCTTGCAGGCGGTTCAGTCGGGCCGCATCCAGAAGCACGTTGACCTGGACGGCCCGGCTGCGCCCCATGACCTGTTCGGAGGCGGACAAGCGGCTGGCGGCCAGGCCGTGGCCGAACGTGGGGGTGCTGGTGAACAACTCGGTGCCGGGGTCGGACAGCAGCAGGTCGAGCAGCTTCTCTTCCATGTGGGGCGGGCAGATCAGGGTGAGGCAGAGCCCGTCCGAGCGGGCGTCGGACAGCGGTTCAGTCATGGCGGGCCTCCATCGGTGTGGAAGGGGCGCCGGGAGGCATGGACGTGGGCCGCTCCTCCCCGAAGCGCAGGTACAGGATGGGCAGCACGATCAACGTCAGTGCCGTGGCCGACAGCAGTCCGCCGATGACCACGATGGCCAGCGGGCGTTGGATTTCCGAACCCGGTCCGGAGGAGAACAGCAGCGGGATCAGGCCGAAGGCCGTGATGTTGGCCGTCATCATCACCGGCCTCAGGCGGCGCTGGGCGCCCAGCACGATGGTCGACTTCAGGTCATGACCCTCGGCGCGCAACTGGTTGAAGCAGCTCACCAGCACCACGCCGTTGAGCACCGCGATGCCCAGCAGCGCGATGAAGCCGATCGAAGCCGGCACCGACAGATACTCGCCCGTGATCCACAGCGCGATCACCCCGCCCACCAGCGCAAACGGCACGTTGGACAGCACCAGCAGTGCCTGACGCACCGAGCCGAAGGTCGAGAACAGGATCAGGAAAATGAAGGCCAACGAGAGCGGCACCACCAGCGTCAGCCGGGCGGCGGCGCGTTGCTGGTTCTCAAATTGCCCCCCCCAGCCGAGGCGATAGCCGGTGGGCAGCTTCACCTCGGTGGCCACGCGGGCCTTGGCCTCCTCCACAAAGCCCACCAGATCGCGCCCCGTGACGTTGGCGATCACCACGCTGAAGCGGCTGCCCATTTCGCGGTCGATCTTGACGGGGCCGCTTTGGCGCTCCAGCCGGGCCAGCGTCGACAGCGGGATGGACTGTCCCTCGGGCGTCGTGATGCGCAGCGCTGCAAACTCCGCCGGCGAGGTGCGCACCTCGTCCGGGCCGCGCAGCACGATGGGGATGCGGCGGTTGCCGTCCACCACTTGGCCGGCGCGCAGTCCTTCGATCTGCGAGCGCAGGGTGTCCTGGACGTCTTCCACCGACAGGCCGTATCGGCCCGCGGCCTGCCGGTCGACCGCCACGCGCAGGTACTGCACGCCGTCGTTGGCCAGCGTATAGACGTCCTGGCTGCCCGGCAGAGCCTTGAGCAGGCCTTCGATCTGGGCGGCCAGACGATTGAGTTCGGCCAGGTCCGGGCCGTACACCTTCACGGCCAGATCGCCCCGCACGCCGCTGATCATCTCGGAGACGCGCATGTCGATCGGCTGGGTGAAGCTGTAGCGGATGCCCGGCAGCTCGTCGAGCACCTTGCGGATCCGCTCCGTCAGGGCCTCCTTGTCGGCCACCTGCCACTCTTCGCGCGGTTTGAGCACGAGGAAGGTGTCCGTCTGGTTCAGGCCCATCGGGTCCAGTCCGATCTCGTCGGAGCCGACGCGGGCAACGATGCCGCGGATCTCGGGCACCTGGCTCAGCAGCGCCTGCTGCAGCTTCAGGTCCAGTGCCACGCTTTCTTCCAGGCTGATGGAGGGCAGCTTTTCGACGCCGACGATGAGGTCGCCTTCGTCCATCGTGGGCAGAAAGGTCTTGCCCACCTGGGTGTAGACGCCGGCGGCCGCCACCAGCAGGGCCGCGCTGACGCCGAACACCAGGCCTTGGTGGTGCAGTGCCCGCTCCAGCAGCGGCGCATACAGCCGCTGCATCGTGCGCGGCAGCCACGGATCGGCATGGGCGCCGCGACGCATCAGCGCCGAGGCGATCACCGGGATCACGGTCAGCGACAGCAGCAGCGACACCGCCAGCGCAAAGACGATGGTCAGCGCCACCGGTACGAAGTACTTGGCCTCCAGCCCCTCCAGCGTCAGCAGCGGCAGGAACACCGTGACGATGATGAGCACCCCGGCGGCCACCGGTGCCGACACCTCGCGCACCGCGCGCATCACCACGTGCAGGCGCGGCAGGCGCCCGCCGGCGGGCTCGTGCGCCAGATGCTGTTCGATGTTCTCGACCACCACCACGGCCGCATCCACCAGCATGCCCAGCGCGATGGCCAGCCCCCCCAGGCTCATCAGGTTGGCCGACAGACCCACGGTGCGCATGAGGATGAAGGTGCCCAGGGCCGACAAGGGCAACACGATGGCCACGGCCACTGCCGCACGCACGTTGCCCAGAAAGGCCCCCAACAGGATCAGCACCAGCACCGTGGCTTCCAGCAGGGCCTTGGACACGGTGCCGACGGCGCGCTCCACCAGCGAAGCCCGGTTGTAGAACACCGAAATCGTCACCCCTTCCGGCAGGGTGCGCTTGAGGTCGTCGAGCTTGGCGGTCACACCCTCCACCACCTTTTGGGCATTGGCGCCGGCCAGGCCCAGCACCAGGCCCTCGACGGCTTCGGTGCGCCCGTCCTGGGTGACCGCGCCGTAGCGCGTGATGTGGCCATCGCGCACGGTGGCGACGTCGCCCAGGCGCACCGTGAGGCCGTGGCGCTGGTCCAGCACGATGGCGCGCAGGTCGTCGGCGGTGCGCACATTGCCCTCGGTGCGCACGAGCAGGACCTCGCCGCCTTCGGCGCCGAGCCGTCCCGCACCGTCGTTGCGGTTGTTGGCCTCGACCGCGGCCTTGATCTTCTGCACCGACAGGCCCAGGGCCTGCATGCGGGCCGGATTGGGCAGCACCTCGAAGGCCTGCACCTTGCCGCCCAGGGCGTTGACGTCGGCCACGCCGGGCACCGAGCGCAGGGCCGGGCGGATCACCCAGTCCAGCAGGCTGCGGCGCTGTTCCAGGCTCAGCGCGGGCGCATCGACCGTGAACATGAACATCTCGCCCAGCGGCGTCGTGATCGGCGCGATGCCCCCGGAGATGCCTGCAGGCAGGTCGCCCGTGATGCCGTTGAGGCGCTCGGCCACCTGCTGGCGCGCCCAGTAGATGTCGGTGCCGTCGTTGAAGTCGATGGTCACATCCACCAGACCGTACTTCGACACCGAGCGCAGCATGCGCTGCTGGGGAATGCCGAGCATCTCCACCTCGACGGGCACGGCGATGCGGCTTTCGACCTCCTCGGGCGTCATGCCCGGAGCCTTCATGATGACCTTGACCTGGGTGCTGGAGACGTCGGGAAAGGCGTCGATCGGCAGGGCGCGAAACGCGGTCCAGCCGGCGCCGACCAGCAGGGCGGCGGCGAGCACGACAAACAGGCGCTGCGTGAGCGCAAATTGGATGAGGCGACCGAGCATTTCACTCGCCCCCGGACTTGCCTTGCCAGGCCGCCTTCAGGGACACGACCGCACTGACGGCGATCTGCTGACCGGCCTGCAGGTCGGGACTGGTGATCTGTGCAGAGGTGCCGGCACTGGCGCGCACCGTGACCGGCCGTGCGACAAAGCCCCGTTCGGTGCGCACGAAGACCACGGTCTGGGCGTCCTGCTTGGCCAGGGCCTGCAGCGGCACCGACCAGACGGCCGGGCTGTGGGCCCCTGCGGTGGAGGCGGCCGCTCGTCCTCCACCCGGCACCTGCACCTGAAGCATCTCGCCGGGGCGCAGCACCGGGGTGCTTCGGGTCACGCGGGCGCGCAGGGTGACGGTCTGTGTTTCGTTGACGGTGGAGGCGACGGAGGTCACCACGGCCTCCACCTCGCGGTCCAGGCCCCGCAGGACGGTGCCGACGGCGGGCGGATCGGCGGATCGGTCGGCGCTCAGCGGCACGTCCAGCCACAGGGGCTGCAGGTGGGCCAGGCGCATCAGTGCGTCGGCCTCCTGCACGCGCTGACCGGGGCGGGCATCGAGCTGCAGCACCACGCCGGCGTGGCGGGCGCGCAAGGTCAGGCCGTCGGTCTGCAGCTGTCCGCCGGCGATGCGGCGGATCGTCGCGTCATCGACACCGGCCAGGCGCAGGGCGGCCTCGGCTTGACGCACGCGGGCCTGGTCGTCCTGGGCCGCCACTTCGGCTTCCAGCCGCCGCCGCTCGGGCACGATGCCTTCGGCGACGAGTTGGCGCTCCCGCTCCAGCGACCGGGCCGACAGCCTGGCCCGATTGACCGCCTCCAGGAGCTTGAGCTGCTGCTCGCCGTACTGTGGACTGCGCAGGCGCAGCAGCACTTGGCCGGCGCTCACCGCCTGCTGCTCCCCGACTAGGATCTGGTCAACCACGCCGGACATCGGGGCGCTGAGCACCTGTTCCTGCCCGGGCGGCACGACGACGCGGGCTGGGTGGGTGGTGCCGCGGGCCGGGTCGGACGTGGGCTGCAGGCGCAGCAGTTTCACCCCGAGGGCCTGGACTTGGGCGCTGGACACCGCAAACTCGTCCGCCGGCGCCGCATGGGCGGGAGGGGTCAGCAGGCACGCCACCGCCATTGCCGACAGCGACAGCCACCCGGCCAGCAGAGGCTGTCGAGGTGCGGTCTGGGATGGGCAGAGGACGTCCAACCCAGTGTCCCCGGACGAGACCGAAGCGCAAGAACGGCGGATGAACGCCAAGGCAGAATGGGAAAAACAGGGCAGAGGCACAGGCCGAGACTCCACAGATCGCGCCCCGCCGGACCACGCCGGGAGCGGGAGAAGGGCCGACACGCCGGAGCGGGCACGGCGAAACTTCGCGCGGAACAACACCAAAAGCGGTGGATGGAGGGACGCCTGGGCGTCGTCCGTCACCGCCGGACCGAGACGGGGATCAGACGGAGACGGGAGGCGCGCGGCCGGCCGGTGGCAGGCTGCGGTGCAGGGGCGGCGGGGCGGGGGGGGCTGCCGGCAGCGTCAGCGTGCTGGCGCGCAGTCGGGGAACCGTCAGCGCCGGAGCCGTGTGGGCCGGGACGGCCGGCAGGCGCTCGGCGTCGGGGCTGTGGGTGTCCGCGGTGTCCACGGACAAACCCCGGTCCGACGCCCGCAGGGCCAGGGTGGGGTGCCCGGCGTGGTGGTGGTCCGACAGCGGGGCATGGATCTCGACGTGGGTGGCCTGACCGCCGGCCCAGACCATGCCGGTCTCGAAAGGTGGGGGCACCCCGTCGTGTTCGTGCGTGTGCAGCGGCGAGGTGGCCACGTCCAGCGTCATCACCCACAGCAGAAGCCAGGTGAGCACCGGCTTCCACCAGACCCACGCTTGCGCGGCCGCGCCCTTGCGGGCGGCGGTCGGGGTCTGCGGGCGAGGGCGTGGGTGCGTCATGGAGGGAGCAGGCCGGTGACGGCGCATTGTGTCACGCGGCCCTTTTCGACGGTGACGGGTGCGGGCGTCAGTCCAGGGTCGAGATGTAGGCCGACACGGCATGCACCTCCAGCTCCGTCAGCTTGGATGCGACGGTGTGCATCACGGCGTTGTCGTTGGTGCGCTCGCGGGTGTTGAATTGCTTGAGCTGGTCCTCGATGTAGCGCGGATGCTGACCGGCCAGTCGCGGCAGTTGAGCGGTGCCGAGCCCCTGCGGCCCGTGGCAGCTGGCACAGCTGGGCAGGCCGCTGAAGGTGTTGCCGCGCTGGAAGATGTACTTGCCCACGGCGTTCAGGTCCGCGTCCTTGACGGGACGGCCACCGATCTTCTTGCCGGCGAAATACGCGCCCAGGGCCTTCATCTCCTCGGGCTTGAGGCCCTCGGTCTGCGGCTTCATGGTGTCGCTCTTGCGCTTGCCGGATTGGAAATCGGACAGCTGGCGGGCGATGTAGTCGGCGTTCTGGCCGGCCAGTCGGGGGTAGACGGCGCTGGCCGACTCGCCCTGTAGGCCGTGGCACAGGTGGCAGCGCCCGGCCACGATGTCCTGGGCCCGGGCCAGGTCGGCGGGGCTTTGAGCGCTGGCGGCGGACGCCAGCACCCACGATGCGGAGGCCAAGGTCAGCAGGCGCACCCATGAAGCGGGCCGGCAGGCCGAGGAAGAGGGGCGGGGCGGGTGGAAGGGGGTGGACATGGTTCTCTCCCGGCAGACGGGTCTGTTGGGTTCCGATGGGCCGGCACCGGATGCCGACGGATGCCCAGGGGCTCAATGGTGGGCGCGATGGTGACGTTACTTTCTCAGCGTGGGATTGCAAAAGCGCAAACAGGGCCGTTTAGACTGGTTCCACCCATAACCATCGGAGGATTTCTGCCATGAACCCGACCCACCGTGATCCGTTGTCCGTGTCCTGTGCCGACGAGGTCGTGCTGGATGCGGCCCGCCGCCGTTGCCTGTCGGTGCTGGGCGCCCTTGGGGCGGCGGCCGCTCTGCCGGGTCAGGCCTGGGCGCTGAGCCTGAGCAATGCGGACGCTTCCTCCGGTCTCAAGGCGGCTCTGGAACAGGGCGCCAAGGTGGCGATCAGCCAGCTCGGGGCGCCCGACGGGTTCCTGGGCAACGATGCGCTGCGCATCCCGCTGCCCGGCTGGATGGAGCAGGCCGGCAAGCTCATGCGCACCCTGGGTCAGGGCCAGAAGGTGGACGAGCTGGTCACGGCCATGAACCGCGCCGCCGAAGCCGCCGTGCCCGAGGCCCAGCCGCTGCTGCTGAACGCCATCAAGTCCATGAGCGTCAAGGATGCCCAAAAGATCCTGACGGGCGGCGACACCTCGGTCACCGAGTTCTTCAGCGACAAGACCCGTGCGCCGATCACGCAGAAATTCCTGCCCATCATCACCAAGGCCACGCAGAAGGTCGATCTGGCCAGCAAGGCCAACCGCCTGCTGGAGCAGGGCAGCAAGCTGGGTCTGAGCAGTGGCGGTCAAAGCATCGAACAGCACGTCAACACCAAGGCGGTGGACGGCCTGTACACCGTGATCGGCGAGCAGGAAAAGAAGATCCG
>CAYRBG010000101.1:0-10279 GCA_964422355.1 uncultured Sphaerotilus sp. | reverse complement strand
TCACTGCGGGATCATTCCCGTCAGGTAGTACGCCTGCACGTAGGTGATCACGCCCACGATGGTCGCGAAGAACAGGCTGTGCTTGAGCGTGAAGCGGAACAGGTCCGACTCCTTGCCCACCAGGCCCACGGCGGCGCAGGCCACGGCGATGGACTGCGGCGAGATCATCTTGCCGGTCACGCCGCCGGTGGTGTTGGCGGCCACCATCAGGGTGTCGCTCACGCCGACCTGGTGCGCGGTGGTGGCCTGCAGCGAGCCGAACAGCGCGTTGGCCGAGGTGTCGGAGCCGGTCAGGAACACGCCCAGCCAGCCCAGGAAGGGCGAGAAGAACGGGAACGCGGCGCCCGTGCCGGCCAGCACCAGGGCCAGCGTCGACGACAGACCCGAGTAGTTGGCGACGAAGGCAAACGCCAGCACCATGCCGATCGAGTAGATCGGGCGCTTGAGTTCCATCACCACTTCACCGAAGGTACGGATGCCTTCGCTGGGCTTCATGCGCAGCACGATCATCGACACGATGGCCGAGATCAGGATCGCCGTGCCGGTGGCCGACAGGATGTCGAACTTGTAGATCGCTTCGTAGGCCTTGTTGGAGGCCACGATCGGTGCGGTCTTCATGACCAGGTTGTGCAGGTGCGGCACTTCGAACTTGAAGACCAGCGAAGCCAGCGCACCACCCTTGTCGAACAGGGCCTTGAAGGGCTTGAGGCTCCACACCGTGACCATGACGGTCAGGATCACGAACGGCGACCAGGCCTTGGCGATCTGGCCGGCGGTGTAGCCCGTGGGGCGACCGGCGTTGCTGCGCTCGGAGGCGATGGCGGCACCGGCCACGGCCGAGGCGCCCACACCGCCCGCGGTGGCGAAGCGGAAGGTTTCCTTCGGATGCCAGACCTTCAGGAACAGCGTCAGGCAGATCAGGCTGACCAGCGCAGAGGTGATGTCCGGCAGCTCGGGGCCGATGTGGTTGGCGGTGAAGTACTGCGTGACGGCAAACGAACCACCGGCCACCAGCACGGCGGGCCAGGTGTCCTTCACGCCCTTGAGGCCGTTCATCATGAACACCAGCCAGAAGGGCACGAACAGCGACAGCAGCGGCAGCTGGCGGCCGGCCATCTGGCCGATCTGGAAGGGGTCGATGCCCGTGACCTTGCCGGCCACCAGGATGGGAATGCCCATGGCGCCGAAGGCCACCGGCGCGGTGTTGGCGATCAGGCACAGCGCAGCGGCATACAGCGGGTTGAAGCCCAACCCCACCAGCAGCGCGGCGGTGATGGCCACAGGCGCACCGAAGCCGGCCGCACCTTCCAGGAATGCGCCGAAGGCAAAGCCCACCAGCAGCATCTGCAGGCGCTGGTCATCGGTGATGGACAGGATCGACGCACGGATGACGTCGAACTGGCCGGTCTTGACCGTGATCTTGTAGAGGAACACCGAGCTGACGATGATCCAGGCGATCGGCCACAGGCCGTACAGGAAGCCGTAGCCGGCCGAGGCCAGCGCCATGTCGGCAGGCATGCCGTAGAAGAGGATGGCGATGGCCAGGGCCAGCAGCACGGTGATGGTGCCGGCGACGTGGCCCTTCATGCGCAGCACGGCCAGCGCGATGAAGAAGAACACGACGGGAATGACGGCCACCAACGCCGACAACGCAATGTTGCCGAGGGGGTCGTAGTTTTGCAGCCAGGTGACGGGCATGGTTGAGGTCTCCTCCGGGAGCGGAAGTCAGTGAAAAAGGATCTCGCTGGGGTTTGTGGAATTCAGGGTGCGGACGCGGACTGGGGCTGAGTCGCCGGTTGGGCGCATTCGTCGAGCAGGGCTTCGAGGCTGCGGTAGGGGCGGCCCGAATGCGCGCTCAGGCCGATCTGGCAGGTGCGGCTGCACGACACGCCGGTGCCGCAGGCCGGCGGCAGGGCGGGCACCAGGCGCTTGAGGCTGTTGGCGTTGAGCTCGGGCAGCGTGAAGCCCTTGTCGCCGGCAAAGCCGCAGCAGGCGATGTCGGGCACGGTCACGTCGTCGGCGCACTGCCGGGCCAGGGCGACGAGCTTGCTGCCTGCGCCCAGCTTGGCGGTGCTGCAGGGCACGTGCACGGCGAGGTGGTCGACCTTGGGCTGGATGTCCAGGCGCGGGGCGACCACATCGGCCAGGTAGCTCACGGCATCGCGCAACTGCAGGCGGGCGTCGAGCTTGCCGGCCCGCTGCTGCTCGATCAGGCGCAGCGAGCACGGCGCGTTGTCGAGGTAGACCGGAATGCGGCCGCCGTCGCTGGCTTCCAGCAGGGCGTGCTCGGTGCGTTGCAGCGCATGGCGGGCGGCCTGGTGCGCGCCCTTGCTGTCGAAGGGCTGGCCGCAGCACAGGGCGCTCGCGTCCTGGGGCACGATGGCGCGAACGCCCGCCTTGTCCAGCAGACTCAGCGCCGACTGCGCGAGGTTGTCGCCGCCTTGCGGGCTTTCGGCGAACACGCGGTTCACGCACGAAGCGAAATACACCACTTCGTCGGGGGAGCCGACCGGCGCGACGGACGGACTCTTGGTCCGCGCATCGCTCCGGTCCGCCGCCGGCAGCGGTTGCGCGGGGCGTTGAGGCAAGGGGGCGGCCGGTCCGGGCGTGGTCGGCGGCACCACCGGAATCACCGGCACCACCTTGTGCACCGCGCGGTTGATGGCGGTGGTGGTGTCGGCGCCCAGCACGCCCTTGGCCAGGCGCAGCACGCCCAGGCCTGCGCGTGCCGTGCCGAGCACGGCACCCAGGTGCGCCTCGACCGTGGTGGCCAGGCCCGGATGGGCGGCGTCGCCACGCAGCTTCTTCACCAGGTCGCCGGTGTTGATGCCCACGGGGCAGCGTGTGGCGCACATGCCGGTCGCGGCACAGGTGTCCAGCCCGGCCCAGGGGAAGTCGGCTTCCAGGCGGGCGAGCTCGGTGGGGTTGGAACCGTCGCGGCGCAACTGCTGGATGCGGCGCCAAGCGACGATGCGCTGGCGCGGCGTCAGCGACAGGCCGTTGGACGGGCAGGCCGGTTCGCAGAAGCCGCATTCGATGCACCGGTCCACCAGCGGATCCGCGGCGGGCAGCGACTTGAGCGCCTTGAGGTGCACCTGCTTGTCGCGGCTGATGATGACGTCGGGGTTGAGCAGGCCTTCGGGGTCGAAGAGCCGCTTGATCTCGACCATCACCGCGTAGGCCTCGTCGCCCCACTCCATCTTCACGAAGGGCGCGACGTTGCGGCCGGTGCCGTGCTCGGCCTTGAGCGAGCCGCCGAATTCCACCGCCACCAGGTCGCTGACCTCGTCCATGAAGTCGCTGTAGCGCTGGACCTCGCTGGCGCTGTCGAACGAGGGCGCGAAGACGAAGTGCAGGTTGCCGTCCAGGGCATGGCCGAAGATCAGGGCCTCGGTATAGCCGTGCTTGTCGAACAGGGCGGTCAGGCGCAGCACGCCCTCGGCCAGCTTCTCGACCGGGAAGGCCACGTCCTCGATGACGCAGGTGGTGCCCACCGCACGTTGAGCGCCCACGGCGGGGAACAGGCCCTTGCGCACGGCCCAGTAGGTTTCGCACACGGCGGCGTCGGTCGAGAAGCCACTGTTGGCCGCCGGGCGAAAGCCCGCGAGCGTGGCGCCGATGGCGTCGCAGCGCTCGGCCAGCTCGGTGGCGTCGGCGCCGCGGGTCTCGATCAGCAGGGCTGCGGCACTGGGCGCGGGCTCGCCGTACAGGAACGAAGGCAGGCCCTTCTTGCCCTGAATGGCCAGGATGGAGCGGCGGTCCACCAGCTCCACGGCGTCCACCGCTCCGCCGTCCTTGAGCGCGGTGACGGCGCGGCAGCCCTCTTCCAGCTCGCTGAACAGCACCAGGCACGAGGCCTTGTGCGGGTGGTCCGGCACCGTGTCGTAGGTGATGCTGGAAATGAAGCCCAGCGTGCCTTCGGAGCCGATCATCAGGTGCGCCAGCATGTCGATGGGGTCGACGAAGTCGATCAGCGCGTTGATGCCGTAGCCGGTGGTGTTCTTCAGGCGGTACTTGCGGCGGACCTTGGCTTCCAGTTCGGGCTGGCTGCGGATGCGGTCCGACAGGGTGGTCAGGCGACCCAGCAGGGCGGCGTGCGACTGGCGGAAGGCGGCCACGCTGGCGAGGTCGGCGGTGTCGAGCACGGTGCCGTCGCCCAGCATCACCCGCATGGCGGCCAGCGTGTGATAGCCGTTCTGCTCGGTGCCGCAGCACATGCCCGAGCTGTTGTTGGCCGCCATGCCGCCGATGCGCGCGGTGGCGATCGATGCCGGGTCCGGACCGATCTTGCGGCCCCAGCGGCGCAGCGCGTCGTTGGCGTGCTGGCCGATCACGCCGGGCTGCAGGCGGATGCGGGCGCCGTCGTCCAGCACCTCGATGCCCGTCCAGCCTTCCTGGATCACCACCAGCACCGAGTCGCTCACCGCCTGGCCCGACAGGCTGGTGCCGGCGGCGCGCAGGGTCACGGCGACGTGGTGGGCGTGGGCCAGTTCCAGCACGCCCGACACCTCGGCTTCGCTTCGGGCCAGTACCACGATCTGCGGCACCAGACGGTAGAAGCTGCCGTCGGTGCCGTACGCCAGGGTTCGCAGCGGATCGGTGACGAGCCGCTCGGCCGGGACGTGGTGGGTGAGCGCGGTCAGGAAAGCCTGGTGCTGGGGTGACATGTCTACAACGCTTGGTTAATTGGTCAGGCCAATAATTGAGTCAACGGGGCGCTAATCTAGGGATGGTTTGCGAATGGGTCAACGCTGTTGACCCGGGGTAAACCCTGGAATCATTCAAAATAGTCAATTGGTCAGACCAATATTTCTGTTGTCCCCTACGTGTTCTTTCGGTGTCGTATCATTGGTATGACCAATTTGATGCCCGTGGGGGCATGTGCCCCCCGACTTCGCCATGCCCGAACAGACGCCCGTCCCGATCAAGCCGCTGAACGTCACCCGCCTGTCCGACCAGATCGTTCAGCAGCTCGAAACGATGATCCTGGAGGGGTCGTTCAAGCCCGGTGACCGCCTGCCGCCGGAGCGTCAACTGGCGGAGCAGTTGGGGGTGTCGCGCCCCTCGCTGCGCGAGGCGATCCAGAAGCTGTCGGCGCGGGGCTTGCTGACGGCGCGGCAGGGCGGCGGCACGTTCGTGACCAGCCGGCTGGAGAGCGGGTTTGCCGACCCATGGCAGGAAATGCTGGGGGCTCACCCAGAGCTGCACGGCGATGTGCTGGAGTTCCGCCGCATGCTGGAAGGCACCGTGGCCCAATTGGCCGCCGAACGTGCCACCGCCGCCGACCTGGAGCGCATCGGCGGTCTGTTCGAGCAGATGGAAGCTGCGCACCGTCAGGAAGGGCTGGAGCTCACCTCCGACGTGGACGTCCAGTTCCACCAGGCCCTGGCCGACGCCGCGCACAACGCGCTGCTCACCCACGTGGCGGCGAGTCTGCTGCAGATGCTGCACAGCCACGTGCAGGACAACATCGCCAACCTGTTTGCGATGGGAACGGTCTCGCAGCAGCTGCTCGACCAGCACCGCGCCGTCTGGCACGCCGTGCGCGACCGCAACGCGCCCGCCGCCCGTGCGGCGGCCGAAGCCCACATCGATTTCATCGACCAGACGCTGACCCGCCTGCGCGCGGCCTCGGTGCGGCAGGAGCGCGCGCTGCGTCGAAGTCCCGGCTGAGGGTGCGGAATCATCGGAACAACAAAGACTGTATGAAAATACAGTCATGTCACCCGATGAAGTGTTTGACCCGTTTCCTCCCGACGAGGAGGTGACCGATCCGGGCGGAGCGGCCCTGCCTGCGCCGCCGGTCGTCAAAGGGCGGGGCACGGGGTGGCGCGAGCCGCATCGTTTCGAGTCGGTGCAGCGCCAGAGCTGGGACGATGGTTGGGGTTCGCTGGACCAGCAGGTGCAGGAGGTTCTGACCGGTGAAGCACCCGCGCCCGGCGCTTTGACTGTCACCGAGGTGCGGGAAGAGCTGGCCCAGCAGATCCTGGCCAAGAACGACTCTCCCGACCTGCCGTTTGCGCTCTCGGTCAATCCTTATCGCGGCTGTGAGCACGGCTGCATCTACTGCTACGCCCGGCCCACGCACAGTTACCTGAACCTGTCGCCGGGGCTGGACTTCGAGACCCGGCTGGTGGCCAAGGTCAACGCGGCCGAGCGCCTGCGTGCGGCCTTCAATGCGCCCGGATACCGCCCTTTGCCGCTCAACCTGGGCTCGGCCACCGACGCCTATCAGCCGGTGGAGCGCCGCCTGCGCCTGACCCGCCGGGTGATCGAGGTGCTGCACGAGTTCCAGCACCCGTTTTCGGTGGTGACCAAGTCGGGCGGCATCGTGCGCGACCTCGATCTGCTGGCCGACATGGCGCAGCGCCGCCAAGTATTGGTCTTCATCAGCGTGACGACCTTGGACGTGGGGCTGTCACGCCGCCTGGAGCCCCGGGCGAGTGCGCCGGCGCGGCGACTGGCCGCCATCCGGGCCTTGTCCGAAGCCGGCGTACCGGTGGGGGTGAACGTGGCGCCCATCATCCCCTTCCTCAACGAGCCGGAGATCGAGCGCATCGTCGAAGCGGCGGCCAAGGCGGGGGCGCGCTCGGTGCACTGGACGGTGGTGCGCCTGCCGTGGGAAGTGGCGCCGATGTTCGAGCAGTGGCTGCAGCAGCACGTGCCCGAGCGGGCCGAGCGGGTCCTGGCGCGCGTGCGCGAGATGCGCGGCGGCAAGACTTACGACGCCGACTTCGACCACCGCATGAAGGGCCACGGCGTGTGGGCGCAGATGATCCGGCAGCGGGTGCTCAAGGCCGCCGGCCGCTTTGGCCTGGACGGGGCCGTGCCCGAGCTGGACTTTTCTGCCTTCCGGGCCCGGCGCAGCGCCGATCAGGGCGACCTGTTCTGATCCGTGCGTCAGGCCGCGATGGCCGTCGTGCTGGGGGGGGTGGCAATGCCGGTCGCCGGTGTGGCGCCGGTACGCAGGGCCAGGGCGCCCGCACTGCGGCCCTGCTCGTTCATGAGCATGCGCGTGCCCTTGGTGCAGTAGCGGTCGTGCAGGTCCCGGGCCTTGGCCATCATCGGCTCGTACAGGTCGACGCGCTCGCGGTGGCGGTTGAGCACCATGATGGCCAGATCGATCAGCTTGGCGTTGAGCGTCTTTTCGCCGTCCTTCAACAGGGTCTGCACCGCGGTCTGGGGGGAGCCCTTCACGCTTTGCTCGACGGCCTGTTCGGCCAGCTTGTTGATCACCGGGAACTGTGCGCGGATCAGGTCCTGGTACTCGTCGGAGCTGATGCAGTTGGCCGCCAGCAGTTCCGATGAGGTCTTGGAGGTGCAGAATCGCTTGCCGATGCGGGCCACCCAGATCTCGCCGTCGGGCAGCTGGATCTCGGTGCGCGAGAGGCGGGTGAGCAGGGCCAGGAGGTTGCCCGCGCATTCAAAGTCGAAGTCCTCGCTGAGGATTTCCGTGGCCAGGTCTCGGACGCCTTCGACGACACGGGCGACCTGTCGGGCCACCATGTTCTGCATCACCATGCCGAGGTCGAAGAAGCGACGCAGGCGCACGCTGTCCGGGTTCTTCTCGTAGCGGTGCTTGATGTTGTCGATGGTGCGCGCCATGCCGCGCGTGTCGCCCGCATCGAATTTCAGCAGGGCCAGCAGCACGAGGCTTTGCAGGTCGTACATCTTGCTGCTGATGCCCAGCGAGGTGGCGCGGTCCAGCAGCCGCTCGGCTTCGCCGAACTCGCCGTTGTAGAAGGCCAGCACGCCGTTCTTCTGCAGGCGGCTCACCGACGAGGGGGTGATCTCGCAGGCACGCCGGTAGGTTTCGAGGGCCCCGGCGAAGTCGCCGTTTTCCACCTGGACCCGGCCCATCACGTCGTACGCATCGGCGTAGCCGGGGTTGTCGGCGATCAGGGATTCGAGCGTGCGTTTGGCCTGGCCGTTGCTGCCGCCGGCCATTTCCGCCCGTGCAATGCCCAGCTTGGCCCAGGGCAGGGCGCGGGCCTGGCGCACAGCCTCGAACATGCGGCGGGCCTCGTCGTGGTCGCCGATGCGCAGGAACAGCTCGGCCCCCACGCGCGCCGCGTACAGCCAGAACTCGCCGCGTTGCTCAAAGCGCTCCTTGCACATCATGGCGGCGTCGCTGTAGCGCTCTTCCTCGATGGCCGTGAAGATGTACTGCAGCACGCGCTTGCGGTGGCGGGCCTCCTTGAGCCGCTTGCTCAGCATGTGCGAGTTGTGCGGCTTGAGCAGGTAGCTGTCCAGGGCCGATTCGGCCGCTTCGGCGACCTTGGCGTAGGTGGCCTCGCCCGTGACCATGATGAACACGGTGTAGAAGGGCAGGAGATTGTTGCGGCGCAGGTCGTCGAGCAGGTCTTGACCGCCCATGACCTCGTCGTCGAAGTGCTGTTCGCACAGCACGATGTCGAACTGGCGCTCCTCCAGGATGCGGCGGGCATCCACGGCGCGGCCGCACTGCAGGATGGCCTTCAGCCCGAAGTCGCGCAGCATGGCCATCAGCACACTGCGCGAGGTGGGGTTGCCGTCGATGACCAGAGCGCGACACTCGTGAATGGTGGAGTCCAGTGGAATCATGGGCAGGCAGCCGATCAGGAACGGGGTTGTTCAAGGTATCGGCGACGTGTTTTGCGACTTGAGCCTGATCAAATGAAAAAGCCACCGGCGCGGCAGCGGCGGTGGCTTGGGCAGGGAGAAAACCAGCAGGATTACTTGAACAGGTCCTTGACCCGGTCCGTCCAGCTCTTGGCGTTGGGCGAATGCTTGTCGCCGCTCTTCTTGAACGACTCGTCCAGTTCCTTGAGCAGCTTGCGCTGGTGCTCGGTGAGCTTGACGGGCGTCTCGACGGCGATGTGGCAGTACAGGTCGCCCGGATAGCTGGAGCGGATGCCCTTGATGCCCTTGCCGCGCAGACGGAAGGTCTTGCCGTGCTGGGTGCCTTCGGGCAGGTCGATCTCGGCCTGGCCGGCCAGCGTCGGCACCTGGATCGGGCCGCCCAGGGCGGCCGTGGTCAGGCCCACCGGCACGGTGCAGTGCAGGTCGTCGCCGTCGCGCTCGAAGATGTCGTGCGCGCGGATGCGGATCTCGACGTACAGGTCGCCCGCCGGACCGCCCTGGGTGCCGGGCTCGCCGTGGCCGCGCAGGGCGATGCGCTGGCCTTCGTTGATGCCCGCCGGGATCTTGACCTCCAGCGTCTTCTGCTTCTTGATCTTGCCCGCGCCGTTGCAGCTGGTGCAGGGCTCGGGAATGATCTTGCCGGTGCCGTGGCAGTGCGGGCAGGTCTGTTGGATGCTGAAGAAGCCCTGGCGCAGGTGCACCGTGCCCGAACCGTGGCAGGTCGTGCAGGTCTTGGGCTGCGTGCCGGGCTTGGCGCCGGAGCCGTGGCAGGTCTCGCACTCTTCCCACGAGGGGATGCGGATCTGGGTTTCCTTGCCGTTGGCTGCTTCCTCGAGCGTGATCTCCATGGCGTAGGACAGGTCCGCGCCGCGGTAGACCTGCTGGCCACCGCCGCGACGGCCGCCGCCTTGTTGGCCGAAGATGTCGCCGAAGATGTCGCCGAAGGCCTCGGCAAATCCGCCGAAACCTTCCGGGCCGCCGCGTCCGCCGCCCATGTTGGGGTCGACGCCGGCGTGGCCGTACTGGTCGTAGGCGGCACGCTTTTGCGCGTCCGAGAGCATCTCGTAGGCCTCTTTGGCCTCCTTGAACTTCTCTTCGGCTTCCTTGGCCTTGTCCCCCTGATTGCGGTCAGGGTGGAACTTCATCGCCAGCTTGCGATAGGCCTTCTTGATCTCGTCGTCGTTGGCCGTCTTGGCAACGCCGAGAACCTCGTAGTAGTCACGCTTGGCCATGGGATCGGTCTGCGTTGAGGGGTTGGGGTGTCAGGAACAGGAACGCCGCGCGGGTGAGACAGGCCCCCAAGGACCCACCTGCGACCGGGCGCGGCGTGGAACTCAGGCGGCCCTTTCGGCCCGCCCGACGATCACTTCTTGACTTCCTTGAACTCGGCGTCGACGACGTCGTCGTCACCGCCCTTGCCGTCGGCCTTGGGGGCTTCGCCGGCACCGGCGGCGCCCGCCGCACCGGCTGCACCTGCGGCGGCCTGCTGGTCGGCGTACATCTTCTCGCCGAGCTTCTGGCTGGCCGTCATCAGGGCTTCGGTCTTGGCTTCGATGTCGGCCTTGTCATCCCCCTTGAGGGCTTCTTCCAGGTCCTTGATCGAGGCTTCGATCTTGTCCTTCTCGCCGGCTTCGAGCTTGTCGCCGTACTCGGTCAG
>CAYRBG010000100.1:0-10323 GCA_964422355.1 uncultured Sphaerotilus sp. | reverse complement strand
GTCTTGCGAGCTTGCTCAATGCTCACATCCGGGTAGCGCCCGATCTTGATGCGCTCCGGTCTGCCCTGGATGCGTCGGTAGAGCAAGAAACTCTTTCGGCCTGTTTTGCCGACGCAGATCGCGAGTCCTTTGGTGTCCGTGTCGTAGAAGTAGGCCACGCCTTCGGACGGCAGCGTCAGCCGGTCGAGGACTCGCTTGGTGAAATTAAGGCGGTTGCTGGGGGTTGGTTGGTCTTTGTGCATGCGGGAAATCTTGCTACGCGGTGGCTACGAGCCCCGTGCCATTTGCAGAGATAGATCGCACGCTTGCTACGCCGAGCGTTGATCGAGGCCGGTCACGGTTTACCGAGACTTGCCGTTTGACCCGCAGGGCTGTTGAGTTTGTTAACGTCCGTTGTCCGCAGATGGCGACGAGAGGCGAAAAACAACATTAGCCGTAACCATGCTCATAATCCTTTGGTCGTTGGTTCAAGTCCAACACGGCCTACCAACACAATCAAGGGGTTGCATCTGTTTGGGGTGCGACCCCTTGTGCTTTTTGGGGTCGCTGGTCCTCAACCGTGCAGCCAGCCCTTGATGACGGGAACCAGAACAGGCAGCAAGACGGCGGTGACCAAACCGTTCAGCCCCATGGCCAAGGCCGCGAAGGCTCCGGCTTCCCGGCTGACCTGAAACGCGCGGGCCGTGCCGATCCCGTGGGAGGCCAGGCCGACGGCAAAGCCGCGGATGGCGGGGTCCTGGATGCGCATGGCGTTGAACAGGGGGCGGGCCAGCACCGCGCCCAGAATGCCTGTCGTGATCACCAGCACCGCCGTGAGCGAGGGGAGTCCCCCGATGCCTTCGGCCACGGCCATGGCGATCGGTGTGGTGACGGACTTGGGCGCCAGGGAGAACAGGGTGGCTTCGGACGCGCCGAGCATCCAGGCCACCACCATGGCGGTGAGTGCGGCCGTCAAGGCGCCGACCACCAGGGCCACAGCGATCGGTCCGGCCATGGTCTTGACCCGGTTCCACTGCGAGTACAGCGGCACCGCCAAGGCCACGGTGGCCGGACCCAGCAGGAAATGCACGAATTGGGCCCCGTCAAAATACTGACGGTACGGAATGCCGGCCATCGACAACCCCGCGATCAGAAAGACCACGGCCAGCAGAACCGGATTGGCCCACGGGTTCATGCCGGATCGGCGGTGGATCCACAGTGCGGCCTGGTAGGCCAGCAGGGTCACGGTCAGGCCCAGCAGGGGAGACGCGGCGAGGTAGACCCAAATTTCTTGAAGGTGGGGCCTCACGGCGTTTTCTCCACAGGGGCTTGCTCGGAGGGGCCGTGACTGCGGGTCAGCAGCCGCAGGACCAGAGCGGTGACGGCCAGAGCGATGACGGTGCTGACCACCAGCGACACAGCGATGGGCAGCCATTCGTTGCCGATGCGGTCGAGATGCAGCATCACGCCCGTGCCGGCCGGGACAAACAGCAGCGACAGGTGTTGCACCAACTGCTGGGCCGTGCCCTCCAGCGACGGGCCGACACGACCGCGCCACCAGAGGGTGAGGAACAGCATCAGCATGCCCAGCACAGGCCCCGGAACCTTCAGTTCCAGACTGCGGGCCAGCAGCTCTCCGGCCAGCTGATACAGCAGCAGAGTGCTCAAAGCACCGATCATGCACACCTCCAGACTCGACGACGGGCGCCTATTGTGTCTGGGGTCAGACGACCAGAAGTCCCGCGGCCTGCGCGGGGAAGTCAGACCGGTCCGGCGGCCGACGCGCTCATGCGCTTGAGGTGCGCCACCAGCGCACTGTCCATGGTGCGCAGGTGCAGGTTGAACCACGGAGGTGCGCTCTCGCGCACATAGGCGCGGCCAAACTCGATCAGGCCCCGATCGACCCGGGATTTGAACTGCAGCAGTTCGCCGATGACGCGGTGGTGTTCGCCCTGATGCTCCCGAATGGCGGGAAAACCGCTGGTCTCCATGAGTGCGTTTTCACGCCCGAAATGCGCCTGCACGTGCTGCACCAAGGCGGCAAAGCCTGTGGCGAATTCGGCGTCGGGGCAGTCCTGCAGGGTCCGAACCAGCGCGACGAATTCGGCATGGTCGTGGTCGATCACCTCGTGACCCAGGGTGAGCGGTGCGGCGTGGGAGTCCGAGGCGGGGGAGGGGATGGGACGGATGGGAATCATGGTGAAGGAAGGGATGTCCGGCGGCAGGGCGTCGATCGACCCGAGCACCATCCATGCCCAAGTCGGAGGACGAGCGTGTTCCGGGGAAACTTCTTTGTTTCAGATCACGCGGGGCACGTCGGACAACTCGTTGACGGAAGCCGGCGACCCGGCGTGGCGCGGGTAGTGCCGGGTCAGCAGATCGTCCACGGCATTGATGGCTTCGACCAGACCGTGCTCGAAACGCCCCTGCCGGAAGGCCGCCCCAAGGTTTTGCGCCACCAGTTGCCAGTCGGCCAGACTGACGTGGCGGTTCAGCCCCCGGTCGGAGACGATCTCGATGGCGCGGTCGGCCATGAGCAGGTAGATCAGCACACCGTTGTTGTGCTCGGTGTCCCACACCCGCAGGTCGCTGAACACGGCCATGGCGCGTTCGCGCGGGGTGCGTCCCGCATGCAGCTCGGCGGCCGGCAGTCCGGCTTCGATGCACACGCAGATCTGGCCGAGGTGTCGGGCCTCGCTTTCGCGCACGGCTTCTTCCAGTCGCTGCAGTCCGGCCGATCCGATGGCGCGGCGCACGTGTCCGGGGCGGGTCCAGGCGTGCCGCCAGTGCCGCCGGGCCTGTTCTCGGAGTTCCGTCCACATCACCAGTCTCCCGAGGCGCCGCCGCCGCCGAAGTCGCCACCCCCGCCGGAGCTGAAACCCCCGCCCCCGCCACTGGAGCCGCCGAAGCCACCGCCGCCCCAACCCCCGCCGGGGCCGAAGACGACCGGGCCGTGACGGCTTGCGCTTTGCGCCAGACTGCCACCAAAGCCGCCCAGCATCCAGCCGGCGAACAGACCGAGCAGACCGATGCCGAGGGCCACGAGCAGGCTGCCTGTGAACGTCCAGGCCGCGAAGCCCAGGACACCGCCTGTTCCGAGGCCTCCCAGCCACCGCCCGAAAAGGCTGCCCAGCACCCGCGAGACGATCAGTGCGCCGACAAAGGCGATCAGTGCAACCGACGGCCAGTCCAGCTCCTCGGTCGTCGCGGGGGTGTGTTGGGGCGCCGGTCCCGCCGAGGGCGGCAACGGCAAGGCCTCGCCGGCAATGCGTAGGCGCAACGAGGTCACGGCCTTGGAAAGGCCGGCCGCAAAGTGGCCTTGTTTGAAAGCCGGGGTCAGGTCCTGGTCAATGATGCGTTTGGCCGCCAGATCGGGCACGGCCCCCTCCAGGGACTTGGCCACTTCGATGCGCACGCGCCGATCCTGACTGGCCACGACGACGAGCAGCCCGTCGCCCACCTGGCGGCGACCGATCTTCCAGGTGTCACCGACGCGCTGTGCGTAGGCGGCGATGTCCTCGGGTTGCGTGGTCGACACCAGCAGCACGACCATCTGTGTGCCCAGGTCCGACTCCAGCTGCTGCAACTGGCTTTCCAGCGATTGCCGCTGATCGGCCGACAGCAGGCCGGTGCGGTCCATGACGTGACCGGTCAGCGGCGGCACGGGCTGAAGCTGCTGCGCCAGCGTGGCCGTGGCCGGCAGCATCAAGCTCAGTACCAGCGCCATCAGGGTCCGGAGCAGGGCTCGGCCGAGCGCCCCCGTGGACAGGGTCGCGAGCCAGCGCGACACACCGGCAGAGCGTTCAAGGTGACCAAGACGGGCCATCATCGAAGAAGAGATCCGGTTCGGCCCGTTAACCATCGGGCCGAGATTCAACGCGACGCCGGCGTGCCGGCGCCGAAGTCCACCTTGGGCGGTGCCGAGATTTCTGCCTCGTTCTGCACCGTGAAGTTGGGCTTGACCTGGTAGCTGAAAGCCATGGCCGTCAGGTTGGTCGGGAAGCTGCGGGCCAGCACGTTGTAGTCCTTGACCGCTGCGATGTAGCGGTTGCGGGCCACGGTGATGCGGTTCTCGGTGCCTTCGAGCTGTACGCGCAGGTCCTGGAAGCCCTGGTTGGCCTTCAGGTTGGGGTAGTTCTCCGACACCACCAGCAGACGGCTCAGGGCGCTCTGCAGTTCGCCTTGCGCGGCCTGGAATTTCTGGAAGGCGGCCGGGTCGTTGATCAGCTCGGGCGTGGCCTGGATGCTCGTGGCCTTGGCTCGCGCCTCGACGACCTTGGTCAGCGTGTCCTGCTCGAAACTGGCCTCGCCCTTGACGGTGGCGACCAGGTTGGGCACGAGGTCGGCGCGGCGCTGGTACTGGTTCAGCACTTCGGACCAGGCGGCCTTGGTCTGCTCATCCAGGCGCTGGAAGTCGTTGTAGCCGCAGCCCGAGAGGCTGGCGGAAGCGATCACGGCGGCGCCAAGAACGGTCAGGAGGCGACGGGTCATGGATGGGTTCCCTCACGGTTGGAGTCGCCCCGGTCGGTCCTGTGGGGTGACGGTTCGTGAGATTTAACACGAAATCCATGGCGGCCGACGTTGTCATCTGGCGTCGAAGCCCGTGATTTGAGGCGATGTCGGAGGAATCTGAAAATTTCGAGCGCATGTGACCGCGCCCCGCCACAGCACGACCCGGGTCGGACGGGTGTGTGAGGCGGGGCGCGAATGACCGAGACTGCGTGGGGGTCAGTTGGCGGCGCGTCGGATGGTCAGCTGTGCCGCCGTCGTGTTGACGGGGTTGGCGTACACGGTGGCCAGCACGTCCCAGAAGGCGGTGGAGATGGAGTCACCGTCGCCGAAGCCGTTGAAGTGCGCGCCCAGGCCCAGCGCATGGCCCACCTCATGGGTGACGATGTCCTGCGTCACGTCGCAGTGGCCATTGCCGAGGTTGATCCAGGCCACGGCGTTGTTGAAGGTGCCGGTGGTGCTGTCGGGGAACACCACATCGCCCTGGTTGGCGCCCGTGGACACGTTGGCGCAGAACCCCGAGTAGTTGGTCGAGCCCGTGGGCACATAGCTGGTCAAGTAGCTGACGCGCAGGTAGCCACCGCTGGCGGGGGCCGAGGACACCTCGGTCAGCGTCACCAGCCCGGCCAGTTTGCGGTTGTAGGTGCCGATGGCGTTGCGGACCTTGTTGGCCAGGTCGGTCTCGGTGCTGTTTGCCGGCGTGGGGATGTAGACGGCAATGGCGGTGCTCGTGGCGTCGCTCGCGGCCACCCAGCGGTGGGTCCCGGCGGTGGTGCCGGAGCCCGTGCTCGACACGTTGTAGTAGTTGATGTTGGCGGTGGTGACCGTGCTGCGGATGCCGGCGTCGTCCAGCGTGGCGTCGCTGTCACCGAGCAGGTCGCTGCCGCACCCGGTCAGCAGGGCGGCGGCGAGCGCCAGGGTCAGGGTGGAGTGGGAAAGCTTGGACATCGAGATTCCTGCGAGGGATGAAACACGTCGGGTGCCCTGGCGGCACCCGACGGGCAGATCATCGGTACGCGCGGGTCTCGGCCCAATGCCCTTGTTCGGTGCGTGTGTGCGCTATTCACGCGCCCTTGACTCGAGGGAGGCGGGGCTTGTCATTGTTCAAGACATGGCATTGCGCCCGATCATGTGCAGCGGCGTGAGCGGGGCTTATTTCCTACTAGACTGATCGGGATTTGTCTGCCCCTTCCCCATGTCTCAACCTGCTTCTTCTGCACCCATGCCCGTTTCCCTCCGCCTGCGTGGCGACCTGGCGGTGTGGCTTCTGATCCTGGCGGAGCTGCTCACCTTTGCCTTGCTTTTTGGCTCGTTCTCGGTGGCGCGGGTGCTGGAGCCGGCGGTTTTCGCGCAGTCGCAGGCTCTGCTGGACCTGCGTTTTGGAGGGGTCAACACCGTGCTTCTGGTGACGGGCAGCGCCTTTGTCGCGCTGGCGGTGCACGCGCTGCGCGAGGATGCGCGGTCGCAGGCGCTGGGCTGGTGGCTGGCCGCGGGGGCGTGCGGGCTGGGCTTTCTGTCGATCAAGGGGTTTGAATACGCCGCCAAGTTCGAGGCCGGGATCGACCTGACGACCAACACCTTCTGGATGTTCTACCTGCTCCTCACCGGGTTCCATTTTCTGCACGTGGCGGTGGGGGTGGTGTTCATCGGCATCCTGGCGGTGCGCACGGCGCAGGGGGCCTACGGCGCGCACGATGTGCATGCCCCGGAGACTGGGGCCGCGTTCTGGCACATGGTCGACCTGCTGTGGATCGTGCTGTTCCCGCTGGTGTACGTGCTGCGCTGACGAACCAAGGGGGAGGTGAAACCGTGACTCGCACTTCGATCGTGAAGATCTGGACAGGACTGATGGCCGCCACCGCGCTGACCTGGTGGGCCGGCGAAAGCGGGGTCTCGCATTCGGGAGGGATCGGCGCGTTGGCCCTGA
The DNA here is from genome assembly GCA_964422355.1 of uncultured Sphaerotilus sp. GTDB lineage: Bacteria > Pseudomonadota > Gammaproteobacteria > Burkholderiales > Burkholderiaceae_C > Sphaerotilus. The sequence goes on along the minus strand of CAYRBG010000100.1, from coordinate 3,908 downwards.
TCTTCGGGCTGGCCTGGGTCAAGGGGCGGTGGATCGCCCTCGACTTCATGGAGTTGCGCCAAGCGCCGGCCCTGTGGCGGCGGCTGATGATGGGGTGGCTGAGCGGCGTTCTGGCCGTGATCGTCGCGTGCGCCTTGTGGGGCGCGCGTTGAAGGTCACCGCAGACCTTGCGGTTGGACGTTGGCGTCAGGAGTCCCGCCGCCGCTGAGTGGTGTGCACCACCGTCTTGGCTTCCTGCAAGGCGGATCTCAGTTCAGCCCAGTCGGAATGGGACACATCGGGCTCCGACTCACGCCAAAAGCGCAAGCCGGAAACCCAGCGGCGAAACCAGGTCAAAAGCATGTCGGACTCCCCCCCGCTCAGGACGTCACCGCTGAGGGGCGCGTCTGGTCGGAGTTTGTGATTTATTTCGCGATTGGCGATGTGCAAATGCTAGCAGAGCCGAGGTTCTGGACCGTACCCGTGGCGTCCCGAAGACCGACGAGGCTCATGTGGTGTTCTTGGGGATGGCCTAGACTCGCTGCCCGTCGCAACCCTGGAAGGTCCTTCATGCCCCCGACACCTGCCGAGGCGCCGTTGGCGTCAAGTCCGAACAGTGGGGGGAGGGTCCTGGTGATCGGCGGTGGCCCCGCCGGGCTGATGGCGGCCGAGGGCCTGTTGGCCGGCGGAATGCAGGTTGATCTGTTCGATGCCATGCCCTCGGTCGGCCGCAAGTTCCTGCTGGCCGGCAAGGGAGGGCTCAATCTGACCCATGCCGAACCGGCCGAGGACTTTGTGCGGCGTTTTCGCACCGGGGCCGCGCCGCGAGCTTTTGATGATCCGCCCGACCCGCACATGGCCATGTGGATGCAGGTGATGAATGGCGCTGCCGTGCGGACATGGGCCGAGGGGCTGGGGATTCCCACCTTTGTCGGCAGTTCCGGCAAGGTATTCCCCCAAGAGATGAAGGCCGCGCCGCTGCTGCGCGCGTGGCTGCACCGCCTGCGCCGCCGTGGCCTGCGCCTGCATGTGCGTCACCGCTGGACCGGTGCCTTGGCGGGCGGGAGCGAGCGGAGGCCCTGGAGGCTCGCGTTCGACACCCCTTCCGGGCCGATCGAGCATGCGGCCGATGCGGTGGTGCTGGCGCTGGGGGGCGGCAGTTGGAGCCGGCTCGGATCCGACGGGGCTTGGCAGCCTTGGCTGGCCGGGCGGGGGGTGGAGGTGTCCCCGCTGAAGCCGGCCAACTGCGGTTTCAACGCGGTCTGGAGCGAGGTGCTGCGCAGCCGCCATGCGGGGGCACCGCTCAAGGGGATCGGCCTGCACTTCACGACCGCGGGGGGCCGACGGTTCGAGCGCCTCGGCGAGGCCGTGGTGACCGAGCATGGGCTGGAGGGGTCGCTGATGTACGCCGCCGGGGCCGATCTGCGCGAACTGATCGAGCGGGACGGTTTTGCCGAACCTGCGCTCGATCTGCTTCCGCATCGCTCTGTGCAGGAGCTGACCAGCGCCCTGTCCGGAGGGCGCGGTGCGCGGTCCTGGACCAACCACCTCAAGGCTCAGACCGGCCTGTCGGGCGTGAAGGCGGCGCTGTTGCGGGAAGGCGCAAGTGCGGACGCCTGGGCACAGATGCTGGCTCAGCCGGCGGCCCTGGCCGCCCGGATCAAGGCCTTGCCGGTGAGGCTGGTGTCTCCTCGGCCCCTAGATGAGGCCATCAGCAGTGCAGGGGGCGTGCGCTTCGCCGCCTTCGACGATCGGGTGCCGTCGATGTTGTACCGCCTGCCGGGCGTGTTCTGCGCTGGGGAAATGGTCGATTGGGAGGCTCCCACCGGGGGCTACCTGCTCACGGCCTGTCTGGCCAGCGGCCGTGCGGCCGCGCGGGATGTGATCGCCTGGAGCCGGCGGCGCGACGATTGATTTTTCGGCGCCGCGGCGGTGGGGCTTCCCACGCGAAGATTGTGGACAAGTCGGCAGCCTGTGGATGAGTCACAGCTGTGCGTGAACATCGCACAGGTTCCACAGTGCCTCTGGATAACGTTGTGGAAAGTCCATGGGGCGATGTGTCAATCCATTGATTTCAAAAGGAAAAAGTTGGATTGCTGCAGAAACGGGCAGATGGGGTGAACCCAAGGTGGCCTGTCGTGGATTGCTGGTTTGTCAAGATCTTGACATGCTTTTTTCACGAACGGACGGGGGTGGGATGATGGTTGAGGGTTGTGGATAACTTGGCGCGAAAAGGGCCGTGCACACTTTCTCGGGACAACACTGTGGACAAGACGGGGAGGTCGGGTGCAAGTGCTTGATCTGCAACGAGCGGGGTTGGATTGCTCAAAGAAGCGGCAGATTCAGGGGCTTCATCGATCGATCAGGGGTGACGGTTCATTCCTCCAACGCCGGTAAACCGTGTTTGCGCCGGGCCCGCGCACAGGCCTCGTCGCCGCGTCCCAGCGGTGCCAGGGCACCAAACTCGCGGCAGGGGCCGGGGCGCCATTCATAGATGCCGCAGCGCGCATCCTGGCCCACTTGGCCGGTCAGCGCGGCGCAGCGGGGAGACGCGTGGTCCGTTCCTCGCATGCGAGCAAGCGTGGAGGTGACCGGCACGGTGAGTCCGTCGGGAACGCTGCCGCCTTGGCTCAGCAGTTCGTCGACGGAGAAGTCGACGCGAAAACAGGCGCAGCAGGCGCCGCAGGCGGTGCAGGGGTTGGTGTTGGGTGTCATGAAGGGAAAGCAAGAGATCCTGTGAACACGGGGTCCGGACCGTTGCGACGTGGTGCGATTTCCGAATGCTGCGGATTTGCGCAGCCGCGGCCCCCACCGGCGGGTTGGCGCCCATTTCAAGCGTGTGTTCCGATGCGTTCATTGTGAATGCCTTCACAGACGGGTACTTGACCCGGGATCTGAACAAGCTTGGAGAGGCCGATGGCGTTGAGTGTGGTGAATCGAGTCTGGCGTGGGGCGGCTGCCGTCGTGGGGGTGGCCTGTCTGGCGGCCTGTGGCGGCGGCGGGGGAACGACAGCGTCGTCGTCTGCCGCGACCGTCCCGTCGTCTTCCACGGGAGCGGTGGCGGCCGAGGCGGAGATTCCCGCGGCACCTGTGTTGAGCGATGCCGTGAGCAACGGCAGTTTCGAGTCGCCTGTGCTGGCGGCCGGGGAGCATCGGACCCTGCCGACGGATGTGGCCGGCTGGACCTTCACGGGCTCGGCCGCGCTTTCGGCCACAGACAGCCGCTTCTCTTCGGGCGTGGGCACTTCGGGCGCGGGCTCACAGATGGTGGCCTTGCAGAACGACAGCGCGATTTCTCAGGTGCTTCGGGTCCGGCCAGGGGATGAGCTGCGGTTCAGGGCCATCCAGCGCCAGAACCATTCCACCGGAGACCAGATCCTGGCTGTGTTTGTCGATGGTGTGCAGCAAGGCGACACCCTCACCCCGACCCGCAACGATGGATGGCGCCTGCACCGCGTGACGCTGACCATGGCGGGCATGGCCGAAGGGGACCATCGGGTGGAGATCCGCGGCATGACCTCCGGCGAGGGGGTCGACCAGGCCGCGTTGATCGATGCTGTGCAGGTGGTGCCTGCAGCGACAGCGCTCACGTCGGGAAAGGTGGTGAACGAGGGATTTGAAGTGCCCAGTCTGGCCGCCGGAACCTATGCATATCGCCCCGAGGGGGCGACGGGCTGGTTGTTCAGTGGCGCGGCGGCGGTCTCCGGCAACGACAGTCAGTTCACCGTACAGGCTCCCACCGCGGTGGAGGGGAATCAGGTGGCGGTGCTGCAGATGAACGCCACGCTGAAGCAGACCTTGGGTCTGTTGCCCGGCGACAAGCTGGTGTTCCAGGCCACGCCCCGCTTGAACTATGGCTTGGGGTTGCCTCAGGCTCTTGGGGTTTACGTCGGAGGGCATCGGCAGGTGCTGCGCACGGACCTGTCGAC
>CAYRBG010000099.1:8732-10325 GCA_964422355.1 uncultured Sphaerotilus sp. | reverse complement strand
CCCAGGCCGATGGAGTCGTGCGTCATGACGTGCACGACCCGACGCTTCATCAGCGCGGCCATGCGGATGGCGTTGCGGCTGTAGTCCGAGAACGTGAGGAAGGTGCCGCCGAAGGGCAGATGGCCGCCGTGCAGCGCCATGCCGTTCATCATCGCGGCCATGCCGAACTCGCGCACGCCGTAGGACAGGTGGTTGCCGGGGCGATCACGGCCGGCGAGGGTGCAGCCGCGGAAGTTCGTCAGGTTCGAGCCGGTCAGATCGGCGCTGCCGCCGAAGAACTCGGGCAGCAGCGGGGCCAGCGCATCCAGCGCGTTCTGGCTGGCCTTGCGGGTGGCCACGGCGGCTTCTCGCGCAGCGATGTCGGCGAAGGCCTGTTTCAGGCCGTCCTGCCAGCCCTGGGGCAGATCGCCACGCACTCGGCGTTCGAACTCGGCGGCTTCGGTCGGGAAGTGCTGGCGGTAGGTGTCCAGCCGCGCCTGCCAGTCGCGCTCCAGCCCGGCGCCGCGCTCGCGGGCGTCCCAGGCCACGGCGATGTCCTCCGGAATCTCGAACGGGCCGTGCGGCCAGTCCAGCGCCTCGCGGGTGGCGGCCACCTCGGCGGCGCCCAGTGCGGCACCGTGCACGTCGTGCGTGCCGGCCTTGCCGGGCGAGCCCTGGCCGATGACGGTGCGGCAGCAGATCAGCGTGGGCTTGCCGTCGGAGCGCGCGCCCTGCCGGCGGGCGGCACGGAGCGCGGCGTCCACGGCGTCGGCGTCGTGGCCATCGACCGCGCGGATCACGTGCCAGCCGCAGGCCTCGAAACGCGCGGGCGTGTCATCGGCGAACCAGCCTTCGACGCGGCCGTCGATCGAGATGCCGTTGTCGTCGTACAGCGCCACCAGCTTGCTCAGCCGCAGCGTGCCGGCCAGCGACACGACCTCGTGGCTGAGGCCTTCCATCATGCAGCCATCGCCGAGGAAGACGTAGGTGAAGTGGTCCACCAGGTCCAGCGCCTGGCCATCGACCGTGCGGTTGAACTCGGCGGCCAGCAGCTTCTCGGCCAGCGCCATGCCCACGGCGTTGGCCAGGCCCTGACCGAGCGGGCCGGTGGTGGTTTCCACTCCGGGCGTGACGTCGACTTCCGGGTGGCCGGGCGTCTTGCTGTGCAGCTGGCGGAAGCGGCGCAGTTCGTCCATCGGCAGGTCGTAGCCGGTCAGGTGCAGCAGGCCATAGAGCAGCATCGAGCCGTGGCCGTTGGACAGCACGAATCGGTCGCGGTCGGGCCAGTGCGGATTGGCCGGGTTGTGACGCAGGTGGCGATGCCACAGCGCCTCGGCCATTTCGGCCATGCCCATCGGGGCCCCAGGGTGGCCGCTCTTGGCGGCTTCGACCGCGTCCACGGCCAGGATGCGCAGCGCGTTGGCCATGCGGCGGGCCAGGGCCGGGTCCGGACGTGCCGCCTCGGGTGTTGCGCCCTGGCTCGAAAGCAAAGTGCCGTGGGATGTGCGTGCGGATTGGGAAGTCATGTCCATTGCTCCCTTCAGGCCAGGCCCAGCACGCGCTTGCGGCGCTCCATCATCCGCCACACGAAGGGCGTGAAGATGAGCTGCATCG
>CAYRBG010000099.1:6499-8632 GCA_964422355.1 uncultured Sphaerotilus sp. | reverse complement strand
CGCTTGCGGCGCTCCATCATCCGCCACACGAAGGGCGTGAAGATGAGCTGCATCGCCAGTTCCATCTTGCCGCCGGGCACGACGATGGTGTTGGCCCGGCTCATCCACGAGTCGTGGATCATGTTGAGCAGGTACTGGAAGTCGATGCCCTTGGGGTTGGCGAAGCGGATCACCACCACGCTCTCGTCGGCCGACGGAATGTCGCGCGCGATGAAGGGGTTGGAGGTGTCCACCATCGGCACACGCTGGAAGTTCACGTGCGTGTGGGCGAACTGCGGGACGATGTAGTTCACGTAGTCGGGCATGCGGCGCAGGATGGTGTCCGTCACGGCCTCGGTGCTGTAGCCGCGCTGGTGCTTGTCGCGCCAGAGCTTCTGGATCCATTCCAGGTTGATCACCGGGACAACGCCCACGCGCAGGTCCGGGTACTGGGCGATGTTGTGTTCGTTGGTCACGACGGCGCCGTGCAGGCCTTCGTAGAAGAGCATGTCGGTGTGCTCGGGCACGTCTTCCCACGGCGTGAAGGTGCCGGGCTCCTGTTGGTAGGGTGCGGCCTCCTGGTCGTTGTGCAGGTACTTGCGCATGCGCCCCTGGCCGCACTCGGCGTAGGTGCGGAACAGGTTCTCGATGTCGCCGAAGAGGTTGTTCTCGGCGCTGAAATGGCTGAAGTGGGTGTCGCCCTTGGCCTCGGCCTCGGCGCCGCGCACCTTCATTTCCTTGCGGTCGTAGCGGTGGAAGCTGTCGCCCTCGACCACCGCGGCGGTGATGCCCTCGCGCCGGAAGATGTTGGCAAAGGTGCGCGTGACCGTGGTCGTGCCCGCACCGGACGAGCCGGTGATGGCGATGATGGGATGTCGTTCGGACATGGCGAGTCTCCGGTTCAGGTTCTGGAATTGGGGAAGTCAGTCGCGGAACAGGCTGCGCTCGACGAACAGCGGGTTGCTGATCTCGCGGTGCTGCGGTTCGGCGTGGTAGCGCTCGATGCGCTCGACCTCGCTGCGCGAGCCGAAGACCAGGCCGATGCGCTGGTGCAGTTCCTGGGGCTGCACCTCCAGCACCGGCAGGTGTCCGGTGCTGGCGCGCCCACCCGCCTGTTCCATGATGAATCCGATGGGGTTGGCTTCGTAGAGCAGGCGCAAGCGGCCCGGGCGCGAGGTGTCGCGGGTGTCGCGCGGGTACATGAACACGCCCCCGCGCATGAGGATGCGATGCGCCTCGGCCACCATCGAGGCGATCCAGCGCATGTTGAAGTCCTTGCCGCGCACGCCCGAGCGCCCCGCCAGGCATTCGTCGACATAACGCTTGACCGGCGCCTCCCAGAAACGCGCGTTCGAGGCGTTGATGGCGAACTCCTGCGTCTCCTCGGGCACGTGCAGGTCCGGGTGGGTCAGCATGAACTCGCCCATCACCGGATCGAGCGTGAAGCCCTGGACGCCCGTGCCCACCGTGAGCACCAGCATGGTCGTCGGACCGTACAGCGCGTAGCCCGCGGCCACCTGTCGGCATCCGGGCTGGAGGAAGTCCTCGACCTTCAGTTCGGCCCCCTCGGCCAGATCGCGCGGCGCCCGCAGCACGCTGAAGATGCTCCCCACCGAGACGTTGACGTCGATGTTGCTCGAACCGTCCAGCGGATCGAACACCAGCAGGTACTTGCCGCGCGGCAGCCGCTCGGGAATGGCGTAGGGCGTCTCCATCTCCTCGGACGCCATGCCGGCCAGATGCCCGCCCCACTCGTTCATGCGGATGAACAGGTCGTTGCTCAGCACGTCGAGCTTCTGCTGCTTCTCGCCCTGGACGTTGACGCTCGCGCCCGCCTCGCCGGGGTGGTGCCCCAGCAGGTCGGCCAGCGCGCCATAGGCCACGGACTTGGCGATGGCCTTGCAGGCGTTGGCCACATCGAGGATCAGCGCATTGAAATCACCGCGGGCCTGGGGGTGGCGACGGCGCTGCTCGATCAGGAACTGCGTCAGCGTGGGCGTGGTGCGGGGCGTGACGGACATGGGGAGTCTCCGGTGAATGTTGTTTTGGGGGCGGGCCTGGCGATCAGCCTGCCGAGGCCGCCCGGCGCAGGGCCGAGAGCACGCCGTGGTAGCCGCCTTCGGGATCCGGGGCGCCGAAGACGGCGCTGCCGGC
>CAYRBG010000099.1:0-6399 GCA_964422355.1 uncultured Sphaerotilus sp. | reverse complement strand
TCGACCGGCTCGACCATCAGGTGCACGTCGATGGGCAGCGTCGTGTGCGGCCGCAGCGCCTCGCAGACCATCGGCCCGAAGGTCAGGTTGGGCACGTAGTGCTGGTCCATCACGTCGAAATGCAGCCAGTCGGCGCCGGCGGCCTCGACGGCACGGACCTCCTCGCCCAGGCGGGCAAAGTCGGCGGAGAGCAGCGAGGGGGCGATACGGACCGGGGCAGTCATGGCGGGCGTCCTGTGGGTGAAGGCTTGAATCAATGGGGACGATGGCGTCAGGCCGGCACGGCCTGCGCGTGCCACTCGCGCAGGCGCTCCAGCGTCGCGCCGCGCAAGTCCGGCAGCACCGTCAGGGCGCCGGTGAAGTCGTGGTGCGCCGTGAACCCGTTGGGCGTGATGACGGTGGCCAGGCCCGCGCCACGCGCGGCGCGCAGTCCGTTGACCGAGTCCTCGAAGGCCAGGCAGTCCGACGCGGGCAGGTTCAGGCGCTGCAGCGTCTGCCGGTAGACCGACGGATCGGGCTTCTTGCGCGGCGCGGTCGAGGCGTCCTCGATCACCTCGAAGCAGCGCGCCCAGTCGGTGCCCATCCAGTGCCGCAGCAGGCTGGCGACGTTCACGGGCGAGGTCGTCGTGGCGATGGCCAGGCGCAGGCCATCGCGGCAAGCCGCCTCCAGCAACGCCACGACCCCGTCGCGCATCGGCACGCGGCCTTCCGAGACCGCCCGTTCGTAGGCCGCGGTCTTGAGCTCGTGCAGGCGGGCGATGGTCTGGGCCATGGCTGCACCGTCGATCTCCCTGGGGCGGTCCTGGCGCGAGGTCCAGTAGGCCTCGATGCGCTCCTTGCCGCCGGAGACCTCCAGCAGCTTCGTATAGAGCGGCACGTCCCACTGCCAGTCCAGCCCGGCCTCGGCAAAGGCCTGGTTGAAGGCCGCGAGGTGGGCGCTCTCGGTGTCGGCCAGGGTGCCGTCGACGTCAAAGATCAGCGCTTGCAGCATGGCACCGTCCCCTCAACCCAGCACGGCGCGCCAGCCGGGATAGAGCGCATCGGCATCCTTGGGGAAGGACTCGAACGCCCGGGCGAACTCGCGGTGCTCGCGGGCCCAGCTCAGCGGATCGGCCCCGGCCTTCCAGCACTCGTAGGCCTGGCGCAGCGAACGGGCGCCGGCCGCCGCGCCGTCCAGGTGCCCGTAGGAGCCCCCACCCGCGGTGTTGATGACGTTGCCGTGCCCCAGGTTCTCGAAGAAGCCGGGCAGGCGCAGCGCGTTCATGCCGCCGGAGATGATCGGCGTGGTCGGCTTCATGCCGAGCCATTCCTGGTGGTAGACCGGTCCGGTGTAGCTGTCGCGCTCGATGATGTAGGCGCAGGCGCGGTCGTCGGCTTCGCCTTCCATCTTGCCGTAGCCCATCGTGCCCACGTGGATGCCGCTGGCCCCCTGCAGGCGCGACATCTTGGCCAGCACGTAGGCGGTGTAGCCGCGCTTGGCGCTCGGGCTGGTCACGGCCCCGTGGCCGGCGCGGTGGTAGTGCAGATACTGGTTGGCGAAGTGGCGCCGCGCCGTGGTGATCATGCCGGGGCCGCCCACGTAGCCGTCGACCAGAAAGGCCACCTTGTCGGCATCCGGCCCGAAGGTCTCCAAGATGTATTCGCCGCGGGCCACCATCTCGTGGTGGTCGTCGGCGGTGATGTTGGCCGAGAACAGCTTGGCCTCGCCGGTCTCGTCCATCGCTCGGCGCATGGCGTCGCGTACCAGCGGGATGGTCTGCTTCATCGGCGCGAAGACCTGGTTGCCCTGCGGCTCGTCGTTCTTGATGAAGTCGCCGCCCAGCCAGAACTCATACGCGGCCTTGGCGAAGGGCTCGGGGCGCAGGCCCAGCTTGGGCTTGATGATGGTGCCTGCGATGTAGCCGCCGTCCTTCACGGGGCGGCCCAGGATGCGCCACAGGTCGGAGATGTCCTTGCTCGGGCCGTCGAACAACTGGATGGCCCGCGGCGGCACACAGAAGTCGATCATCTTGGCGTGGGCGATGTCGCCCATGCCCTGGTTGTTGCCGATACATAGGGTCAGGAACGACACCATCATCATCCGGCCGTCGGTGATGTTGCGGTCGAACAGGTCCAGCGGATAGGCGATGCGCATGTCCTCGGTGGCCTCGTCGATGTGATAGACAAGCGCGTCCACGCCGCGGGTGAAGTCGTCGGTGGTGCTCACCTCGACGTTGGTGCCGGTGGACGATTCGGCGGCGAAGTGCGCCGCGGCCTCCAGGTAGCCGTGCCCGGCCTTGGGCTTCATCCTGTAGGCCACGAGGATGTGGCGCCCCTCGCGGATCAGGTCCGCTTCGTTGAGGCTGAGGTCGGCGTAGCGTGCGCTTTGGTCCATGGTCGTGTCTCCGTTGGGGTGGCTTCCCGCGAGGGGCTTGGAGGCACTTTAGGAAAGGCGACGAGTAAGGTAAATTCAATCTTGCTTGCCAATGACTTCAGCAATACCTGAATGAAGAACGCCACCTTTCGCCAGTTGCGCGTGTTCAACGAGGTGGCGCGTCACCTCAGCTTCGCGCGCGCCGCCGAGGCCCTGCACCTCACCCCGCCGGCCGTGACCATGCAGGTCAAGGAGCTGGAAGGCCATGTGGGCATGGCGCTGTTCGAGCGGGCCGGCAAGAAGGTGAGCCTGACCACCGCGGGCGAGTACATGCTGGTCTACGCGCGCCGCATCCTGGCCACATTGAAGGAGGCCGAGGACGTCGCGGCCCGTCTGCAGCACGCCGAGACGGGCGTGCTCACGGTCGGCATGGTCAGTACGGCCAAGTACTACCTGATGCAACTGCTGTCGGAATTCCAGCGCGGCCATCCCGGCGTCGAGCTCAAGGTGGCCCTGGGCAACCGCGACGAGCTGGTGCGGATGCTGCAAGCCAACGAGGTCGACATCGCCGTGATGGGCCGGCCGCCCCGGGAACTGCGCACCCGCGCCGAGCCGTTCGCCGCGCACCCGCATGTCTTCGTGAGTGCCCCGGACCACCCGCTGGTGAGCGAAGAGCCCCTGACCATCGAGGATCTGCGTCCGTTCGACTTCATTGCGCGGGAGCCGGGCTCGGGCACCCGCGCCGCCATGGAGCGGTTCTTCAGCGAGGCCCATGTGGAGTCCCGGCTGAAGATGCAGGTGCCGAGCAACGAGACGCTCAAGCAGGCGGTGATGGCCGGTCTGGGGCTGGGCTTCGTCTCGATGCACACCATCGGCCAGGAGCTTCAGCAGGGCCTGATCCACGTGCTCGACGTGAAGGGCACACCGGTGGTCCGTGCCTGGAACATCGTCCACATGCAGGCCCGCGTGCTGTCGCCGGCAGCCGAGGCCTTGCGCTACTTCGTGCTGGAGCGGGGCGAAGCCTTTTTGGCCGAGAAGTTCGGGCCGTGGAAGCCCGCTCACCCTCTCGATGGATCCTGAACCCAGGCCTCAACCGTCAGGCGGTTTCGAGGGTCTCGCTGCCGTCGCTGGACGAACTGGACGAGCGCGACTTTGAAGGTGTGAGGTGCCCCCTCAACAGGTCTTTCGCACGCGCCACGATGTCCTGAATTTCCTCCACCGTCAGATCGAGAGACTGTCGATAACGCGTGGCGATGCGCTCGAATCGAAGCTTGGCTTTGGGTGCCGGCAAATCGCGGGCCCGCAGAATCTCATTGGCACAACTCGCCACCAAACGAATCCATCCGGTCTGACTGGGAGGGCTGCGCACCGGCTGGCGTTCGGGCAAGGGTTGCATCATGGCCAGCACGGCCTCACCCAGTCCCCAGTGCTGGGCCATGGCTGCAGCCAGGCTGTCGAGATCCACCCCCAGCACTGCCATCGCCGCTGCGTCTTCGGATAAACCCGGCACGGGTGCCCCGTCGGTAGGGTGGGCATAAGGTTGCATCAACTGGCGGATCTGCACCGCCTCGCTCGGAAAGTGATACAGCGCCAGCAAGCGCCCAAGGTGGTGCAACTGAGCCGCCAACAGGGCACTTTCCGCATCCAGCCCACCCGGACACAACAGCTCGGCGATGTGACCTGCCAGCCATGCGCGCTTCATGCCCGCATACAAGGCACGGGAGCCGTCCAGATCCAATGGACCGGGCCAAGACCGCAAGGCCGCGGCACTGTGACGCACACCCGCCAGACCGATGAGCGCGATGGAACGTCGCACCGTGGTCACAGGATCCTCAAGGCTCTTGGCCCCCCGGCGCACATTGACCAGCCGCAGCAACTCGAACGACAGCGCCGGGTCCTGCAGGATCACATCCGACAGGGCGTCCAGGCGCCGGTTCTCCATGCGAGCCAGCTGCGTCACCCGCTGAGCGATGCCGGGCAACGCCGGCAAATGCCCAACCGTATCCAGTCGCCCCTTCAGCAGGACCAAGGCACCACCATGCTCTTCGCGCTGAACCTGGCGCCATCCATCCAGGGCCCGCTCAAAGCTGCGCGCGCTGACATAGCGGCGGCGCCCGTGCCGGTGCACCGCGCGGTTGACGATGGCCCGAAGGGCTTCAGGCACCGGCCGTGGCAGGTTCCAGGGCAGGCGAACGATGTCCAGGTGCAGACGGCCCATGGCCGTCGGCAGATCCGAGTCTTCCAATGCCCACTGCCGACTCAGCCAGTGATACAGCAACAGACCGGCCACCCCGACGTCGAAATCGGCCGCGTGCCGGATCTCGTGCACATAACCCGCCGACCCCAACGATCCCGATGACGACGGCACTTCAATCGTCGACGCAGCCCAGCCCCAAATGCGCAAGCGGCCTTGCCCGTCGATGGCCAAGCTGTGCAGGCCCAGGTCTCCATGGATGACACCCGCCTCGTGGGCATAGGCCACCCCGCCCAGCAGATCCAGGCACCACTGAACCGCCTCATCCAGAGATGGCCAAGCCTGTTCCTTGAGATGGCGGTTCAGCGGGATCCACCCCGGTCGGGACTCATAGACCACGTAGGGTTTGCCCGCCACATGTTCGGCCTGCAGTTGCTGCCCGATGGCCGGATGCTGAACCCGACCAGCCTGCTGCGCCCTGGCCAGCCACGCCCTCAGCTCCGACTCGCCGCCCGGTGTCTTGCGCGGCATCATCAGCCACACGGTCTGCTGTGTGCGGGTGTCGACGGCCTGCCAAGCCATGCTGCGCGTGGAGTGCCCCAGCGAATGTTTGAGCAGAAACGGACCGAAACGCCGGTCCAGCGGTGCGCCGGTGGCGCTCCGCGAGGGGCTCGTCGAAGTCGACGCAGCAGGGGTGGCGATCTCGGACATGGGCAGGCAAGGCTCTCCACCCGATTGAACCGTTCCCACCACTCACCCGAAAGCGCAAACAACGCACCGGGAACCCGGCAAATGGACGTCGACACTTCCCCGACGCGTGCAGCGATGCACGGGCACTATCGCGGCCATAGAAAAGCCAGCAAAGCGCGAGACAGGGTTCGTGCCACAATCTCGAAAAGAGTTTTCGCCCCGCAGACCTCTGCGGACAACCCCATTTGACGGATCCCCCATGAGCAGCGACCTCATCAAGCACGTTTCCGACGCGTCTTTCGACAGCGACGTTCTGAAGTCCGACAAGCCCGTCCTGGTGGACTACTGGGCTGAGTGGTGCGGCCCCTGCAAGATGATCGCCCCCATCCTGGACGAAGTGGCCGGCGCCTACGACGGCCGCCTGACCGTGGCCAAGATGAACGTCGACGAGAACCGCGAAACCCCCGCCAAGTACGGCATCCGCGGCATCCCGACGCTGATGGTCTTCAAGGGCGGTGAACTGGCCGCCACCAAGGTCGGCGCCCTGTCCAAGGCCCAATTGACGGCCTTCATCGACGCCCATCTATAATCCCCCTCAAGACGCGGTCGAAATGGCCGCGTCGAATTTGCCACTGCGCCCCAACGGCAGCGCATCCCCATCGGATGCCCAAGGCGGACGCAGCGTCGGCCCCCTCCTCCCCAGTGATGAGCCCATGGCAGGGATGCGGTCAAGCATCCCGGTTTCCATGATGTTCTGCGAACCGCGCAAGGCTCACGTGTGATCCGGCCCGAATGGCCGCGATCAAGAGGGTGACCGGCCCCTTCGGCGACGCGACAGGCAGCGCGTGGCCTCTGCCAATCGGGAAACTTCTCCCCATGCATCTTTCCGAACTCAAAGCCCTGCACATCTCGGCCCTGGTCCAGATGGCGGAGACGCTCGAAATCGAGAACAGCACGCGCATGCGCAAGCAAGAGCTGATGTTCGCGATCATGAAGAAGCGGGCCCGCCAGGGTGAGCAGATCTTCGGTGACGGCGTCCTCGAAGTGCTGCCCGACGGCTTCGGCTTCCTGCGCTCGCCGGACACCAGCTTCCTGGCCAGCACCGACGACATCTACCTCTCGCCCAGCCAGATCCGCCGCTTCAACCTGCACACCGGCGACA
>CAYRBG010000098.1:0-10442 GCA_964422355.1 uncultured Sphaerotilus sp. | reverse complement strand
ATCAGAAGCGCGGCCTGGGCCGCACGATCCGGAAGGTCTTCGGTGTGCCCGGAGAGAAAGGCCGAGAAGGTCCATTCGGAAACGATGCCCATCATTCCTTCCATGAACAACGGCGGAAGGCTTTGGGTTTCGATGCCAGCGTGGTCTGCCAACACGAGAATCAACTCGCGCTGACCCTGCTGTCTGAGCTTGAGCCCAAGTTCTCCCAATCCCATCACACCCAACAGCACGGCCTTGGAGCGCACGGCGTTGATCGAAAAGTGCTCCAACAACGCCCGAAGAGCAGCCTCGACTCGATCTCCACTGGACGGAGTGGCTTCCGCGGCCTTGCGCATGCGGTCCAGGGCTTCGTTCAATCCTTGCCGATACAGCGCCACCAGGCAGTCTTGCTTGGAGGCAAAGTGTTCATAAAACGTGCGCTTGGACACGTGAGCCGCAGAGGCGATGTCAGCGATGGTGGTGCCTTCGTACCCCTGTTTCTCAAGGCACTGAATCATCCCATCCATCAGCCGTTGGCGGTGCGCTGCGGTGGCGCGGGGGGCGTTGAAGTTGTTGTAGGTCATCCGTAGTTCCCTGATCGTGGACCATTATCAAAAGTTTCACTTTGGTCCTGATGGCACTGTAGTGGTACGGAAAAGTATTTCCGTCGGTGGGAACCCGGAAGATCGTGACAAATTGCTTTTCGCTCTATGTGGCTGGAAATTGTCGATATTTTCTTGAATCAGACCCGAATATCGTTTACCCGAAGAATTCGTCGTCCCTCAGGTATCTCCATTGCCCGGGCGGTAATTTTCCCAGAACCACCGAGCCTATGCGTACGCGTTTCAGTCCAACGACCTTCAGACCGACGGCAGCGCACATTCTTCGAATTTGTCGTTTCTTGCCTTCCCGCAGGACAAAGCGCAATTGATCTTCGTTTTGCCAGCTGACTTTGGCGGGTCGCAGAGGGCGACCATCCAGTTCCAGGCCGTGGTTGAGCAAAGCCAGTTCCTGTTCGGAAAGTCGGCCTCCCCGCTCATGGACAACCCGCACCAGATACTCTTTTTCGACCTTGGAATCGTCACCGATCAGGGCCTTGGCCAAGCGGCCATCCTGGGTCAGAACCAACAGCCCCACCGAGTCGATGTCGAGTCGGCCCGCGGGGGCAAGCCCGCGCAGGTGGCCGGGATGCCAGCGTTTGCCCGAGCGATCCTCGTTCCAGTGGTTTTCCGGGCGGACGAGGGTAACGGCGGCTTCGTAACCGTCTTCAGGCTGTCCGCTGACGAATCCCACGGGTTTGTTCAACAGGATCGTCACCCGTTTGGCCTGTTCGCGATGAGCGGCCGGATCCACCTCAATGCGGTCGGATTCATGGACCCGCTGTCCCAACACGGCCATTTCGCCGTTGACCCGCACCCAGCCGGCTTCGATCCAGGCATCGGCCTCGCGACGCGACGCCAGACCCAGGGCCGTCATGCGCTTGGACAGCCGATCCCCATCCATGGGGCGTGTCGGATCCACCAACGCCTCACGCGAGGATGGGGAAGGCACCGAGGGGTGAGCTGGGCGTGTGGGGGCCACGGTCGCCGGAGCAAGGCGTTCCCGCATCTGCCGATTGGCGACGCTGCGTGGGCCGGTTGAGGAAGGTCCTCGGGGGTCCGCGGGAGGGGTGCGCGCTGGAAGCGGGGGGCGACTCCGGTCCGTCCGGTTGGTGCGCGCATCCCCCCGCCAGTCCTCTTCCGGGCGACCGTCTCGACCGAAGGGACCTCGGCGCGGTGCGTCGTCACGCTGGCGGTCTCCGGCTCGCGCGAATTCGGCCTCGCGAGCACGACGTTCTTCTTGGGCCTGTGCGAGGGTTGGTCGGGCCTTGTATCCGCTGCTGCGCAGCGGACGTTTGCTGGAGGTGCTGGGGGCGGTCGCCTGGCCAGGTTTTTTTTTCAGAGTCAGCGTGACCATATCGTCGGGAATGCAGTGGGACCGTCCAGATGTGGGGCAGGACGTGTCATGGGCCTGTGCTATTGTCGCCGCCAGCATGGATGGTGCCCCGCAGGTCGGGGCCTTTTTCTTGGCAGCGAAAGGGTTTCAGGCGTGGATCTGGTGATGTTGATGAAGGCGGCGGTGATGGGCATCGTCGAAGGTTTGACGGAGTTTTTGCCCATTTCCAGCACGGGCCACCTGATCCTGACCGGCGCGCTGCTTGGGGACTTCTCGGATGAAAAGGCCAAGGTCTTCGAGATCGCCATCCAGACCGGGGCCATTTTTGCCGTGATCCTGGTCTATTGGCAGCGCCTGTCGAGCACGGTGACACACCTCGGCACCAGTCCGGATGCTCGCCGGTTTGCGATGAACGTGCTCATCGGTTTTCTGCCGGCCGTCGTGCTTGGGTTGGCCTTTGGCAAGGTGGTGAAGGCCCATCTGTTTGTGCCGACCGTCGTGGCTTCCGCGTTCATCGTCGGCGGATTCATCATTCTGTGGGCCGAGCGGCGTCCGGCCAGCGCCGTGCGTGTCTACACGGTCGACGACATGACTGCCTGGGATGCTCTCAAGGTCGGGCTGGTGCAGTGCTTTGCGATGATCCCCGGCACGAGCCGTTCGGGCTCCACCATCATCGGCGGCATGCTGCTGGGTCTGTCGCGCCAGGCGGCCACCGATTTCAGCTTCTTCCTGGGCATTCCGACGTTGGTCGGTGCCGGTCTGTACAGCCTCTACAAGGAGCGCAGCCATCTGTCGGCGGCGGATGCACCCATGTTCATCGTCGGGCTGGTGTTCTCGTTCATCGCCGCGTGGCTGTGCGTGCGCTGGTTGCTGCGCTACGTGGCCACACACAATTTTGTTCCGTTCGCCTGGTATCGCATTGCCTTCGGCTTGCTGATCCTGGTCACGGCCTACACCGGCATGGTGGATTGGCACGAGTGAAGCGTGCGGCGGCGCGCCGGCCGCCTTCAACTTGAAACAAAGGCCGCGGGATAAGCGGCCTTTGTCGTTTGTGGCGTCTGGTGATCGGGGCGTTCAGTCGGCCTTGCGGAACACCAGATCCCATACACCGTGCCCCAGCTTCAGGCCGCGGTTCTCAAACTTCGTGACGGGGCGATAGTCTGGCCGCGGTGCATAGCCTTCTGCCGTGTTGCGCAGCCCGGGCTCGGCAGACAGTACTTCCAGCATCTGCTCGGCATACGGCTCCCAGTCGGTGGCGCAATGCAGGTACCCGCCCGGTGCCAGTCGGCTGACCAGGTGAGCGACAAAAGGCGCCTGGATGAGCCTGCGCTTGTTGTGTTTCTTCTTGTGCCAGGGGTCGGGGAAAAAGATGTGCACGCCCGCCAGACTGTCGGGTGCGAGCATGTGTTCCAGCACTTCGACCGCGTCGTGCTGGATGATGCGCAAGTTGTTCAGTCCCTGCTCGCCGATCAGCTTGAGCAGGGCGCCGACGCCGGGTGTGTGTACCTCGACGCCGATGAAGTCCGTGTCGGGGCGGCCTGCGGCGATCTGGGCCGTGGCTTGGCCCATGCCAAATCCGATTTCCAGCACGACCGGCGCTTGGCGGCCAAAAGTGGCTGAGGTGTCCAGGCGGGAAGGGGTGTAAGGCAGCACAAAGCGCGGACTGAGCTCCTCAAGGGCCTTTTGCTGCCCGGTACCCATGCGGCCTGCGCGAACCACGAAGCTGCGGATTCTGCGGTCATGGATGTCAGTGCGCGAGGGCTGAGGCGCATCGACAGGCTGTTCGCCGGGGTTGGCCAAAGTCAGTTCTTCGCACGCGTCGGAAGCTAGCGGCGGCGGGGGTGTGTTTTCGATCATGTTCAATGGGGCGTGCCGAATGGCGCGGCGAGTGCGAACTGTAGCCGTTCCTGCCCATCGACCGGGTCGTCGACTGACCTATAATCTTTCGCATTGCGGGCGTAGTTCAATGGTAGAACGGCAGCTTCCCAAGCTTCATACGAGGGTTCGATTCCCTTCGCCCGCTCCAATTTTCGTCTAGGCCGTTGATTGTCAACGGCTTTTTTTTGGGGCTGCATAATCTGATGGTCCAATTTTTGGTGCGGTCGCGAAGCTAGCATCGGTGGGTGAAAAGTTGGGCGTGATCGATGCTTATCGGGGCATTGGGGTTGTTGAATCGGACGGGTTTCATTCGTGAACGATTTGGATGTCGTGCTGTAAAGATTCTTGTGTCTAGCGCCTGAATGAGGGATTCAGGATGCTTGTGAGGTGCCGGGGCGGCAATAACAATCCGGCTCATCATGAGCGCTGCAGTGCATGTCCCCTCCGTTTCGATCGTCCTTCCAACGTTTAATCGTAGATCAACCCTTCCCAGAGCCATCAAGAGTGTCCTGGCTCAGACTTGGACGGACTGGGAACTCATCGTTGTCGACGACGGCTCGACCGACGGCAGCGCCGATCTGGTGGAGGCGATCGCTGACCCTCGCGTGCGTCTGGCGCGGCAATCCAACCGAGGTGCTGCAGCCGCCCGGAATCACGGCTTGAGCTTGTGTCGAGGACGTTGGATCACCTTTCTCGATTCCGACGACGAGTGGTTGCCGAACTTCCTGGCTCTGTGTTGCGGTTTCTTGGAGCGCCATCCCGATCAGCTCTGGGTGGCCACCGAATCGTTGGAGGTGAGGGCCAACGGGCGTGTCCTGAGGCAGGACCTGCAGTCTCTGTCGGGTCACTACGTCGATCTGGCGCGTCGCATCGGCTCCTCCGCACTGGCATTGCCCGCCGGAACCGATGACGACTACTTGCGTGTCTACAAGGAGCGGCATCCGATCGGTGGGTGGGCGGAGCCGCTGCTGGATCGTTCGGTGGCGCCCTCGGAGTCGGCCCATTGGTATCACGGCCCGATTGGCGAGCTCTATCGGTGGGGGTACTTCCATGCGCTGTGGTGCATCGTCGTTCGCCGCGAAGCTCTGGAGGGCTTGAGTCCCTTTCCGGAACACCGTCGAAGCTGCAATGACCTTCAGTTCCTGATCGAACTCGCGTTGCGGCATCCGAGCAATCTGCTGTCCGTGCCTGCCGTGCGCAAGCATGAGATCCAGCGCAAGGGCGGGCAACCGGCCCAGCTGACCACGGGCCGTGCATACGTCGAGTTCACCCGCAACTACGCGCAGGTGATCGAGCAGTGCTTTGTGAACCGCCTGCCTCACGACGAGGAGGTCAGGCGCTTGTACGCCTTCCGACGTCTGGAGGCGGGCAGGGCCGCACTGTCGTTCGGACTTCGGGACGAAGCGCTGAACCACTTCCGTGCCGCTGCGCCGTGGTTGACCTTCCGTTCGGTGCCGCTGCTCAAGTGGATGGCGCGCTGGTCTCCGACCGATCGAGTGGCTGCGCTCCTGATGTCCGCCTACCAGTTTGCAGAGAGCCGTTGGGCGCATTGATGGGTCGTTTCAGGGAGCATCAACATGACCGCACACCGTTTTACCCACCCTCTGGTTCGCGTCGAGGTATGGGCTTGGGACCGATTCCTTGCCCAGTGCCGCGCGGAATGGGAGGCCTTGTGGAGAAGTGGAGACCATCTCCCCGATCTGAGTCCGTCGTGGGCTCAAGCCTTGGTCTATGCGCATCACCTTGACCCGTCCACCCTGTGGGTGGTCCGTGCTCACGATGTCCATGGCCGTTTGGTGCTGGTGTGGCCGTTTCAGCTGGAGCACAGGAAAAAGCGCATTCCCCTGAAGTTCCGTGTGCTGCGGCCTTTGCAAGGTGTGTTCTGCATCCGTTCCGGCTTGTTGTCAGCGTTGCCGGCCGATCAGTCTGTGCGACTGCTGCACCATGCGCTGCGCCAGTGGCATCAACCTTGGCATTGGCTGGACATCTCCTTCATCGATTCCGAATCGAACGAGTTCGCCGCGTGGTTCAAAGTGGCTGCTGAAGATGGACACTCCATCCAGTCGCACCCCGCAACCCGTTCACCTTACTTGCCGGCCTACGCGGGCGTAGAGGATTACCTGACCCGTGGCGAGCACTCGAAGAAGTTCAGGAAGAAGGTGAGGGGCTGGCTGCGCGATGCTTCCGATGTGTCGCAGTTTGAGGTGAAGACGTATTCCACACCCGATGAACTGGCTGTGTTCTGGCCGTTGATGCTGGAGGTCGAGTCACGCAGCTGGAAGGCGCAGGAGGGCTCCGCAATCACCAGCCGGCCCTGGGAGACGGCGTTCTATCGAGAAATCTTTGACCGCTTCGGTCAGGATGGTGGCCTGATGGGCTCGATCCTGTTCATCCAGGGAACGCCTGCAGCCCATTCTCTGGATCTTTTGCATCAGGGGACTGTGCACGCTTTGAAGAGTACGTTTGACACCGCCCACGCATCGGTGTCGCCCGGCAATGTGCTGTTCGCAGGCTTGCTGGACCGCTACTTCGCAAACGGCATTCGCGAATACAACTTCATGGGCAAGGACGAGGCCTACAAGCTCGAATGGACCGACCAGGTTCGCTCCATTGCCGACATCCGGATGTACAACCGCAGCGCCAGGGGGCGCCTGCTTGCGGCCTTGGATCGACACAGGGCTGCACCCAAGGCGGCCTGAGCATCGCTGACCCGCTCATCCTGCTGCGAGCACGCCCGGTGCCGCAGCAGGAATCACATCACATGCCCGCGTAGTTGGGGCCGCCACCGCCTTCTGGCGTGACCCAGGTGATGTTCTGCGTCGGATCCTTGATGTCGCAGGTCTTGCAGTGCACGCAGTTCTGCGCGTTGATGACCAGTTGGTCGCCGCCGTCCTTGTTCACGAACTCGTACACGCCTGCCGGGCAATAGCGCTGCTCGGGGCCGGCGTACTTCGCCAGATTTATCTTCACCGGCACCGTTGCATCCTTGAGCGTCAGGTGGGCCGGCTGGTTTTCTTCGTGGTTGGTGTTGCTCAGGAACACCGACGATAGGCGATCAAAGGTCAGCTTGCCATCCGGCTTGGGATAGTCGATCTTGGTGCATTCTGAGGCCGGTCGCAGTGCGGCGTGATCGGCCTCCGTGCGGTGGATGGTCCACGGCGGAATCGTCATGCCGAGCTTGGGCAGCAGCCACTGCTCGATGCCGGTCATCAGCGTGCCGATGGTGTTGCCCTTCTTGAACCACTGCTTGAAATTCTTGGCCCGCTGCAACTCGGTGTTCAGCCAGCTTAGCTCGAACGCGGCGGGATAGGCGCTCAGCTCGTCTTGTTGACGACCTGCGGTCAGGGCGTCGACCACCGCGTCGGCGGCCAGCATGCCGGTTTTGATCGCCGCATGGCTGCCTTTGATGCGCGAGGCGTTGAGGGTGCCGGCGTTGCAGCCCAGCAGGGCGCCCCCGGGAAACACCAGCTTGGGCAGACTCAGAATGCCGCCGGCAGTGATGGCCCGTGCGCCGTAGCCGATGCGCTTGCCGCCCTCGATGTGCTTGCGGATGGCCGGATGGGTCTTCCAGCGCTGCATTTCCTCGAACGGGCTCAGCCAGGGGTTGGTGTAGTTCAGGCCCGTCACGAAGCCCAGGGTGACCTTGTTTCCTTCGAGGTGGTACAGGAAGCCGCCGCCGTAGGTCTCGCTGTCCATGGGCCAGCCGGCGGTGTGCACGACCAGACCGGGTTGGGCCTGTCCGGGCGGCACTTCCCACAGCTCCTTGACGCCGATGGCGTAGCTTTGCGGATCCTTGCCGGCATCGAGCTGGTACTTGGCGATGAGTTGCTTGCCAAGGTGGCCGCGTGCGCCCTCTGCAAAGAAGGTGTACTTGCCCAGCAATTCCATGCCGAGCTGGAACGCGTCGGTGGGTTCGCCGTCCTTGCCGACGCCCATGTTGCCGGTCGCCACACCCTTGACGCAACCCAGGTCGTCATAGAGCACTTCGGCAGCGGTGAAGCCGGGGAAGATTTCCACACCCAAGGCTTCAGCCTGCTCTCCCAGCCACTTGGTGACCGCTCCCAGGGCCACGACGTAGTTGCCCTCGTTGTGGAAGCACTCGGGAATGAAGGCCGCCGGGGTTTCGCGCGCGCCCTCTGGGGAAAGGAACAGCAC
This sequence comes from uncultured Sphaerotilus sp., assembly GCA_964422355.1. GTDB lineage: Bacteria > Pseudomonadota > Gammaproteobacteria > Burkholderiales > Burkholderiaceae_C > Sphaerotilus. The sequence goes on along the minus strand of CAYRBG010000098.1, from coordinate 2,495 downwards.
CTGATCCGTGGTGACGGGCTGGTTCAGCGGCGCGCCGCGTTCCTTCCAGTCCGGGAAGAGCTCGGTGATGGCGATCGGGTCCATCACGGCGCCTGAGAGGATGTGCGCGCCGGGCTCGGATCCCTTTTCCAGCACGACCACCGAGACGTCCGATCCCGACTCTGCGCCACGCTGCTTGATGCGGATGGCGGCAGCCAACCCGGCCGGGCCGGCACCAACGATCACGACGTCGTATTCCATCGACTCGCGCGGGCCGTATTGTTCGAGGATGTCCTGGGGGGTCATGCGTGTCCTTGCTGGGCCGCCTTGCGATCCGGGGGGATGGTCGCAAGGCGCAAATGGCGTCAGATTTTAAGGGCGTCGGCCCCCTGTGTCTCATGCGCGGGGTCATGGCTTGCCTTGGGCCGACATCGGTGCAAGAAACGGGTGGAACCGGGCCTGTTGGGGGCAGGGCGCAAAAACGAGCGTGTTATCGTCTTCGGCAACGACAACAGCGCAATGGGCGCAGGACCGACGACGATGAGTTACACGATTGATCTTTCCGGCCGCGTGGCGATGGTGACCGAGGCTTCTGGCGCGTTGGGCACGCAGTTCGCCCGCACGCTGGCCAAGGCGGGGGCTGCGGTGGTTCTGGCGGGGCGTCGCACCGATCGCCTCAAGGAGCTGCGCGCCGAGATCGAAGCGCACGACGGTGATGCCCACGTGGTGGATCTGGACGTGAGCGACATTGACAGCATCAAGTCGGCCGTGGCTCACGCCGAGACCGAGGTCGGAACCCTCGACATCCTGGTCAACAACTCCGGCGTCAGCGTGCAGCAGAAGCTGGTGGATGTGACGGCCGATCACTTCGACGAGCAGTTTGAGGCCAATGTACGGGGCGCCTTCTTCGTGGCCCAGGAAGTGGGCAAGCGGATGATCGCGCGCTCGCAAGGCGCGGCTCCGGGCACCTTCACCGGCGGACGCATCGTCAATGTGGCGAGCGTGGCCGGTCTGCGGGCCATGAAGGGCATCGGCGTGTACGCGATGAGCAAGGCCGCGATGATCCACATGACCCGTGCCATGGCGCTGGAGTGGGGCAAGTTCGGCATCAACGTCAATGCGATCTGCCCGGGCTACATCGACACCGATCTCAATCACCACCAGTGGGAAACCGAGGCGGGCCAGAAGCTGGTGCAGGGCCTGCCCCGCAAGCGCCTGGGCTCTCCCCAGGACCTGGACACGGCGCTGCTGATGCTGTGTGCCAACGAGAGCCGTTTCGTCAACGGCACCATCCTCAAGGTGGACGACGGCTTCGACCTGTGATCATGGACGTGCGTCATCTGACCGCCTTGGAGGCCCGTGTCGTCGCGGTGCTGGTCGAAAAGCAGGCCACGGTCCCGGACACTTATCCGCTCTCGCTCAATGCCTTGGTGGCCGGTTGCAGCCAGAAGACGGCGCGCGATCCGGTCATGGCGGTGAGTGACTCCGACGCGCTGCTGGCCATTGATGAGCTGGTAGGGCTGAACCTGGTCGTGCGCTGCAGCGGCAGTCGGGTCGAGCGGTACGAGCACAACGTGGGGCGCGTCTATGGTGTGCCCAGTCAGGCGGTGGCGCTGTTGTCGACACTGATGCTCCGCGGGCCACAGACGGCGGCCGAGTTGCGTCTGCACTGCGAGCGTCTGCATCGTTTTGCCGACGTGTCCTCCGTGGAAGGCTTTTTGGATGAGCTGGCCGAGCGGTCCCCGGCGTTGGTGGTGAAGCTGCCTCGGGCACCGGGCGCGCGAGAATCTCGCTGGATGCATCTTCTGTGTGGCGAGCAGGTGCCCGCCAGCGCGGCAGTGCTGGAGTCGGCGCCTGCGGGTGCCGCGGGGTTGATGGAAGAACTGCAGCTCATGCGAGCCGAACAGGATCGCCTGCGTGACGAGGTGCGGCTCCTGCGGGAGCGCCTGGGCCGGCTTGAGGCCCAGTTGGGTGTCGATTCTTCCGGGCAGGTGTGATGCGTTTCGATCTGCCTGACGACAAGCGTTTTGTCTTTGAGATGGTGATTCCCATCCGTTGGGGTGACATGGATGCCTACGGCCATGTCAACAACACCATCTATTTCCGGTACTTCGAAACCCTGCGCATCGAGTGGATGGCTGCGGTGGCCCGCCAAGTCGGAACCGATCTCGGACGGAGCCTCAAACAAGGGCCGGTGATCGTCAACGCCTTCTGCACGTTCCATCGACAGCTCGAATTTCCGGGCGAGGTGCTGGCTCGTCAGTACGTCGGCAAGGTGGGGCGCAGCAGCTTCGAGACTTACGGGACTTTGTCGCGGACCGATGCCCCGGACGTGGTGTACGCCAGTGGCGGCAGCAAAGTGGTCTGGTCCCAGCTGGACCGGCAGGTGGCGGTGATGCTTCCCGGGGAGCTCGCGGATCACCTGCGCGGGTGATGTTGTGCGGGCCCTCCTATCATTGCTCCCATGGCTTTGACGTACCCTGGTTACCCTGATTTCCCCACCATTCCCGACGCCG
>CAYRBG010000097.1:0-10460 GCA_964422355.1 uncultured Sphaerotilus sp. | reverse complement strand
TGATCCCGAACTACCAGCCGGCGACGGATGGGGGGTATTGCAGTGCGCGGCGGACGAATTCGACGCCGGCGGGCAAAAGCTCATCGCCTGTTCGCGGCGCAGCTGCGGCACCGGGGTCGCGTTCGGCGCCACGGCGTGGCGAAGTGTTGACGCAGCACACTGGCTTGCCTCCCCGGGCCGGCACTGCGCTCGCTCGACCCAAGACGAAAAAGGGGCGCTGACGCGCCCCTTGTGATCGAGACCTGTAGGGTCTCAGGGCATCGGGCCCAACTGCTCGCGAGCCTCCGCCAACACCACCTTGATCTCGGTGTTGAACATGCGCTCCAGCAGCGCGGGCTTGAAGCCGGTGATGCGGATCACCGTTTCCAGGTAGTTCATCAGGAAACTCTCGGCGGTGATGGCCTGGGTGGTCAGGGCCAGGCGCTGGATGCAGTCCATCAGGGTCTGGGTGGCTTCGGGCGAGCCGGCCACCTGGGCCACACGGGGGCGCAGCCAGGTGAGGATCCAGTTCCACATGCCCATCATCATCGGGTTCTTCACGCCGACGCGGATGTGCACGACCCCCACCAACGCTTGCCAGGCCCAGTACTTTTCGTCGATGGGGCCGGCCAGGGTGCGTTGCCACCAGCGGCGCAGTGTGCCCTCGCGCTCGGCTCGGTTGCCTTCGCCAAGCAGGGCGTTCATGGTCGGGTTGAGTTCGATGGCGTCGTAGAAGCCTTTGACGAGCTCGTCTTCCAGCGCGAGCAGGGCGTCCTTGTGTTGCATCAGCAGGGCTTCGTCCTCGGGAGTGAAGCGTTGCTGCATCGGAATGCTCTCGATGATGCTGCGGGTCAGTTCATACAGGTTCACGGCGTACATCTCCAAGGCAAAGGTTCGGGGCGGCGAGCGACCCGCATCACCACCCTCTCGGGCGCGCAAGGCTAACCGCGTCCGCTTTCCTGTGTGTGTGAAGGGTTGCCGATCTTGGGGATTTTCCGGCGGCTGAGGTTAGAGTAGTCCGTCAACTCAACCACCGGAGGGACCATGTCGGCATCCAGCAGAAAAGTTTCGGCCCGCAAGGGTGTGTTCTCTTCACCCTCAGCAGGGTGGGCTGCCGTGGTGTGTGCGGCACTGAGCGCCTTGGCGGGATGCGATCAGCAAAAGGTTGATCAGGCCAAGGACGTCCTCCAGAAGGCCAACGACACGGCCAAGGATGTGGTCGATTCGGTCAAGCCCGACACGCTGCTGTTCAAGAACATCAAGCTCGGTGAGTCGACCGAGGAGGATGTGCGCAAGTCCGCCGGCAAACCCGAGACGGTGCGCCAAGAGGCAGACGGGGGCAAGCGCTTGGAGTACCCGCGTGGACCGATGGGCGCCAACACCTACTTCGTGACCATGGATGCGGCCGGTAAGGTGCAGGCGGTGGATCAGGTGCTGACCGCTCAGAACATCGCCAAGATCGTGCCCGGCATGAGCAAGGACGAGGTGCGTCGCATCCTCGGCAAGCCGACCCAGATCAGCCACTTTGCCCTCAAGAAGGAGGACGTGTGGAGCTGGCGCTGGCAGGAGGAAATCACCCGTCAGGCCATGTTCAACGCGCACTTTGCCGGTGGCGACGTCGTGACCACCACCTCGCGCAGCGAAACGCCGGAAAACGAAAACCGCTGAGCGGTGCGCCCGGCGATGGGGCGCGGCGGCATTCCGCCGCCGCTGCGATCGCGCTTCAGCGCGGGCCGCGTGTGCCCTGTGGGGTGGGGGACTCGGGCGCGGGATGCGGTGTGCCTTCCCGGTCCAAATGGGCCTCCACGGTGCGCCACTGCTTCACGCCGTGCCGGTCGATCTCCATCTGCAACAGCCAGCCCACGTGGGCGGCCGGCAGATCCTCGAAGCCGTCGAAGACGAAGTTGCCCAGGCTCCAGATCACCGGCTTGCCGCGGATCGTCTCGGCACCCTGGGTGACGTGCGGGTGGCCGCCGACGACCGCATCCGCGCCGGCCGCGATCATGCGCTCGGCCAGGGCGCGTTGCCGGGGGCTGGGCTGGCGCTCGCGCTCCCAGCCCCAGTGCATGAAGGGAATGACCACATCGGCGCCTGCTCGCCGGGCCGCGCGGATGTCGGCCACCACTTGCTCGTCTTCGCTCCACGCCACCCCCGGCCAGTGGGGGCCGGCTTCGAAGGCGCGCGGCTTGAATTCGTTGTAGGCCAGCACGGCGATCTTCAGATCCGCGCGCTCGATCCACAGCGGCTCGTGCGCTTGTGCCAGGTCGGCGCCGCCGCCGAAGGGGACGATGCCTGCTGCGCGCAGGTGCTGCAGGGTTTCCAGAAAGGCGGCATGACCTTGGTCCCCCGCATGGTTGTTGGCCACCGACATGGCTTGGAAGCGACCCCGCAGCACGCGCGTCACGGTGGGGTCGGCCTTGAAGTTGTAGATCTTGCTGTCCATCGGTCGACCCGTCGAGGTCGCGGCGATGGGGGCTTCCATGTTGCCGATGGCCACGTCAGCCTCGCGCAACCATGGCGCAAAGGGGGCGAGCGGGTCGCCGCCTCGGGCGATGACTCGGCCGGGGCCGTCGTCGAGCATCACGTCGCCGGCGAACACCAGACGCACAGGGCCGTGTCCGGGCAGCCGGATGCGGTGGGGGGACGACGGTGCGTCGGTTCGGACCGGTGCGGCGGTTGAGGGCACTACGGTGCGCTCGACGCGGCAGCGATACAGCAGCTCGCCGTCGCGCATCGGCTCGTGCACGCGTTGCCAGCCCGTGAAGCCGTTCGGACCGGTGCGGCGCGAGACCTCCTTCCACGGCAGGCTGAACTGGTGGATCAGGGTGGGGCCCTGAGGCAGGTCGGCGTAGGTGTAGGCGTGCACGCCGGCCAGATCGGCGGGGCGATCCTGGACGACGAGGCGGAACAGGTAGTAGCTGCCGATCTCTTGTGTCGGCACCCGATAGGGATCCGAGGTGGGTGCGCTGCGGACGTGCACCGTGTCTCCCCCATAGTGGAGTTCGCAGGCCACGGAAGGTGCAGGTCTTGTGGCCGATGCCGGCGCGGCTGCCGCCGACGTTGCGACCGCAGGCCACAGCAGCGAGCCAAGGACCACCAGGGACGGCGCGGCAGCGCCAAAGACGCGAGACAGAGAGATGTGCATGGACCGGGCTCGGGGCCGTGAGAGAAGGCCAGTGTGCCGCAGACGGCGCTCCGTCCGTTCTTCTCGTGAGTGGGAGCGGGTTTGGCCTCGATCGCAAGTTGGCCGGGGATGAAACCGATAACAATGCCATGACGATGGCATCACCTTCCGGGAGTGAATCACCTGCCGCTGCGGTGCGGCAGGGCTGGGGGCCCAGTTGGGCCGATGTGGTGGCGGGTCTGTGTGTGGCCGGCCTGTTGCTGCCTGAGGCCGTGGCCTACGCGGGATTGGCCCAGATGCCGGTGGTGCACGCATTGACGGCTGCCCTGGTGGGGCTGGCGCTGTACGCCGTGGTGGGGGGGAGCCGCGTGGCGGTGGTTGCGCCCACATCGTCCACCGCGACGCTGGCGGCGGCGGCGGTCATGACCCTGCCTGGAATTGCCGGTCCGGCCGGCTCACCCGCGCAGCAGGAGATGTACCGTGCCGCGGTGTTTGCCCTCGTCCTGTCGGGCGGGGTGATTCTGGTGCTGCTCGCTTGGGCAAGGCAGGGGCAGTTGTCGTCCTTCGTGTCCCGGCCGGTGTTGCGCGGGTTCGCCTTTGGTTTGGCCTGGACCATTGTCATCAAGCAGTTGCCCCTGGTGGTCGGCACCACGTTGACGCCGGGGTCCGCGGGTGATCCGCTGCGTGTGCTGTTGGCGGTGGCCACGAGGCTGCCGGACTGGCATGGACCCAGCGTGGCCGTCGCGCTGACGGCTGCGCTGCTGCTGGCCGCCCTGCGGCGTCGCCCTCAGGTGCCGGCGGCGTTGATCGTCATTGTTGTGGCCATGGCGGCGTCCTGGGGCCTGGATCTCCAGAGGCACGGGGTGGCGCTGGTGGGCGAGGTGGCACGGCCGAACTTTGCGCTTCGTTGGCCGGCCCTCCCGCTCGAATCCTGGAAGCGGGTGGCCGAGCTGGCGTTTGGTCTGGTGGTGCTGGTGTTTGCCGAGTCGTGGGGAAGCATGCGTTCCATGGCGCTGGCGCGCGGCGAGTCCCTCAATCCCAACCGGGAGCTGGCGGTGCTTGGGGCGTGCAACATTGTCTCGTCGCTGTGCCAGGGCTTGGCGGTCGGGGCGGGGTTTTCGGCCACCTCGGCCAACGCCGGTGCCGGTGCACAGTCGCGCTGGGCGGGCGGGGTCGCCCTGTTGGCCATGATGGCTGCGCTGGTGTGGGCGCTGCCGGCCTTGCCCTTGCTGCCGCAGCCGGTGCTGGCGGTCGCGGTGATCAGTGCGCTCTGGCACAACCTGTCGCTGGCGACCCTGCGGTCGCTGTGGCACATGAACCGCGACCGGACCTTGCTGATGGGGGCGGTCGCTGCCGTGCTGCTGCTGGGTGTACTACACGGCATGCTGGTGGCCGTGGGGCTGTCGCTGGTGGCGGCGCTGCGACGCTTCAGCCAGCCGGTGATTCACGAACTGGGCGAGCTGGGGCACACCCGCAACTACGTCGTGCTCAACGGCCGGGCGGATGCCAAGGCGGCGCCGGGGCTGCTCATCCTGCGGCCAGAAGAGCCCCTGTTTTTTGCCAGTGCCGAGCGGGTCACGACCGAGGTGATGGAGCGCGTCACCCAGCGGGGGGGCGTGCGGCACGTGGTGCTCAGCCTGGAGGAAAGCTCAGACTTGGACAGCACATCGGTCGAGTGCCTGCTGGAGCTCGATCTGCGGCTCACTCGGCTGGGGGCCGATCTGACCCTTGCGCGGGCCAAGGAGCGGGTGCGCGAGGTGCTGACCCGCGTGGCGCCGACGTCCCTGGGGCGTGCCGACCACCTGTACTGGAGCGTGGCCGACGCGGTGGAAGCGTGGAAGGTGCATCGGGCGCACAGCCCGGAACCCGGGGTTGAGATCCGAGGGCTGTGAAATGAAAAAGGCGCCCCCTGAGGTGCGCCTTCCTTGATGACCGGCACGGGGCCGGTTGATGGGCTCAGCCCTGGGCGGCCTGCACGGCGGTGATGGCCGTGACGTTGACGATGTCGTCGACCGAGCAGCCGCGCGACAGGTCGTTCACCGGCTTGGCCAAACCCTGGATGATCGGGCCCACGGCCTCGGCGCCGGCGATGCGCTCGACCAGCTTGTAGCCGATGTTGCCGGCGTCCAGGTCCGGGAAGACCAGCACGTTGGCCTTGCCGGCCACGGCGCTGCCGGGCGCCTTCTTCTCGCCGACCTTGGGCAGCAGGGCGGCATCGGCCTGCAGTTCGCCGTCGATGGCCAGATCGGGGTTGATCTGCTTGGCGATTTCCAGGGCCTTGAGGACCTTGTCGCAGTCGGCGTGCTTGGCGCTGCCCTTGGTCGAGAACGACAGCAGGGCGACACGGGCGTCCACGTCCAGGAAGGCCTTGCAGTTGCCGGCGGTGGCCACGGCGATTTCGGCCAGGGCCTGCGCGTCGGGGTTCGGGTTCACGGCGCAGTCGGCAAACAGCACGATGCCATTTTCGCCGAACGACGGGGTCTTGGTGACCATCATGAAGAACGACGACACGGTCTTGATGCCCTTGGCCGGACCCACGGTCTGGAAGGCGGCCTTGAGCACGTTGCCGGTGGTGCCGGTGGCGCCGGCGACTTCACCGCCTGCGTCGCCGTTGCGCACCATCATGCCGGCGTAGTACAGGTAGTCGTCGGCGGTCAGCAGCTCGCGGGCCTGCTCGGGCGTCAGGCCCTTGCTCTTGCGCAGTTCGACCAAGTCGGCCACGTACTGCTCCAGCTTGGGCGAGGTCTTGGGGTCGAGCAGCTCGACGCCTTCCAGGTTGATGCCCTTGGCTGCGGCTTCGGACAGGATCTTGTCCGGGTTGCCCAGCATGACGATCTTGGCCAGACCTTCCTTGACGATCTTCTCGGCGGCATAAAGCATGCGCTCGTCATAGCTCTCAGGCAGAACGACGGTTTGCAGGCTCTTCTTGGCTTTTGCCTTGATCTGGTCGACCAGATGCATGTTCAGTCTCCTTCCACGGTCATGAGAAAACGTTTATTGGATCACAGCGAAATCGGCGCTGTACAGGCCCCAGGGGTGCGGCAGGTCAAACAAGAAGAGCCCCGGATTGCGGGGCTCTTTCTGGGGGTGGGGGAGCTGCGCAGCGTCGCACTTCCCCCCGAGCGAGGCTGGGAAGGTTCAGTTCGGTTGCGTCGGCTGAATGCCGGCGATGCGCCACTGCTCCTGGCCGTGCTCGCGCACGAGGTGCCAGATTTCGTCGAACGGGTCGGCCGCGTGCTGACCGATCTCCTCGCGGATGCGGCCATGGAAACGCACGCTGACGATCAGCCGCTGGGCTTCATCGTCAGCGTGCAGGATCTGCGCGTGCAGCTCTTCAACGTCGGTCTGCTGGGTCTGGTTGCCCCGGTCCTGGAGGTCCAGACGGATGGCCGCAAACATTTCAGGGGTGGTGAACTGACGCAGATCGTCGAGATTGCCTGCGTCGTTGGCGGCCTGCATGCGGATGAAGATCATCTTCGCTGCGCGCTCGAATCCGGCTTGATCGAACCCATCGGGCAGGCGCAAGGCGGGTCCCGTTGTCTCAGGGGAAAAGCTCTGGGCTGCGGAGAGGAAGCCGCCGTTTCCCGAGGATCCCGAAGACAGGTTGTTGCGCTGCAGGGGCGCCTGCGTCGGCAGGGGTTCGGCTGCCGGACCACCTGCGGAGGCGTAGCTGGGCTTGAGCCCTGCCGGCGCGGCCTTGGCGCCTCCCATGCGCGACAGGATCCAGCGCAGCGCAAAAAACGCGGCCGCACCGAGCAGCAGGATCATCATCACGTTGGCCAAGCCCTCACCAAAGCCGAAATGGCTGGCCAGCGCGGCCAGTCCCAGGCCGGCGGCCAAGCCGGCGATGGGGCCCAGCCAGGAGCGCTTGCCGGCATTGGCGCCAGCGGCTGCGCCCATCGGCGCAGGCGACGGTGCCTGCTGCTGGGCACCCTGCGTGGGCGATCCCGGACGTGCGGAATCGGCCTGCATGGGTTTGGCCGGTGCGGCCGGCATCTGGCGCTGCAGGCCGGCCGGACGGCCGCCACCCAGGCGCTTGGCAAAGGCATCATCGGGCAGGGTGGTCATCGCCACCGCGGCCATCAACAGTCCCAGCCACCAACGTTTCATGTCTCTGTCCTTCAGGTCGTGGCGGGCCATCGTCCCGCCGTCTCGCGCAATGTAGTGGTGTCGGACCCCGGTGGCAGCGGAAAGTTGCCTGTGATAAACCCGCAGTCTGGACACAACTGCACAGGAGATGGGGATGGGCCGCTCAGAAAACAAGACCCCGCGTCGCGAATATGAGGAACAGCTCGAAATCCTGCAGGTCGAGCTCAACCGTCTGGCGCGTTGGCTGCAGCACACCGGCAAGCGCTTGGTGGTGCTGTTCGAGGGGCGCGACACCGCCGGCAAGGGGGGCGTGATCCATGCCGTGGCTGAAACCCTCAATCCGCGCCAGTGCCAAGTGGTCGCCCTGTCCAAGCCGACCGAACTGGAAAGCTCGCAGTGGTATTTCCAGCGCTACGTCCCGCACCTGCCCGCGGCCGGGCAGATCGCGCTGTTCGACCGCAGTTGGTACAACCGGGCCGGTGTCGAGCGGGTGATGGGTTACTGCACGCCCGAGCAGGCCGAGCAGTTCCTGCGGCAGACCCCCATCTTCGAGAAGATGCTGACCGACGACGGCATCCTTCTGTTCAAGTACTGGCTGACGGTGGACCAGGCCGAGCAGGAGGAGCGTTTTGCCGAGCGGCGCGATGACCCGCTCAAGCGCTGGAAGCTCTCACCCGTGGACCTGAAGGCGCGGGAGCGCTACGAGGAGTATGGGCAGGCGCGCGACGCCATGCTGGCCGCCACCCACACCGCCTGGGCGCCCTGGACGCTGGTGGATTTCAACGACCAGCGTCTCGGACGCCTGACCCTGATCCGCCACCTGCTGGATCAGATCCCCGACCGCGACGTGCCTGAGCAGGTGATCGATTTCTCCAAGCTCAAGCACAAGCCGAGAACAGAAGCGTTTGAGGGGCCGCTGCGGCCGATCCCGCCGTTGAAGTGGTGATCGGCGAGAATCCGTGGCCGAACGGCGGACGATCGGTGCCCGTCCCGACGCCCCAACACCAACCCCGGAGAGACCTGGATGGCTCTGGCCAGTCTGCTTGCCCTGCTCGATGACATCGCGGCCGTCCTGGACGACGTGGGGGCGATGACGCAGGTCGCTGCGCGCAAGACCGCGGGTGTGCTGGGGGATGATCTGGCGCTCAACGCGCAGCAGGTCTCTGGGGTGTCGGCCGACCGCGAACTGCCCGTGGTGTGGGCGGTGGCCAAGGGGTCCATGCGCAACAAGGCCATCTTGGTGCCGGCGGCGCTGCTGATCAGCGCTGTGGCGCCCTGGCTGGTGCTGCCGCTGTTGATGGTGGGGGGCGCTTACCTCTGTTTCGAAGGTTTTGAGAAGGTGCTGCACGCGCTGATGCGCCACGAGGACGAGGGTGGACCGGCCGCGCACCTGCCGCCGCCGGAAGTGGACCTGGTCGAGTTCGAGAAGGACAAGATTCAGGGCGCCATCCGCACCGATTTCATCCTGTCGGCCGAGATCGTCACCATTGCCCTGGGCACGGTGGCCGATGCGTCGCTCTGGACCCGTGTGGGCGTGCTCGTCGGCGTGGCGGTGCTGATGACGGTGGGGGTCTATGGACTGGTTGCCGCCATCGTCAAGATGGATGATGTGGGGCTGCACCTGTGTCGTGACGCTTCGGGGTCGATTCGACCCCAGGGGGTTGGACCGGCGGTCGGGCGCCTGCTGCTGGCGCTGGCGCCTCGTCTGATGCGCACGTTGACGGTGGTGGGGACGGCCGCGATGTTCCTGGTCGGCGGCAGCATCCTCACCCACGGCTGGCCAGCCTTGCACCATGGGGTCGAGGCGCTGCAGGCCCATGTGTCGGGTTCGGCGCTGGCGACCTGGGCGGTGGGCACGGTGGGCGATCTTCTGGTCGGCATTGCGGCTGGAGCAGTGGTGCTCGGGGCGGTGAAGTTGCTCACCCCGCTGTGGCGCCTTCGGAGCACCAAGGCCGCTTGAGTCTGATGATGAATGCCGCGGGAGATGAGCGCGTTTTGTCGGGCGGGGCCGCGCAGCACATGGTGGGGCCTGTTCGGACGAACACCGTGCCTGTGGGAAGCGCACCACGAGTGCTGCTCGCTCCGATGGAAGGAGTGCTCGATGCCCGCTTGCGGGCGGTGCTGACCTCGGTGGGAGGCATCGACCGATGTGTCTCCGAGTTCATCCGTGTCACCGACACCCTCTTGCCCGAGCGTGTGTACACCCGCATCGTGCCGGAGATTCTCAATGGGGGTTGCACCACCAGCGGGGTGCCGGTGAGGCCCCAGTTGCTGGGCTCCGACCCCGTCTGTCTGGCCGAGAACGCCCATCGCGTGGCCGAGCTGACACCGCACGGGGTGGACCTCAACTTCGGTTGCCCCGCCAAAGTGGTCAACCGCCACGGCGGTGGCGCGGCGCTGCTCAATGCCCCCGAGCAGATGGCGCGCATCGTCGAGACGGTGCGTCGGGCCGTGCCTGCCGGCCGGTCGGTGTCGGCCAAGATGCGGCTCGGTTGGGACGATGATGCCCAGGCGCTGGACTGCGCCCGTGCTCTGGCCGAGTCGGGGGCGGACGAAATCGTTGTCCATGCCCGCACGCGGGCCCAAGGGTACCGGCCACCGGCCTACTGGGCCCGTGTGGCCGATGTCCGCGAGGCTGTGAAGGTGCCGGTGGTGGTCAATGGTGACATCTGGACGCTGGGGGATGCCCGGCGGGCGCGGTCCGAAAGCGGTTGTGTGGACGTGATGATCGGGCGCGGCTTGCTGTCCGATCCCGGGCTGGGTCTGCGCGTGACCGCCCTGGCGGGCGAGGCGTTGGCGCGTTCGAACCCGCTTGAATCAGCGACTGTCGGACAGGCCGGCGCCGTGTCCGTGGAGAGGGAACCGAAGCTGGCCTGGTCGATCGTGATCGGTCTGCTGGTGACCTATGCAGAGGCGGTCGAGGCCGGGCTGGATGTTCGTCGGCACCGGGCCGGTCGCATCAAGCAGTGGCTGCAGGCCCTGCGCCGCTGTTATCCCGAAGCCGATCGGATGTACATCGACCTGCGCGCCGTTGCGGACTGGTCGGCGGTGGTCGATGCCTTGAAGATCGAGCGGGCCGCCGTCTAGACGGCCGGCACGGTGAGAAACCGGCGGCGAGTATCAGTGGAAATGGCTGGAGGTCATTTTCAATCTCGGCGCATTAAATGGTCGGATTGCGGGCCTCAGGGATATTCCGGGGCTCGAAATACCCCCTGGAAAAGGGACAGAATGAGGGTGTGATTTTTTCATTCCCTCGGGTAGTATCGCC
>CAYRBG010000096.1:0-10531 GCA_964422355.1 uncultured Sphaerotilus sp. | reverse complement strand
GGCCAGAACGTCAAGTACGACACCCACGTGCTGGCCAACCATGGCATCGCGGTGCGCGGCTACCTTCACGACACCATGCTGGAAAGCTACGTGCTCGAAGCGCACCGCCCGCACGGCCTGGAGAGCCTGGCCGAGCGTCACCTGGGCCGCAAGGGCCTGAGCTACGAAGACCTGTGCGGCAAGGGCGCCAGCCAGATCCCGTTCAGCCATGTCGACATCGAGCGCGCCTCCCGCTATTCGGGCGAAGACAGCGAGATGACGCTGCATGTGCACCAGACCCTGTGGCCGGAACTGGAGGTCGAGGCCGGACTGCGCCGCGTCTACGCCGACATCGAGATGCCCACCAGTGCCGTGCTGGCGCGCATCGAGCGCCACGGCGTGCTGATCGACGCCGGCGTGCTGGCGCGTCAGAGCCAGCAGCTGGCCCAGCGCATGCTGCAGTTGCAGGAAGAGGCCTACGAGATCGCCGGCCAGCCCTTCAACCTGGGCTCGCCCAAGCAGATCGGCGAGATCCTGTTCGGCAAGCTGGGCCTGCCGGTCAAGAAGAAGACGGCCGCCGGCGCCCCCAGCACCGATGAGGAGGTGCTGCAGGAACTCGCCGCCGACTACCCGCTGCCCGCGCGGCTGCTGGAGTACCGCGGCCTGTCCAAGCTCAAGAGCACCTACACCGACAAGCTGCCGCAGATGGTCAACCCGTCCACCGGCCGCGTGCACACCAATTACGCGCAGGCTGTGGCGGTGACGGGGCGGCTGTCGAGCAACGAGCCCAACCTGCAGAACATCCCCATCCGCACCGCCGAAGGGCGCCGGGTGCGCGAGGCCTTCATCGCGCCGCCGGGCCACGTGCTGGTGAGTGCCGACTACTCGCAGATCGAGTTGCGCATCATGGCCCACATCTCGGGCGATGCCACGCTGCTCAAGGCTTTCGCGGAGGGCATGGACGTGCACCGCGCCACCGCCAGCGAAATCTTCGGCGTGGTGCCCGACGCCGTCACCAGCGAGCAGCGCCGCTACGCCAAGACCATCAACTTCGGACTGATCTACGGCATGGGCGCCTTCGGCCTGGCGCAGAGTCTGGGCATCGAGCAGAAGGCGGCCAAGGACTACATCGACCGCTACTTCGCCCGCTACCCCGACGTGAAGCGATACATGGACGAAACGCGCGAGAGTGCCCGCGCCCAGGGTTACGTCGAGACCCTGTTCGGCCGGCGCATCGTGCTGCAGGACATCAAGGGTGGCAACGGCCCACGCAAGGCTGCGGCCGAGCGCCAGGCCATCAACGCGCCCATGCAGGGCACGGCCGCCGACCTCATCAAGCTGGCCATGATCGCCGTGCAGAAGGCGCTGGACGACGAAGGCCGGGCCTCCCGCATGATCATGCAGGTGCACGACGAACTGGTGCTCGAAGTGCCCGAGGCCGAGCTGGAGTGGGTGCGCGAGGCGCTGCCGCGGCTGATGGCCGGCGTGGCGGAGCTGAAGGTGCCGCTGGTGGCCGAGGTGGGTGTGGGCCGGAACTGGGAAGAGGCCCATTGAGGGGGCGTTGAGGCTCTCTTGCGCCAAAGAAAAACGCTCCCGGGTGCTTTGCACCGCGGGAGCGTTTTCATGGATACCGGTTGGGGTGAGCCGAGTCGGTCACCTCACCGATCGGGTCATTCGTCGCGACCGCCGAAGATGCCCAGCAGGCCCAGCAGCGACTGGAACACGTTGTACAGGCTCAGGTACACGCTCAGCGTGGCGGTGATGTAGTTGGTTTCTTCACCGTCCTGCACGCGCTTGAGGTCGTACAGGATGAAGGCCGAGAAGATGCCGATGGCCAGAACCGACAGCGTGATCATCAGCGCGCTCGATTGCAGGAAGATGTTGGCGATGCCGGCCACCAGCAGCATGATGGCGCCGATGAACAGCCATTTGCCCATCGCCGAGAGGTCGCGCTTGATGACCGTGGACATCGACGCCATGCCTAGGAAGATGGCACCGGTGCCGGCGAACGCGGTCATGATCAGACCGGCGCCGTTGGCCAGGCCCAGCACGGCGCCCACCAGGCGCGACAGCATCAGACCCATGAAGAAGGTGAAGGCCAGCAGCACCGGCACGCCGGAGGCCGAGTTCTTGGTCTTCTCGATGGCGAACATGAAGCCGAACGCACCAGCCATGAACACCATCAGGCCGACGCCCGGCGACATGGCGCGGGTCAGGCCGGTGGCCACCCCCAGCCAGGCGCCCAGCACGGTGGGCACCATCGACAGGGCCAGCAGCCAGTAGGTGTTGCGCAGCACGCGGTTGCGCTGCTCGGCCGACGCCACCGGGGTGACGAAGATGGATGTGGATTGCGGGGTCTGAGGGAACATGGATCAGTCTCCTTGCAGTGCAGGTATGGATTCAAAGAAGGGTCAGGAGTTCATGCGGGTCGACCCTAGGTCGGGTCGGAGGCCGATGCGGCACGCGCCGCCTGCCGCTTGGCCCGTGCGCGGATGTTGAGCGACTCGACGACCAGCGAGAACGTCATGGCGGCGTAGATGTAGCCCTTGGGCAGATGCACATCGAAGGCTTCGGCCGTCAGCGCCATGCCGACCATGACCAGGAAAGCCAGGGCCAGCACCTTCACCGACGGGTGCCGGTCGACAAAATCGCCGATGGGCTTGGCCGCGACCAGCATCACGACCACCGCTGCGATCACCGCCGCGATCATCACGCCGATCTGGTCCACCATGCCCACGGCCGTGATCACCGAATCGAGCGAGAAGACGATGTCGATCACCGCAATCTGGCCGATGATCGACCAGAACAGGCGACCGACCGAGCCGTGGGCCTCCGCCGTGATGTCGGCCGGCGGACCATCCTGTTCCCGTGCTTCCACTTCGACAAAGATCTCGTGCGAGGCTTTGTAGAGCAGGAACAGACCGCCCAGCAGCAGGACCAGGTCCCGGCCGCTGATGCCCTGACCCATGACGGAGAACAGGTCGGCCGTCAGGCCCATGACCCAGCTCAGCGACAGCAGAAGCAGCAGGCGGGAGACCATGGCGAAACCCAGTCCCAGTCGCCGCGCCTTGTCGCGCAGGTGGGCAGGCAGTCGCCCCACGAGGATGGAGATGAAGATGATGTTGTCGATGCCCAGGACGATTTCCAGGGCGGTCAACATGGCGAAGGCGATCCACACTTGCGGATCGAGCAGAAATTCCATGATGCGGGGCGGTGAGGCCGAGTGAACCGCAGACCGAGGTCTGCATGGCGCAGGCGAGAGCTGCGCACGGAGGGGGCAGGCGACGGGAATCAGGCGCGCGGGGGGCGCAGGAGGCCTTCGATCTCTGGATCGGGCCGCACCACGGTGGCCAGGGGACGCGGCGGGGCGTGGCGCCGAAGGGCCAGCAGCCAAGTGTTGTCGATGGGGGGCAGGGAGGGGTCGTCCAGGGCGGTGGACACGTCGTGCGGGTCCGTTGCCGTGTGGGCTTCGCCCATCGCGGAGGTGTCGTTGCTGGGCGAATCCCCGAGGGCAGGCGACTTGGGGTCGGCTGTTTCATCCGCAGCTGCAACGGCGCCTGCCAGAACGAAGGCACAGTCCAGCCGTGGCGAAGCCTGAACGGCCCCCGCCAGGGCGTTCAAGGTCAGAGCCAGGAGCAGGAAGGTGATCAACCGTGCCAGCATGGGGGCTATTCTGTCTCAGAACAGTCGCCCGATGTTCATCAGGGTCAGCACCCCCAGAACGGCAAAGATGGCGGCCGCAACGCGGTGCACCCAGGTCATCGACACCCGCTGGGCAATCTGGTCGCCCAGGAAGATGGCCGGCACGTTGGCGATCATCATGCCCAAGGTGGTGCCGGCCACCACGGCGGCCAGGTCGCTGTAGCGCGCGGCCAGGGCCACGGTGGCGATCTGGGTCTTGTCGCCCATCTCGGCCAGGAAGAAGGTGACCACGGTCGTGCCGAACACGCCGAGCTTGGCGAAGGCGGATGCCTCCGCGTCGTCGATGTCGTCGGGCACGAGCATCCAGGCGGCCATGGCGAGGAAGGAGCCGCCGATCACCCAGCGCAGGATGTCGGGTCCCAATGCGCGCGCCACCCAGTCCCCCACCGCGCCGGCCATGGCGTGGTTGGCGAGGGTGGCCACCAGGATGCCTGCAATGATGGGGACAGGGCGCTTGAAGCGCGCGGCCAGCAGCAGGGCCAGGAGTTGTGTCTTGTCGCCCATTTCTCCGAGGGCGACCAGACCGGTCGAGACAAAAAGAGCTTCCACGTCCATTCTTCTTGAGGCGCGCGGAGCTTACCCGATCGGATGCGGCATTCGTGTTGACGAACCTGGCCTCAGCAGGGTGGGGTGTGGAACGTGTGTTTTGTCACACGTGGTCATGGGTTGAGGGTAAGCTGGAAGGCGCAGCGCGGGAGGGCGGTTGAAACCCGTTGCTGGATCTTCTTCAAGCAAGACACTCGAAAAGGAGTTCGCTCATGGGCATCATCAACTTCTTCAAGGAGGCCGGCGAAAAGCTGTTCGGCCACAAGGAAACCGAGGCGGCCGCGGCTGCGGTCCAGGCCGCTCCCGACGACGGTGCCGCACAGGCCCGTTTGGCCGAGGCCAACCAGAAGGCCGCATCGGCCATCACCGCCTATGTGGCGTCACAGGGCCTGAACACCGATGGCCTGAACGTCGCTTTCGACGGCACGACCTGCGAGGTCACCGTCAGCGGCAACTGCCCCGACCAGGCCACCAAGGAAAAGGTCGTGCTGTGCTGCGGCAACGTGACCGGCGTGAAGGGTGTGAACGACCTGCTGACCGTGTCCGAGCCTGCCGACGAATCGCGCTGGTACACCGTGGTCAAGGGCGACACGCTGTCGGCCATCTCCAAGGCCCACTACGGCACCCCCAACCAGTACATGAAGATCTTCGAGGCCAACAAGCCGATGCTCAAGGATCCGGACCGGATCTACCCGGGCCAGCTCCTGCGCATCCCGGCCTGATCGATCGGCGGCAGGTGATGCCGCAGGCCACAAAAAAAGGCGACCGAGAGGTCGCCTTTTTTTTGGGAGCGCCCGGCTCAGCGGCTCGTGCGGCCCCAGCTGCCGCTGTACTTGCCCGTCGCATAGCGCCACGACGCCACCAGGAAGGCCCAGTTCAGCGCAAAAAGGAAGGCCGCGAGCTTTGCCACCGTCGGCAGCTTGGTGCCCCGGTTGATGAGCCGAAGCGCACCCGCGGCCGCGCCGTAGGCCGCGACCTGGGCCACTGTGGCGACTTGCCAGAAGGTCGACTCGACGGCGAGGAGGGCCGACGCCGCCAGAGCGACGATGAGCAGGTGCGGCGCGATCCAGCGCAGCACCTTGTGCGACACGTAGGCAAAGCGCGTGGCCCATCGGGTGCGCAGCAGGTACTGCGGATGGCGCATCAGCGCCTGGAAGTTGCCGATGCCGATGCGCACGCGGCGGCGGAATTCCTCGTCGATGTGTTCGGGGGTGTCTTCCTCGGCCCAGGCGCGCGGCTCGTAGACCAGCTTGGCGCCGGTGGCCGCCACGTTCATGGCCACCACGAAATCATCGCAAATGGTGTCCGGCTGCAGCGGGGTCCAGAGTTCGCGGCGGATGGCGTAGATGCCGCCGTTGGCCCCCAGCAGCGCTCCCAGGCGCGACTCGAAAAACTTCAGGAATTGCTCGATGCGCCAGTACAGGCTGTCCTGGTTGTCGCCGTCGTTGCCCAGCAGGCGAAGCTCGCCGCTCACGCCGCCCACGTCCTTGTCGTCGAAGGCGCGCAGAAGCTGGCGCAGGGCGTCGGGACGGAAATAGGTGTTGGCGTCCGAGAACACGAGAATGGGTTCTTGGGTGCGGCCCACCAGGTCATTGAGCACGTTGGCCTTGCCGCGGTTCTGCTCGAAGGCAAAACCCTTGATGCGCGGCTCGTGGGCGTACTCGGCCAGGATGGCGGCGGTGCGGTCGCGGCTGCCGTCGGAACCGATGTAGGCGCTGAGCCGGTCGGCCGGGTAGTCGAGGGCCAGCAGGTTCTCGATGCGCTGCCTGAGGTGGCGCTCTTCGTTGTAGGCCGAGATCACCACGGCCACGTGGGGCCAGTCGGTGTCGGATTCGGCCTTGCGGCGCTCGCCCTTGCGGAAGACGAAGGCGGCGTCCTTGCCGGCCTGGTTCAGGCCCGCCACGATGAACAGCACCAGAGGGTAGAGCGCGTAGGTGTAGACGACGGCCAGAATCCCGCCGACGGCCACCACCGCCAGCGTCCATTGGAGCGCGTTCACGATGCAGTCCGGGGCTGGAAGCCGGGGCGGGGGATGACCAGATCGCGGTACTGACCCGGGTCGCCCGGCAGGTTCTGCTCGGCGGCCTTGACGATGTTGTACATCTCGCGGGCGCTGACGTAGTGCAGCTTCCAGTTCACGCCGTCGTTGTACTTGGCCTGCAGGTACTCGTAGGCGCGGCGCATGCTGGGGCCGAGCAGGGCGTCCATGTCACGCTCCTGGGTGCCGTGGGTGTGGATCTTGACGAAGATCCACTCGGGCTTGCCCTCGACGTGCACGCCGGTCTCGATCCAGTGGTCGATGCGCTCGGGCGTGGCCTGCTGGTTGGAGCGCACGTCGGCGTTTTCGATGCGCGGGATGAGGCCGAACTTGCGGCTGTGCCACATGAAGCCCAGCGGGCCCTGGATGAGCATCAGGTCGCCGACCGGCTTGCCGCCCACCCGGACGCGCTCACCCGTGTCGTGCGACTTGCACTTGTGGGGGTCGTCGGTGGCGTAATAGATCTGGTTGATGGTCGAGGTCTGGCACCCGCTGGGTGCGGCCGGCAGGGTGTAGTCGGCGTAGCAGCCTTCTTCGCGCAGGATGATCAGCTCATTGTTGATGCCGCAGCCGAAGCCGTCGGGGTGCGAGTTGTCCAGCGCCCAGTTGCCGTGGATGAAGGACCAGCGCGCCTTGCCGGTTTCGGGGTCGATGGGCAGCGCGTCGTGGCGCTCCACCAGGATCTTGATGAAGTCGCGCAGGTTCTTGCGCAGGCCGGCCTCGGTGTCCTTGTCGTGGTGCAGGTGGATGTCGATCTCGCCGATGCCCATGCGGCACATCTCGACCAGCGGGTCCAGGTGCTCGGGCCGGTATTCCTCGGACGGATAGAAGAAGGTGTGGATGGGCGAACGACCATCGGCGTCCTTCAGGCCCTCGCACAGCTTGGGGTAGTCCTGACGCCAGCGGGCGACGCGCTGGCACTCCACCTCATAGGTCGGCTTCAGCCACATCGGCTCGTAGTGGTCCACGAACGCAAACATCACGTGCTTGGTCGTGCCCGGCGGCACCGGAGCCGGTTTCCAATCACCCTTGATGTAGCTGCGCAGCCAGATGTGGATGTTGCGTTGGCGGATGAATGCGACCAGTGTCAACCCGGCCAGGGCGACAACGGCGATCAGGAGAGTCAGCAAGGTTCCCATCGGGCGGAAAGTTCTGATTATTGAAGGCGGGAGGGGGCTCGCGCTGGCCCCGACGGATGCTTGGATTTAGGTCATTCCATGCAGCTTGACGAAGGCGTAGGCCATCACCATCGTGACGAACATCCCGATCAGGGTCGGTTTGACCCACGTGATTTCGCGGATCTGCTCATACGACTCGGAGCCTTTCATGCGAGCGACCGGTTCCTTCGTGCCGACGTACCACCCGCCCATCGCGAGTCCGATCAGCAGGAACAATTGTGGTTCGTAGGAGCGGGAGAGGAACCATGCACAAACGAAAAATCCCACGAACGAAGCGGTCAGCCGGTCTGCCCAGCGGGCTTCGGTGCAACCCTTGGGCAGCACCGTGATGACGCGGTGGAGCGAGAGGGCGCTCACCATGATCAGTGCCAGCCACACAAAATAGCCGACGAGCCCCAGTTCTGAAAAGGCAAGCACGAAGGAGTTGTGAGCGGTCAGCCCCATGGCGTTGTGCTCAACGAAATTGTTGAGCCCCACGCCGAACAGGGGTTTGCCCTTGAGCATCTGGAAGCCTTCGTACCAAGCCTCGATGCGATCTCCGGCCGATTTCTCCTGGGAGGTGAAGCCTCGTCCCCCGATGCTTACTGCCAAGCCGGCTGCGGCTGTTGCAGCGAGAAAAACGGAGGTCCAGACGGTTCCGATGCGTTTGCGTATCTCATAGAGTGCGATGGCCCCGCAACCCAGGACCGCACCCCGAGAATGGGTGAGGTAGATGGTGTACCCCATCACCGCGGAGGGGATCAGCACGACGACGGTGTTGAACATCCAGTGCCGCTTGCGCCACAACGCCCACAGGATGGGCAAGGCCATGACCATGGCCTGAGCGAAGTCGTTGGGGTCGTTGAAGTTGCCGACACCGCGGATGCGCCACAGCCACCACCCTGAGGCATCGTCGGCAGGTGCGACATCAATGAGCGCGTCGGGGGCAGGGCGTTGCCCCAGTGTTTCTTCGGCGAGTGGATCGTCAAACGCGGGCGACTGCTGCCTGAAGACCAACTCCTTGGCATACAGGCCCGTGTGAAATGCGTTCACGGACAGGGCTGCGGACGTTGCGATGGACAAGGCCGCCACCGCGGCGGCCCACTTGAGCCGCTTCAGGCTGGTGACGTTCAGCAGCACCAAGACGTAAAGGATGGTCGACGGCAAGAGGTAGTTGACCGCACCGGGCACGCTCCCCGCATACCCCGAGGTCGCTCCGGAGATCACGACCACTGCCAGGAACGCCAGCAGCAGCTTGATGTTGACTGACCGCCCTGCCCAGGACTTGTTCGTGAACGCGTGCCGGAGGCTCAAGGCAAGCGTGAGCATCGACATGACCAGCATCGGTCGCAGTTCTGCGAGCTCCGGCCAGAACAGCTCGAAAGGACGCACGAACGTCAGGTGGACATAAAGCAGGAAGAGGCCGAAGCTCATGGTGGGGTCAGAGAGTGTCTGCGCTGTGGGGCCGCATTCCGGAGGTCAGTTGTCCATCGCGCTGCACGGCCGCCAATCGTAACGGGTCGTGTTGCGCAAATGGCGCTGCTTTGCGGCCGAGCGTGTGAAAGGTGCGTTTTCGGGGCCCCTGGTCCCGGGGAGGAGGGGGCACACGGGAGTTGGTCAAGGCGTGCCATACGAAGTCCGGCCTTGACTGAACTTCGACTCAAAGGGGGCCGTGTCGACGAACTCGAAATCCCGCAGTCTCAAGCGTTGCACCTGAAGGCGCGTTGCCGGGCTCCAATCCCGATGGGGCTCCCCTTGGACGTAGAAGTCCGAGCCGATGTCGGCGACATACAGCCCGTGCTGTTTCATGGCCAGGGCCAGCGCACGTGCCTGGGTTGTCCACCACCACGGAACGACAAAGTCATCTCGAAGGCGCAGCAGGGCGCCAAAAGGGATGCCATCCGCGCGGGTATCGCCTGCCGCGTGCGTGGCCGGCCAGACAAAGGACTTGGCCAGCACGGAGTCTCTGAAAGTCACGCGCAGGGCGTGTTTCACCTCGCCGGACCAGGCTTCGCGGGCCCGGGCCAGCAGCGGCAGGATCGGCAGGCCGGCGGCGTCGGACGAGGTCCAGCCTTGCGGGCGCATGTGGGTGGAGGTCAAGTCCCACTCGGCGGTCGAGTAGGCCAGCCATTGGTTGTTGACGTTGAACGCCCGATAGCTCTCCCAGAGCCTGCAGCTGCTGCTTTCGATCACGAGCACGTGGCGGTCACCGCACAGGTTCGGATCGTTGCACAGTCCGCCTTCGGCCTTGACCACTCCCGGAGGAGGAAAGGGGAAGCGCCGTTGATCCTCGGGGATCTGGTGACAGCCGCGGTGCACCCTCGGTGTTTCTGCGGCGCTGGTGACCGCGCAGTCGCTTTCATCGACCGCACTGACCGACTGATCCCGGGGGTCTGCCGCGTCGAACCGCACCAAGGGCCAGGGCTGCGGCAATTCCGACAGCGACACCACGTTGTAGGGGATGCCGTAGTAGCGGTTGACCCGGGCCGGGTTGTCGGACTCGCCCCAGTCGGCGTGCAGGCGCGTGGCTCTGCCGATCGAGAGGAGCCAGCGGTCGCTGTTCGGATGCTTCGGGAAACGCTGGAGATCGTCGATGCGCTGGCGGAAAACCACCGAGGGAGGAAAAAGCTCGCAACCCCCGGTGTCGTCCAGAGGGCTCCAGTCGGTGGGCAGGCGGGGGGCGTACAGCCAATAGCCGGCCCCCGCGGTCCCCAGTGCTGCGAAGACGGCCAGAGACAGCAGAAGTCGACGCAGGAGGGAGGGTTTCCGACGGTGGCGTGTGCGGGAGCGGGACATGGCTCGACGGGGTGGCAGCTGCGGACGATATCGCAAATTGTGAGAATTGGTTACCTGGTGGGGTGTGGAAGCCGGGAGCTTGGGGAAATGCGCACAGCTCGGGCCTCGTCGTGTGGTGCGCCGGTCACAGGGCAGTGGTGGCGTGGGCCGGAGGTTTCTTGATCCCCGTCAGATGGGGTCTTGGTGCGCCATGACGCTACTCAAGAAGTTCAGGGGTGTTTCGCGGTCAGATGCAAGGGTCTATTACGGACGTTCAGACAGGAGACCTCAAATGCGCGCACTGACCGATTTGCTTTCGACGGACTATGGACTG
>CAYRBG010000095.1:0-10728 GCA_964422355.1 uncultured Sphaerotilus sp. | reverse complement strand
GCGAAGAATTGAATTCTGGCACACAACAAAAACACTGTCAATAGTGTGGTTAATGCATCTCGGGACTTTCAAGTCCTTTAAGCATGACCTCGCGGGGTTGCTCAGAGACCACTGCACGCAACGAACGCGTGGCCAGCTTGCCGGCGTCACTGCGCAGAATGCGCTGCTTCACAGAGAGCAGTTGGGACGGATGCATGCTGAACGAACGCAGCCCCACTCCCAGCAGCCACTCGGTGAACTCCGTGTCACCCGCCATCTCTCCGCACACGGACACGGACTTGCCCGCCTCGTTGGATTGACGGATCACGTCGGCGATCAAGCGCAGCACAGCGGGATGCCACGGGTCATAGAGGTGCGCCACCGATTCGTCCGCGCGGTCGATCGCCAAGGTGTACTGAATGAGGTCGTTGGTGCCGATCGACACATAGTCGAAATGCTGCAGGAAGGTTGGCAACATGAGCGCAGCCGCCGGGATCTCGATCATGGCGCCGAGCTGCACATCACCAAAAGGCACCGCCTCGGCATCCAACTCCCGACGCACCCGGTTCACCATGGCCACCGTGCCTTTGATTTCGTCCAGGCGTGACAACATCGGGAACAGCAACCGCACCGGACCGGCGGCGGCCGCACGCAGAATGGCCCGCAACTGCACGGCAAACATGTCCGGCTCGGACAGGCTCCAGCGAATGGCCCGCAAGCCCAGCGCGGGATTGAGCATGTGCTCGTGGCGCAACTCAGAAGCCGACATCCGCTCCAGAGGCTTGTCCGCGCCGACATCCACGGTGCGGATGGTCACAGGCAGCCCATTCATGGCCTCGATGACCCGGCGGTAAGCCTGATACTGCTCTTCCTCGTCAGGCAGCTCGCCATTGCGGTTCATGAAGAGGAACTCGCTGCGGAAAAGCCCGACGCCTTCCGCGCCAGCCTCGAGCGCCCCCTCGCAGTCACCGGGCAACTCGATGTTGGCCAGCAATTCAACACGTCGGCCGTCCAGCGTGACGGCAGGCTTGTCCCGGAGGCGCTGCAAACGGCTGCGCTCCAGCTCGGCTTGACGCTGGCGGAATCGGTATTCCTCCAGAACGATCGGCGAGGGGTCCACGACCACCACCCCCGCATCGCCGTCGATGATGATCCAGTCGTCCTGCTCAATGAGTCGGCTCGCCTCTCGGGCTCCGACCACCGCCGGAATGTCCAGACTGCGCGCAACGATGGCAGTGTGCGAGTTGCGCCCGCCGACATCGGTCACAAAACCCGAGAAGACGCCGCCCTTGAAATGCATCATGTCGGCAGGGGAGATGTCCCCGGCCACCAGCACCAGCGGATGCTCCGAAGACAGGCCCTCGCCCATGTGGTGCAGCACCTGTGAGCCCTGCCCGGCCATCGCCCGCAGCATGCGCTCGGCCACCTGCTCCAGGTCGGCCTTGCGCTCGCGGAGGTACTCATCTTCCATCTCGTCGAACTGACGAGCCAGGACCTCCAGCTGCGCGGACAGTGCCCACTCGGCGTTGTAATGACGCTCCTGGATCCAGGTCCGAGTGGCATCGGCCACCAGAGGGTCGTGCAGCAGCATGAGGTGAACGTCGAGCAGGGCGGACAGCTCCGCTGGCGTGTCCCCCGACACCTCGTCCTTCAAGGCCATCAGTTCTGCGCTGACCACCGCGCGGGCCTGACGCAGCCGGTCGATTTCCGCCGGCACCTGGGACGCATCGACGAAATAGTGCGCCACATCCACACGGCTGGACGCCACCAGTACCGCACGACCGATGGCCACCCCGCGGGAGACCGGCAAACCGAAAACCTGCAAACTCATGGTTCGATGCTAGCAGTCCGTCACGTTCTGAGACACCGGTAAGACCCCGCCTTTCCATCGATGTCACCGATCCTTAATGGCCTGGACACGGCGATGTCACGCCCGCTCCCGACCATCGCTGTCATACCGATCAGGAGTTGACATGCGAGACCTGCCCTTTCCGACCATGCCGCTGGCCGACCTGCGGATGCGCACCCAGCGTCGGCGCACCGAAGTTACCGCGCCGACCGCGGCGCCCCCCCAGCGACCGGCCCACACCGAAGCCCCCGCCATCAGGGTGGAGTGGGCGCGCAACGAAGACGACGTTCGCGCTGCCCAGCGCTTGCGCTGGAGCGTGTTCGCGGAAGAGATGGGCGCCCGACTCACGCCGCCACCGGGCACCCCGACCGGGCATGATGCCGACGTCTTCGATCCGTACTGCGAACACCTGCTTGTCCGCCTCGACAACGAGGAACAGGAAGTGATCGGCACCTATCGCGTGCTCACCCCTGCAGCTGCCAAGCGGGTGGGCGGGTGGTACAGCAACACCGAATTCGATCTGGTCCGCCTGCGCCACCTCCACGGAACGATGGCCGAGCTGGGTCGCTCCTGCGTTCATCCGGATCACCGCACCGGTGGCGTCATTCTCACGCTGTGGGGGGCACTGGGCGGATTCATGGTGCGCAACGGTCTGGACACCATGATGGGCTGCGCCAGCGTATCGATGCGCGACGGCGGGCACGTGGCCGCCAGCCTCTGGACCCAATTGGAGAAGACACACCTGGCGCCGATCGAGCTGCAGGTTCAGCCCCGTCTGCCGCTGCCGATCGAGGACCTGCGCAGGGACCTGGAGGTGGAACCGCCCGCGCTGATCAAGGGCTATCTGCGCTGTGGGGCCAAAGTGCTGGGCGCTCCGGCCTGGGACCCGGACTTCAACACCGCCGACCTGCCCATCATGCTGCGCCTGCAGGACCTGCCGTCAAAATACCGCCGCCACTTCCTCGAACAAGCCGCCTGAACACGCACAAGGCCCGGCGTGATTCCCACGTCGGCGTCTCTTCAACTCGGGGAGCGCTTTACTGGCCCTCGCCGAACTTGTCGTCAATCAACGCCCGCAGCGCCTCCATGGCCTCGGCTTCGCTCGGGCCGTCGGTCTCGATCTCCACCTCGCTGCCCAGACCGGCCGCCAGCATCATCACACCCATGATGCTCTTGGCATTGACGCGGCGCCCAGCGCGGCTGATGAACACCTCGCACGGGAAAGATCCAGCCAGCTTGGTCAGCTTGGCCGAGGCGCGGGCATGCAAGCCCAGCTTATTGCTGATGGTGATGGTGGAGCGGATCATGGGATACCGTGGGTAAGGCTTGGTTCTGGGGTCGGGTCGAGGCCACGGCCATCACACCCTGGGTGGCGCCGGCCAGCGCGCGGGCCACGAGGTCGTCCAGCGGCAGCGCCGCGTAATTGAGGGCCCGCCACAGCATCGGCACATTCACGCCGGCCACCGCACGCACACGCACGCCATCGGTGAGTCGCTGCGCGACATTGGCAGGCGTGGCGCCGAACACGTCGGTGAGGATGAGCACCTCATCGTCGCCGTTACCGGTCAGGCGGCCGATGCGCTGGCGCAACTCGACCTCCAACACCTCGCCGGACCACGACGGCGGCACGTCGACCGCGGCCACGCGTTCTGCCAGCTCTGCGAAGGTGTGGGCAGCCACGGCCTTCAGCGCCGAAGCGAGAGGTTCGTGAGCGACAAGCAGCAGGTGGGCCATGGCGCGGGATTATCAGTGCGGAACCCCGCACTGAGGCAAGGGTAAGCCTCTAGAGCAGCCCTAGACGCGAAAGAGCGACAACATCTGCTCCAACGCGGCCTGAAACGGGCGCTCCAGCAGAGGCAGCGTGAGCAACATGCCGACCAAACCGATCGACACAGTGATCGCAAAGCCGACCGAGAAGATCTGGATCTGCTGGGCCACGCGCGAGATCACCCCCAAGACCAGGTTGACGAACAGCAGCATCGCCACGATCGGCAGCGCGATCCACAAACCCAGACGGAAGACTTCTGCGCCCCAGACCTGCGGCTGGAGCACGGACACCCCTTTGAGGAACTCCGGGCTGACCGGGAAGGCTTCGAAGCTCTGGATCACCGCCATGGTCAGCAACAGGTGCCCGTTGATCACCACGAACAGCCAGGAGGCCATGGTCGAAAAGAAGCGGGCCGTGGCCGTGCCCTGGGAGCCCGTGGCCGGGTCGAAGAAGCCGGCGAAGTTCAGGCCCATCTGCAGGCCGATCAGCTCACCCCCGAACTCGACCGCCGTGAACACCACCCGCGCGGCAAAACCGAGCATCAGCCCGATGAGCACCTGCTGCACCACCATGGCCAAACCGTCGGCACTGTCCAGATTCACCACAGGCAGGTCCGGCAACGAGGCCTGAGCGCACAATGCCACCAGGAACGACAGCCCCACCTTCACCCGCGCCGGCACCCCCTTCATCGACAGCACAGGCGCAGTGCCCATCAGCGCCAGCACCCGAAGGAAAGGCCAGAACACCGGCAGCACCCACTGCAGGATCTGGGCTTCGGTGAAACCGATCATGAAGGGCAAATCAACCGACCATGCCGGGAATGGACTGCAGCACGCGCTGCAGGTACTCCACCAGGCTCGTCACCATCCAAGGCCCGGCCAGGGCCATGACGGCGACCGCCGCCAGCACTTTGGGCACGAACGACAGCGTGGCCTCGTTCAACTGCGTGGCCGCCTGAATGACGCTCACGGCCAAGCCCACCACCAGCACGGTCAGGAGCATGGGGGCGGCCACCGTCAACAGCACAGTCAACCCTTCTCGACCGTGGGTGAACACTTGCGAAGCATCCATCTTGGTTCCTCAGTTGCCTCGGGATCGCCCCGGATCAATTGGAAAAGCTGGCCGCCAAGGAGCCGAGCAACAGGTTCCAGCCGTCCGCCATCACGAACAGCATCAGCTTGAACGGCAGCGCCACCAACACCGGCGACAGCATCATCATCCCCAGGCTCATCAGCACACTGGCCACGACCATGTCGATGACCAGAAAGGGGATGAAGATCAGAAAGCCGATCTGGAAAGCGGACTTGAGCTCGCTGGTGACGAAGGTTGGCACCAGGACACGCAGCGGGGCCTGATCGGTCGGCGTGGCCGCATCGATGCGCGCCAGTTTGTAGAACAGCTGCAAGTCGGACTGACGCGTCTGCTTGAGCATGAACTGCCGCACCGGCACCTCGCCCCGGGCCACGGCTTCCTCAAAACCGATCTGCTGCGCGGCAAAGGGCTGGTAGGCCTCGCTGTAGACGCGGTCGAAGGTCGGCCCCATCACGAACAGCGTGAGAAACATCGACAGCCCGATGATCACTTGGTTGGGCGGCGCTGCCTGCGTGCCCATGGCCTGACGCAACAGGCCCAGCACGATGACGATACGGGTGAAGCCCGTCATCATCAACAGCATGGCCGGCAGGAAGGACAGTGCGGTGAAAAACAGCAGGGTCTGGATGGGCACCGAATAGCTGCCGCCACCGCCTTGCCCGATCAGCAGAGGCAGGCCTGAGCCGGACACGCCCGGCGCGGCCTGCGCTAAAGCCGGTACAAGAAGGGCCGATATCACCGACAAGCCCGTCAGGCGCCGACCCGGCAAACGGAGAGAAAAATCAACGCAGGACATGGGCCTCACCCTCGGCGCCCTGGCGCCCGGCCTTGAAGCGGGCCACGGCTTGAGCGAAGCTCGGCACCGGAACGCCGGGCTGCATCTCCTGCCCCGGCGGCAGGTCGTGCAAGGTGCTGATGTGCTGCGGCGTCACGCCCAGCATCACCCAACGCCGGGATTCGCCTTCCCCCACCTCCACCATGACCAGCCGCTGCTGCGGACCCACCGGCAGGCTGGACACCACGCGCATGGAGCCGCCACCGGCCACCGCGCCGGCGTGCAGGCCGGAACGCTTGACCACCCACAGCGTGAGCGGGATCAGACCGACGATCACCGCCAGCCACAACACAGACATCCAAGAAGGACTCACCCTCGATCTCCAGGTTCGGACGGCTCAGCTTCCGCGCGAGAGGCGACGCA
Source organism: uncultured Sphaerotilus sp. (assembly GCA_964422355.1). Classification (GTDB taxonomy): domain Bacteria; phylum Pseudomonadota; class Gammaproteobacteria; order Burkholderiales; family Burkholderiaceae_C; genus Sphaerotilus. Next base: position 4,842 of record CAYRBG010000095.1, on the reverse strand, counting down.
TGCGCTCGGACGGCGTGACGATGTCGGTCAGGCGGATACCGAACTTGTCGTTGACCACCACCACCTCGCCTTGGGCAATCAGATAGCCGTTGACCAGCACGTCCATCGGTTCACCCGCCAGCGCGTCCAGTTCCACCACCGAGCCCTGGGCCAGCTGGAGGATGTTCTTGATGGGAATGCGCGTGCGCCCGAGCTCGACCGTGAGCTGGACCGGAATGTCCAGGATCAGGTTGATGTCGTTGCTTCCCGCGGCGCCGGCCATGGGCGAAGCCATGGCGTTGAAATTGGCGAACGCGGCCGGTGCCACCGACTCCGTGGGCATGCCGACGACTTCGGAAATGGCGTGGTCACTGCCCGCCGAGCCGGTCTGCTCTTCCAGGGCCGCCGCCCATTCGGCGGCCATGGCGTCCTGTTCGGACAGGCCACCGTCTGCTTCTTCAGCTGCCATTCTGTTCTCCGATCCAGCCCATGTTTTGATTGGTCAGCATCTGCTCGACCTTGAGGGCATAACGCCCGTTGGACAGCCCGTACTGCGCCTCGAACACCGGCACCCCGTCGACCTTGACCGGAATGACCTTGTTGAGGTCCAGCTCCAGGAAATCGCCCGCCTTGAACGAAAGCAGTTGCTCCACCGTGGCAGGCGCATGCGCCAGTTCAGCCACCAGCTGCACTTCCGCCGCCTGGATCTGGTGCGTCAGCAGCTTGATCCAGCGGCGATCCGGCTCGGCCGAATCACCGTGCGTGCTCGAATACAGCACGTCGCGGATCGGCTCCAGCGTCGCGTAGGGAATGCAGAAATGGATCGTGCCCGTCGTGTCACCGATTTCCAGCGTGAACGAGCTCGTCACCACCACCTCGCCAGGAGCCGCGATGTTGGCAAACTGCGGCTGCATCTCCGAGCGCTGGTAGTCCAGCTCCAGGGGATAGATGCCTGTCCAAGCCTTTTTGTATTCCTCGACGATCGCCTCGACGATGCGCAGGATGACCCGCTGCTCCGTCGGAGAGAAGTCGCGACCCTCGATGCGGGTGTGGAACTTGCCCACACCGCCAAACATGGCGTCGATGACCGCAAACACCAGCGTGGGGTCACACACGATCAGGCCCTGGCCACGCAAGGGTCGCACCGACACGATGTTGAAGTTCGTCGGCACGACGATCTCGCGCAGGAAGGCACTGTACTTCTGCACCTTGATGCCGCCCACGCTCACTTCGGGCGTCTTGCGGATCAGGTTGAACAGGCCGACACGGATGTTCCGGGAGAAGCGCTCGTTGATGATTTCGAACGTGGGCATGCGCCCACGCACGATGCGCTCCTGGCTGGCCAGGTCGTAGTCGCGGATGCCGGCCTTGGGCGCGTCGTCATGCTCAAGTTTCTGGCTCTCGCCGGTGATGCCCTGCAAAAGGGCATCGACCTCGTCTTGGGAGAGGATCTGCTGGTTCATGACCGTGTCCTCGGCTCAGTCCCGCCGCGCCCTCACTGAATGATGAAGCTGGAGAAATGCACGTGCTGCACCGGGTTGTAGACCGGTTGGCGACGCTTCTTCTTCTTTTTGCCGTCATCGTGGTCTTCGTCCGCATCGATCTCGATGCCCATGGGACGCACGGCCTCGCGCATGATTTCTTCGGCAAGCTGCTCCTTGCCCTCGCGCGCCAGCAGGTCGGCCGCCGTCTTGTGCGACAGGACCAGAAGGATGGCGGCGCGGATGGCGGGCATGTAGCCCTTCATCTCGTCGGCGGTCTTCTGTTCGTCGACTTCCAGGGTGATGCCGACCTGGGCGTAGCGGTCTTGGTCGCGGTCGGCCAGGTTCACGGTGAAGGGGTCGAGCGGCACATAGACCGGCGGATGCCCAGCCTCCTTCTTGTGCGGCTTGTGCACCGCCTCGGCCTTGGGCTTGGCGTGGCCACTGGCCTCGGCGCCGTCACCCTCTTCATCCTCGGCGGCCTTCTTCTTCATCAGGAAGAACGCCGCACCGCCGGCGATCGCCAGCAGCAGCACGACGGCCACGATGATGATGATCAGCTTCTTCGAGCCCTTCTTGGGTGCATCGCCTGCATCGGCAGCGGCGGCAGCGGACATGGGTGACTCCTGTATCTCGGTTCAGCCGATTATTCGGAAGTCCTCCGCTTTCCAATGGTGCGAAAAGCCGGCAAAAACCAGGGCGTCAAGGCATGGACAAGTCGGCTGCCCGCCCGATCAGGCGTACAGGTCCAGCGAGAGCCGACCCGAGCGCCAAGCGGGAGCCGGCTTCGCCGGAGATTCCGCAACCCCTCCGGCCCCCGGATCCGTCGATCGCGGGCCGGACCCGCCCCATTCACGGCCCTGTCTCGCTGCGCCAGTTTCGGCGGGCGGCTGACGGCCAGAGGATTCCCCCTGCCCGCCCGCCTCTCCCTTCGGGCTCGGCAGGCCGTCGCGCGGGCCGCCACTGCGGTTTTCCGCGGAGGAAGCCTCGAGCGGCTTGATCACATCCGTCACTTGTGAAGCGGCCAGGCTCAAGCCGTCGGATTGCAACGCCTGGGCCAGCGCAGGAACGGCCTCATCCAGCAGCGCGCGGGTCCGCTCGTGCACGGCACCGAAGTGGATGCGGGCCTCCTTGCCCTCGACATCGATGCGAATCTGGATGGGGCCCAGCTCGGCCGGGTGCAGATCCAGCGTGGCCTGCTGCACCCCCTCGCCGCTCCACTGTGCGACCCGAAGGGCCACAGCCTGCGGGAAGCCGGGGTCCTCGGCATTCAACACCGCCCGCGCCGCCCCAGGTGACGGCGCTGTTGCAGACGCAGGGGCGGCAGCCCCGGAAGCACCCATGGCAGACTGCAATGAGGTGGCAAAAGGCACCGGCTCCACCGAAGCACCGCGCGCCTCACCTTCAACCGCTTTACCGCGGGAAGATGAAGAAGCCGACGACATCTCAGGCCCTGAACCGCCCGGTTCTGCGGACACCGGACGAATTCGCCCCCCCTCGGAAGGATGGAGCGGCGCTCCATGCTCCGATTCTGTTCGGGCCGAGAGATCGTCGGACGCCGCATCCAAGTCGGCCTGGGCATGGGCGCCCCGTCCCTTAACCTCCTGGGTGACGGTGCCCTTGCCCTCCACAGAGGCGTCGGGCAGGGGCGCCCCCCCAGACGCCGAGCCTGAGCCCAAAGCGCGACGAGCAGCCCCGGATCCACCGGAAACCTTGGGGGACTCCGTGACCGCAGCCGCGCCCGCCGGATCCTTGGCCGGGTCCGGGGAATCCGGAGAAGCATGGGCCTGGGCGTCCGACACCGCGGGAGGCGCCATGGGCGTCCATCCCGACCACCAGGCCAGGGACTGCAATCCGTTCACATCGCTCACATCGGAGGCCCTGCGCCCAGGATCCAGTTCGGAGACCCCGCTGGCGACCGCAGTGGACTGAGCGGCATCGGCCAAGGAAGCCCCCTGTCCCGAAAGCAGGGACGCAAAGCTCAGCGCCCGATCCGCACCACCGGATGCGTCAGCATCGGTCTTGCGTGAGGCTTGGCGCTCGGCATGTTGACGATCGAGTCGCGCGGTCTGTTGGGCCAGGCCCGAGGTGGCGGAAGGTGCGGCAGCCATGGGCGATCCGTTCATTCTGACGGTCAGAGACCGATCGGCCGCGTGTCGTGCAGGCGCTGCCAAGCGGCCCGGGTGGCCAGTTCGTCCATCTGCTTCTGGCTTCGACGCTCGGCGTTGCGCACCAGCGCGGATTCTCGGCGCTCGATCAGCTTCTTGACGGAGGCCACACGCAGCTCCGCTGCCAGGACCTCTGCCGCGACCCGCTCGCGCTCACGGCCCAGCCGCTCGACCTGCTGCCCCTGCATGTCGACCGCGCCATGCAGGCGCCCGACGAACTCGTGGTAGCAGCTCATCAGCGTCATCGTCACGCCCTGGCGGAACTGCTGGCCCCAACGGTTCTGGTACTCGTTGCGGTAGTCTCGCAGCGCGCCCTCCTGGGTGCGCGCCGCACCCAGCTGCTGATCGACCTTCTGCTGGCGCGCGAGCGCGTCGTCTCGATCGCGTTCGGCCTGCTCCAGCAGCACAACCAGGGGTTGCAGCGAGGGATGGGTGGGGTTGGCGGCCATCGGCTAGGTTCCTCAGAGGCGCTGGAGCGCGGAGACGCTCTCGTTCAGGTCGGCGCGGGTCCAGGTGTCCTGCTGCAGCAGGGCGATCATGGCGGGCTGGGTGCGCACGGCGGTGTCCAGTTCCGGGTCGTGCCCGGGGGCGTACGCCCCCAGCTGGATCAGGTCGCGCGCCTTGTTCACCCTGGACAGCATCTGCCGCATGCGGCGAGCGGCCTCCAGGTGCACACGCGGCACGACGTTGCTCATCACGCGGGAAATCGAACGCTCGATGTCGATGGCGGGATAGTGACCGCTTTCGGCCAGCTCGCGGGACAGCACGATGTGCCCATCCAGAATGCCGCGCGCAGCATCGGCGATCGGATCCTGCTGATCGTCGCCCTCGGACAGCACCGTGTAGAAAGCCGTGATCGAACCCTGCCCTGCCATGCCGTTGCCCGAACGCTCCACCAGTTGGGGCAGCTTGGCGAAGCAGCTGGGCGGGTAGCCCTTGGTGGCCGGCGGCTCGCCAATGGCCAGGGCGATCTCGCGCTGCGCCATGGCGTAACGGGTGAGCGAATCCATCAACAGCAGCACGTCCAGGCCTTGGTCACGGAAGTGCTCGGCAATGGCCGTGGCGTAGGTCGCACCCTGCATGCGGGTGAGCGGCGGCGCATCGGCAGGGGCCGCCACGACCACCGATCGCGCCAAGCCCTCCTCGCCCAGGATGTCTTCGATGAACTCCTTGACCTCGCGGCCGCGCTCGCCGATCAGGCCGACGACGATGAC
>CAYRBG010000094.1:0-10946 GCA_964422355.1 uncultured Sphaerotilus sp. | reverse complement strand
CGTCGACCTTGACGGTCTGGCCCGAGTACTTGCCGAACAGGACGCGGTCGCCCACCTTGACGTTCAGGACGATGAACTCGCCCTTGTCGTTGCGCTTGCCCGGGCCCACGGCCAGGACTTCACCTTGATCCGGCTTCTCGGCCGCGTTGTCGGGGATGATGATGCCCAGGGCGGTCTTGGTTTCTTGTTCCAGACGCTTGACGATCACGCGATCGTGGAGGGGACGGAGGTTCATTGCATCTCCTGGATGACAAAGCTGAGGTTGGACAAGTAGCACTCACACCCAGCGAGTGCTAACAGAGACAGATTATAGGAACGGACTTTCGGCTTTCAAGAGGGGGGATCTCTCAAAAAAGCACGGAGCTCGGCACGAAGCCGCTGAACCACCGTAAGCCCCCCCCCGCAGGAGCTCAGCTCGCGGCCCGTGACCGGCGGTCGACGACTCCCGTTCAGCCCAAGCCCGCTCGGACTGCTCTTCAGTGCATCTGCGAAAGCTTCGCCCTGCGGCACTGAGGCTTCTGAAACGGTACTCCTGCTCACACATACACACACCGGTATACGTAAGTAAGCCCTAGATTCACGTACCGGAAACATGGCGCATCGAATCCATCGTGCCGGATCAACAGGAGTACCGTCCCATGAGAAGACTTGTCTCAGCCGCCCCGTCCCGGTGGCTGGTCTGCACGCTGGCCCTGCTCGGAGCATCGACTGCCGCTCTGGCGCAGTCGGCCTTGCCCCCCGCCGGGCGTCTGTTGGCATCGAACTGCTTCCAGTGCCACGGCACCAACGGCAAAGGCCCCGGCTTTGACCGCCTGGCCGGCAAGTCGGCCAACGAGATCTACGGCGAACTCAAGGAATTCCAGAGCGGCAAAGAGGGCAACGGCCTGATGGCCAAGCACGCAGCCGGATTCACCGACGCCCAGATGCGCCAGATCGCCAACTGGCTGTCCACCCAACGCTGAGCCACAGGAGAACACGATGGACAGAAGACAACTCCTGCTGGCCGGTGGTGCCGGATTCCTGGGCTCCGTGCTTTCCGCGTGCGGTGGCGGCGGCGATGCTTCATCGACCGCAGAGATGGCCTCGGCGGAAAGCGCGGTGGACGATCGGCAGCAAGCCATGGCGGTCTCGGCCACCCCGACTGCGCGCGTGGTGGTGATCGGCGGCGGCATGGCCGGCGCGACCGTGGCCAAGTACCTGCGCCTGTGGGGCAACAACATCGAGGTCACGCTGGTCGACCGCAACTCGCGCTACACCTCCAACATCATGAGCAGCCTGGTGTTGACGGGGCAGCGCACGCTGACCAGCCTCCAGTACGCCTACGACACCCTGCGCACCAAGTACGGCGTGAAGACCGTCTTCGACGACGTGCTGGAGCTCGACCCCGTGGGACTGCGCGTGCGCCTGAAGTCGGGCACCGTGCTGCAGGCCGACCGCATCGTGCTGGCGCCTGGGATCGATTTCGACCCGGTGCCCGGCCTGGCCAACCCGGACCTGATGCCCCACGCCTGGAAAGCCGGCCCACAGACGACCTTGCTGGCCCAGCAGCTGGCGGCCATGCCCTCGGGCGGCGTCGCCGTGCTGACCATTCCGAAGACGCCGTATCGGTGCCCGCCCGGGCCTTACGAGCGGGCCTGCCTGCTGGCGGACTGGCTCAAGGCCAAGAAGCCCCGGTCCAAACTCATCGTGCTGGATGCCAACGCGGACTTCGTGGTCGAGAAGGACAACTTCAGCAAGGCCTTCTTTGGCCTGCACGCCGGGGTCATCGAGTACCGCACCGGCGTCGAGATCACGAGCGTGGACTCGGCCAGCCGCACGCTCTACACCAACGGGGGCGCGGTGACCGGTCATGCCGTCAACCTCATCCCTCGCCAGCGGGCGGGCGCCCTGGTGGCCTCCGCAGGTTTGGCCAACGCCACCGAAGGGCGGTTTGCCGCCGTGGATGTGCTCAGCTACGAAAGCACGGCGTATCCGAAGGTCCATGTGATCGGGGACGCCAGCGCCACCACGCAGCCCAAGGCCGGGCACATCGCCAACCAGGAGGCCAAGGTCTGTGCCGACGCCATCGTGCGGTTGCTCGCTGGCGGTCAGCCGGATCCGGCGCCGGTCACCAACTCGGCCTGCTTCTCGACGATCACGCGCACGCAGGCCAGCTGGCTCAATGCGGTGTACCAGTACGACGCCACGGCCAAAGCCATGGCGCTGGTGCCTGCGTCGTTTGCCGCTTCGACAGGATGGAGCAGCGATAACTTCAGCGACATGGGGACGTGGTTCAAGGCCCTGATGGCCGACTCCTTCGCCTGAGCCGTACCGGACGGTTTGATCTCCTTCTCATAGGGTACGGCACCCGCAGGGGCCTGCGGCCCCAGTGCTCCAAGAGGTCGTTCCACGCCAGCGTGGGCGACCTCTTTTCTTTTGGCGTGGAGGCTTCTTTCGCCGAGGGCGAGACACCTGCCGAGACCGTTAAGACGCACTTAAGTTGGTTCCGCCACGATGCCCTCATCCCCATTTCACTCCATTTCAGACAGGACCCCGGCGATGACTTTGCCCAGACGGTTTCAACGCCCCCCAACACCTTCGTGGCCATGGCGGCTGGCTGCCGCTGCTTGCGTGTGCGCGCTGTCGGCGTGCGGCGGAGGCGGGGGAGGCAGCGGACAGAGCTCGGGCAGTTCGTCCGAGGCTTCAAGCCCCTCGGGCTCATCCACCAATGGGACCACCACCATCGTCCGGCAGGCGCAGCCCACGAACACGCAGGGGCGCTTGCTGGCCTCCAACTGTTTCCAGTGCCACGGCACAGGAGGCAGCGGCGGTTTTGAATCCATTCGAGGCAGCGAGGCCGACGAGGTGCGCAAGTACCGGGACCTGGCCACCCAGCCGGCGCGCGCGGACATCATGGCCGCCCATGCCCAGGGATACACCGACGCCCAGATCGCCGCGGTGATCGCCTATCTGCAGCAGTGAGGTCAGGAGTCCATCCATGAAAAATTCCAAGCTCCCCTTGTCCGTCAACGCACACCCCCTTGATGGAGCCCGCCGGAAGTGGCTGACGCTGGCCGGTGCCGGGCTGATCGGCGGCCTGTGGTCCAACCGGGTCTGGTCGGACGAGGACGATGCAGAGGGTGACGGCAGCAACGCCGTCGTCTACGACCTGGCCCCGACCGGACCGACGGCGCGCGTCGTGGTCGTGGGTGGCGGCATGGCCGGTGCGACCGTGGCCAAGTACCTGAGGCTGTGGGGCGGAGCCGGTGTGACCGTGACGCTGGTGGACACGGAGGCTACCTACGTGTCCAACATCATGAGCAATCTGGTGCTCAACGGTGGGCGAACGATGGCCAGCCTGCAGCAGTCCCGCGACCTGCTGAGCGAGCGCTACGGCGTGGTGCTGCGCCAGGCGTCGGTGACGGGCGTGGACGCGGCGGCCAAGCGTGTCCAGCTTTCCGACGGTGGCTCGCTGGACTACGACCGCCTGGTGCTGGCCCCCGGGATCGCCTTCGACGACGCATACGGCCTCACCACATCGGACTATGAGCTGCGCACGCCCCACGCCTGGCGTGCCGGCGCGCAGACGCAGTTGCTGCGCGACCTGCTGGTGGCCATGCCCTCGGGCGGCACGGTGCTGATGACGATTCCCAAAGCGCCCTATCGCTGCCCACCGGGCCCCTACGAACGCGCCTGCCTGATGGCGGACTACGTGAAGGTGGCCAAGGGGGCGGGCGCACGCGTGGTCGTGCTGGACCACAACGCGTCGATCCAGGCCGAGCCGGAAAACTTTGCGGCCGCCTTCAACCAGGTGCACGCCGGGGTTGTGGACTACCGCCCCGGCATCAGCGGCCTGCAGATCGATGCAGCCTCCAGCACGGTTCGGTTCACCGATGCCCAAGGGGCGGCCCAGGTGATGCATGCGGATGTGGTCAATCCGATCGCTCCCCAGCGTGCGGCGGGCAGCGAAGCCGGAGGGTGGCTGGCGCGGGCCGGTCTGGCCAACAGCACCGATGGCCGATGGGCCCTGGTGAACGTGCTCAGCTACGAGTCCACTGCAGCCGCCGGCATCCACGTCATCGGCGATGCCGCCCAATGCGGTCTGCCCAAGGCCGGCCATGTGGCCAACCAGGAAGCCAAGATCTGCGCGGACGCCATCGTGCGCCTCCTGGGAGGCGCACAGCCCGATCCGGCGCCGGTGGCCAATTCGGCCTGCTACTCACCCATCACCGGATCGACCGCCTCGTGGCTGACGGCGGTCTACCAGTACGACAGCGCGACACGCACCATGAAGGTCGCGGCCAACAACGGCAGCACCACCGGTGCCACACCCATCGAGGCCGGGTCCGTCAGCTCCGCCAACTTCCGGCAGATGAACACCTGGTTCACGAGCTTGATGGGCGACACCTTCGCTTGAGCGAAGGGGGCTGCTGGTCAGCCCCCTCTCGTCCCCTCAGGACAGTGACGGCGCAGGAAATTCGACGGTGACCCGCAACCCACCCAGGGTCTCGGACGTCTGGATGCGGACCTCGGCACCATGCAGATCGGCAATGCTGCGCACGATGGACCAGCCCAGCCCGCTGCCGTCCTGTTCGGTGCCCAGTCCACGGAAGAAGCGCTCGCCGAGACGCTCGCGATCCGACGCCGACATGCCGGGGCCGCCGTCCTGAACGATGAAGATCACGCGACCGGAAGCGGTCCGATTCAGATCCACCTGGACGTGCGCCTGCGGGGGGCTGTAGCGGATCGCGTTGTCGACCAGATTGCGCACCAGAACCGACAGCAGGGTGGCGTCGGCGTCGACAAGGAGGCCCTCGTCGGCGATCAGCGCCACTTCTTGCTGTTTTTCAAGTGCCGCGGGAGCCAGATCGGCCAGCACTTGGCGAACCGTGGGGGTGAGATCCACCACCGCCTTGCCCAGTTCGGCGTGAGACTCCAGGCGGGACAGGGTGAGCAGCTGACTGGTGACGCGCACGGCGCGATCACAGCCATCGACGGTGGACTTCAGCGCGAGGCGCCGCAGCTCCGGGTCCGACGTGCTCTGGGCCACTTGAGCCTGGGCCCGGATGGCCGCGATCGGGGTGCGAAGCTCATGGGCCGCATCGGCCGTGAACCGCCGCTCCGAAGCCATGAGCCGCGTGATGCGCTCGAACAGCCCATTCAGCGCGGACAAGACGGGCTTCAGCTCCGAGGGAGGCGCCTGAAGATCGACGGGGTGCAGGGTGCGGGCATCCCGCTGGGCGAGCTGGTTGCCCAACTGCTTCAAGGGCAGCAGCCCCCTCGACACGGCCCAACGCCCGGCCAGCAGCAGCAGGGGCAGACCCCAAGCCATCGGCCAGAACAGGCTTTGCAGCACCGCATGCACGATCGACAGGCGGGCGTCCATCTGTTCGGCCACATAGACCTGCACATCGTGTTCAGGCCCGTGGGTGGCGAAGATGCGCCACGCCGTGCCCGCCACGGTGGCGGTGCGGAACCCCGACTGAAAGTGGCTCAGCGAGGCCTCCGTGGCCAGAGCGGGTGCGCCGGCTGAACGGAGCGTCAGCTTCCCCTCATGCCAGACCTCAAAAGCCACACGGGGAGCGTAGCGGTGCAGGGTGGGTGCGTCGGGGTGCTGCTCGTTTTCTTCACTGTGCGCCTGCTGGGCCACCAACAGGGCCGCCGCTTGAGCCAGATGGCCGTCGAGCAGTTCGTCCAGTTCGTGACGGACCTCGAACCAGCTGAAGAGGGCGGATCCGCTGCCGACGACCAGCACGGCCACCAGCAGGAGCGCGAGCAGCCGGCCTTGCAGCGAGCCCAGCAGGCGGCGGGTCACCGGGCAAGCTCCCGAAGCAGGACATAGCCCACACCCCGCACCGTCTGGATGGCATCGCTTCCGAGCTTGCGCCTCAGGTGATGGATGTGCACCTCCACCGCGTTGCTGTCCACCTCTCTGCCCCAGCTGTAAAGGTGCTGCTCCAGTTGGCTGCGCGTGAGCACACGTCCTGCGTTGAGCATCAGCACGTGCAGCAGGTCGAACTCGCGCGTAGACAGGGGAACGGGCTGCCCGCCCTTGAGCACGGTTCGCCCGGCGGGATCCAGTTCGACATCCTGGGCCGTCAGACGATCCTGGGGCTGGCCGTGGGCCCGACGGATCAGCGCCCGCAGACGTGCCGCGAGCTCGTTCAGGTCCACGGGCTTGACGAGGTAGTCGTCGGCGCCGCCATCCAGGCCCCGGATGCGATCGGACACCGCGTCCCGCGCGGTCAGCACCAGCACGGGCAGCTGCACCCCCTGGCGGCGAAGGGTGGCCAGCACGTCGAGACCGTCTTTGCGGGGAAGCCCCAGGTCCAGAACCGCGGCGCTGTACGACTGCGCCCGCAGCTCCCGCTCGGCGGCCTCGCCATCGCGGACCCAATCCACCAGAAACCCGAGTTCCCGCAGACCGGACTGAAGGCCGTCACCGAGCAGTGAGTCGTCTTCGGCAAGCAAGATGCGCATGGTCCGATTCTCGGCTACGAGAAGACGCTGGACACGGCCATGTACCCCCAGAATCCGACCACGCAGGCCACCATCACGATGGCCAACCAGCGCCGGTCGTGCGCCACCAGGTCCGGGCCTTGACCCGGAATGCGCCCGGTCCACATCGGTGTGGCCAGATTGCGTTGGCGCAGCAGGCTCCAGCCTGCAACCAGCCCGACGTGGAGCATCACCAAGGCCAGGAGGGCACTGCCGGCGGCTTCATGCACCTCGGAGATCCAGTCTCCGGTCAGCTCGGCGTCGGTGATCCAGCCGGAGGCCAAGGCCAGCACCGTTGCCGCGAGCATGCCGACCAAGGTCGTCACCATCGTCACGCCCTGGACCGCAGGCGACACGAGATTTCCGGATCGGAGGTCGGCCTTGGCCTGAGGCCACCCTCTCAGCCGGCCGGCCCAGGCGCTCCAGCGCACCGAACGGGGGCCGAGCAGTCCCCAGACCGACCGGAACCCGAGCAGGCCCACGAGGGTGTAGCCCAGGGTGATGTGCAGGAGCTTCCAAGACTCGCTCTCGCCGGTGAGATAAGCCCCGGCAAAGCTCAAGGCAAAGAGGAGGTGAAACGTCCGGGTGGGCGCGTCCACGGCGCGCCGAGAGCCACCGCCCATTGTGGGCGGCAGCGCGGCGGTGCTTGGTGCCCGCACCCCTTCAGCGCGGGATACGGATGTCGTGCTCATCGAAGACTCCTTGTTCGGCCCGGCGGTGGCAGGCGGCGCAGTTGGCGGGGCTCTTGATGGAGGGGCGCTTCCACACCGACGGACTCAGGTCCTCGCTGTGTTCGTGCACAAACCACCGGGAGCGTGTGATGCGGTCTTCTGGAGGCGACTGAGGATCGCGAACGACCTTGCGGTAGGTGCCGGCGTTCAGCGTCAGCCATCCCGTGAGTGACTTCAGGGTGGCGGGGTCCACGGAAGCATCGGTGCCGAAGTGCTGCCCAAGGTTGTTCATCAGGCGCTGCCACGAGGCCGCCGGCAGCAGGCCCGGTGGGTAGGCCATGTGGCAGGACGCGCACTCCGCCTGATAGGTGGCCGACTGCGGCACATGGACGGGCGGGCTGTGTTCTCCAGCCTGTGCGACGGGCAGGGAGAACACTGCCGCAGCCAGGCCAGCGAGCGAACGCCAACCAAGGTGCCGGAGGATCGCTGCCGTGTCTGGGAAGTGGGAGGCGGGCATCAGGACCTCCTTCAGCGCTGCACCCTCGGGGCAAGCAGCCAGGCCACGATGTCGGCTTTTTCCGCAGGACTGCACTCGCGAGAAAGAACGTCCTTGCAGTTGCGCCGGAACCACTTCTCCACTTTGGCCGGATCGGTGAAGCGGCTCGGGTTGGCCGCAGGCGCCAAGGGCTGGATGAGCTTCCCGGTGGACGCGTGCTTGCCGGGAAGCGTCGGGTTGGACTGGTGGCAGCTCGCGCAGCTCAGGTCTTTTCCGTGCCGCTGCGTGAAGAGCTGTTGTCCGTCCGCGGGATGGGCCGGTCGGCCGGATTGCGCGACGTAGTGTTCGAGCACCTCGCCCGAGGTCGCTGCGGCAGCGCCGACCGACACGGTCAACAATGTGCCAAGGACGGCCGCGGCGCGACGCGCGGTTTTGACGTTCAAAGTGCGGTTCATGGCACCTCCTTGGGCACCATGTTGTTGTGGCCGGCTTAGGGCTGTCTTAAGGGGCCGAACAAGCCGCGTAAGCCTGCGACACGTCCGGGCGCTCCTTCGCGGCATCGGGCGCGATCGACCCAACACCCTTTGGCAATGACAAAGGGGGCCGTCAGGCCCCCTTACCAGCGAGTCTCAGACCCGCTTCAACGCGCCGGCGCCACATGGCCCGCCGGAACCGCCGCACCGCCCAACGCCTTCATCACCCGGGTTCGCCCCCCGCTGGTGACGATCAGGACGGCATCTCCGGGCTGAAAGGTTTCGGCGCCCTTGGCCTGCACCAGCACGCGGCGCTCGCCGTTGGGGAACTGCAGCATGATCTCCAGGGCTTCTTCTCGCGTGCCCATGCGCTCGACCGCGTTGCCGACGACGGCACCCGCCACCGCCCCCAGCACGCCAACGATGGCGCCCTCGCGCGATCCACCGACGCCGCTGCCGGCAATGCCACCGATCACGCCACCCGCCGCAGCACCTCCGCCGCTTTGCGAGCCCTCCACCACCACGGTACGCACATTGATCACCACGGCATCCTGAACGGTCGAAAGCCGTTGGGCGTCGCCGGGCTTGATCACATCCGGGCTGGTGGTGCTGCAGGCGGCCAACGCGGCAGTCATGCAAGCCAGCAAGACACCTTTGCGGAACAGGCCCTTGGACAGGGAGGACGGGGAAGAAACAGACATGGTCATGACAAGCCCTCAGGACAGGTTTTGGATTTTGACTGGGTCGCGCGCGCTTCGGTTCCCGACATCGGGAGGGGCCCCACAGAACCCTTGCGGGCCGTCAAAACTCGCGGGACTGTGCTCACCCATGCAACCGGCTGTGCAGCGGCACGCTTGCCAGCAGGAAATCCATCTGGTCGGCCACGATGCGCCGCCCTCGCAGGATCATGTCCTCGTGCAGGCTGGGCACATAGGGCAGGTACAACAACTCCATGCCCGCCTCCGAAAGCAGGCGGTTGCCCTTGCGCCCATTGCAGGAGCGGCACGCGGTGATGCAGTTCATCCACGTATGGCCGCCGCCGCGCGAGGTCGGAACGATGTGCTCGCGCGTCAACAACCGCTCGGTGAACATGTGACCGCAGTAGGCACAGGTGTGGCGGTCGCGCACAAACAGCTTGCTGTTGGAGAGCGCGGGCTCCTCGCGCCAGGCGCGGGCCGGAATCATTCCGCGGCACGCGATGATCGGATGCAGCTCGATGCGCGACATGCACCCGGTGGCGCGCTGCCAACCGCCGCGCATCACCATGAACGGATCGCCCAAGGTCCAGGCGACGGCGTCGCTGGCGTACATCACCGTCGCCTCCTGAGGGGTCAACCAGGCCTGCGGACGCCCCGACACATCGAGTTGCAACACTTCCATGGCACGCTGCTCCTTTTCCCAGCATAGACCGGACCTGTGACATGTGCCTCATCCGCGGTCATCACCCCAGGAAAACACTGGCCCGAACTGCCGACAACCCGGATGCTGGGCGCCAAGGGCACGGGTAAGCTGAATTGACCGGTCCCTCGGGAAGACCCGAGGAACTCCGCGCATGGAGGCAGTACAAAATAGAACGATCGTTCGTTCTTTCGTGTGCTCACGCGATGCCCAGCCGACACCTGACCGCCGAATCCGGATCCAGCCGATCCGCACAAAAAGGTCGGCAGACGCGTGCGTCCATCGTGGACGCGGCGCTGTCTCTGGCCACGCACAGGGGGCTGGAAGGCCTGACCATTGGAGCCCTCGCCGACGCCACGGGCATGAGCAAGTCCGGCGTGTTCGCCCACTTCGGCTCGCGCGACGAGCTGCAGATCTCGGTCATCCGCGAGTACCACACGCGCTTCGAAGACGAAATCTTCTACCCGGCCATTCGCGAGGCCCGCGGCCTGCCGCGCCTGTTCTCGATGTTTGAGCGTTGGGCCCGGCGCGTCAGCCTGGAGGCCGAGGCCGGCTGCATCTACATCAGCGGCGCCGTCGAGTTCGACGACCGCCCCGGCCCCGTGCGCGACGCCCTGGCCGACATGGTCCGCACCTGGCACACCGGGCTGCTGCGCTCGATCCAGCAGTCCAAGGACGAAGGGCACCTGCGCCCCGACACCGACGCGCGCCAGATGCTGTTCGAGATGCACGGGCTGATCCTGGCCCTGCACCACGACGCGCGTTTCCTGGAGCTGCCGGGCGCGCTCGACCGCACCCGCGTCGGCTTCCAGAACATCCTGGATCGCTGCCAGTCGCCTTCGGGCGCCCAGGCGGTGGCCGCCACCCCCTCCATCCTCTAGCCCGCTGCTGCAAGGAGCCCCCATGCCGAGCTACACCCCGCCCCTGCGAGACCTGCGCTTCGTGCTGCATGAGCTGGTCAAGGTCACCGACACCTTCGCCGAGATCCCGCCCTTTGCCGAGGTGGACGCCGACACCGTCAACGCCGTGCTGGAAGAAGCGGGCAAGTTCGCCGCCGAGGTCGTCGCGCCGCTCAACGCCCCCGGCGATGCCCAGGGCTGCACGCTGAACCGCGAGACCCATGAGGTCACCCCACCCACCGGCTACAAGGAAGCCTACGCCCGCTACGTCGAAGGCGGCTGGCCTTCTCTGAGCTGTGACCCTGAGCACGGTGGCCAGGGCCTGCCGCAGGTGGTCAACCAGTGCCTGTACGAGATGCTCAACAGCGCCTGCCAGGCCTGGACCATGTATCCCGGCCTGTCACACGGTGCCTACGAGGCCCTGCATGCCCACGGCACGCCGGAGCAGAAGGCGGTCTATCTGCCCAAGCTCACCGCCGGCGAGTGGACCGGCACCATGTGCCTGACCGAGCCCCACTGCGGCACCGACCTG
>CAYRBG010000093.1:0-10963 GCA_964422355.1 uncultured Sphaerotilus sp. | reverse complement strand
ATGTCGCGGCTTTCGCAGTCGGTGAGCTTGCCGGGCAGCACGGCCACGCCGGAGCTCTTCTTCTTCTCGACCTTCTGGCCCGCACGCTGGCGCGCCTGCGCCTGGCGGATCACGAGCTCGGCCAGCTTCTTGCCGAACTCGACGTGCTGGTTGAGCCACAGCTCCAGCGCCGGCTTCACGAAGGCCGACACCAGACGCAGCGCGTCGCGGCTGTTCAAACGCTCCTTGGTCTGGCCCTGGAACTGGGGGTCCAGCACCTTGGCCGACAACACGAAGCTGGCCCGGCCAAACACGTCGTCGGGCATCAGCTTGACACCCTTGGGCAGCAGCGCGTGCAGTTCGACAAAACCCTTCACCGCCTGGAACAGGCCATCCTTCAGGCCCGCCTCGTGCGTGCCGCCGGCCACCGTCGGGATCAGGTTGACGTAGCTCTCGCGCAGCACGGCGCCTTCCTCAGTGAAGGCCACGCACCAGGCTGCGCCCTCGCCCTCGGCGAAGCTGTCGGTCTCGCCGCGGCCCGCGTACTGCTCGCCCTCGAACAGCGGAATGACCGCGTCGGCCACCAGGTTCTGCTGCAGGTAGTCGCGCAGGCCGGCCTTGTACAGCCAGGTCTGCACCTCGCCGGACTTCTCGTGCTTGAGCGTGACGGTCACGCCCGGCATCAGCACGGCCTTGCTGCGCAACAGGTGCGTCAGCTCGGCACGCGGCAGCTCCGGGGATTCGAAATACTTGGCATCGGGCCACACGCGCACTGTCGTGCCCTGACGGCGGTCGCCTGAGGACGCCGGACGCACCGTCAGCGGCTCGATCACGTCACCGCCTGAGAACGCCAGTTGCGCCACCTGCTTGTCGCGCCACACACTCACCTGCAGCCGGGTCGACAGTGCGTTGGTCACGCTCACGCCCACGCCGTGCAGGCCGCCGGAGAAGCTGTAGGCGCCGCCCGAGCCCTTGTCGAACTTGCCGCCCGCGTGCAGTCGCGTGAAGACGATCTCCACCACCGGCACCTGCTCTTCCGGGTGCAGCCCGAAGGGAATGCCGCGACCGTCGTCCTCGACGCTGATCGAGCCGTCCAGGTGCAGCACCACGGTGATGCGCTTGCCGTGGTTGGCCAGCGCCTCGTCGGCCGCGTTGTCGATCACCTCCTGCACGATGTGCAGCGGGTTGTCGGTGCGGGTGTACATGCCCGGACGCTGCTTGACGGGCTCCAGCCCCTTGAGCACGCGGATCGAGCCTTCTTCGTAACTGCCTGGTTTGCTTGCCATGGGGCGGAATTCTAGGGATGCCCCGCGCGTCGCCCCTGAGTCCAGCGGTGGGATCGGCAATCCCCTACATTGACGCGATGCGCACCGACTCCCTTGCGGCTTCGCCCGCCTCCGCCACGCTGCCCTTGCGGCAACTGCTGCTGTGCAGTGCCGCCATCGTCACCGTGGCGATGGGTGTTCGGCACGGCTTTGGCCTGTGGCTGGCACCGATCACGATGGACCGAGGCTGGACGCGCGAGACCTTCGCCTTCGCAGTCGCTATCCAGAACCTGGCCTGGGGGGCCGCCGGTCCGATCACCGGCATGATCGCCGACCGCTGGGGGGCGTTCAGGGTGTTGGTGGTGGGAGCCCTGCTCTACGCCGCGGGCCTGGTGCTGATGACCATGGCCAGCTCCGGCCTCACCTTCGCACTGACCGCCGGCCTGCTGATCGGCATCGCCCAATCGGGCACCACCTATGCGGTGGTGTACGGCGTCATCGGGCGCAACATCCCCGCCGAGCGGCGCTCCTGGGCGATGGGCCTGACGGCCGCAGCCGGCTCTTTCGGCCAGTTCCTCATGGTGCCGGTGGAGAGCTGGATGATCGCCACCTTCGGCTGGCAGGAGGCGCTGGTCCTGCTCGGCGGCATCGCCCTGCTGATGATTCCCATGGCCTGGGGCCTGCGGGAGCCTGCGCTGGCGGGCGCGAAAGCAGCGGGCATGGGCATCGGGCAGACCGCAGCGCAGGCCTTTCGTGAGGCCATGGCCCACCCCAGCTTTCTGCTGCTGACCGCCGGCTACTTCGTCTGCGGCTTCCAGGTGGTGTTCATCGGCGTGCACATGCCGAGCTTTCTCAAGGACCACGGACTCGCCCCGCAGGTCGCCACCACGGCCCTGGCACTGATCGGCCTGTTCAACGTCTTCGGCACCTACACCGCCGGGCTGCTGGGGCAACGCATGGCCAAGAAGAACATCCTGGCGGCCATCTACCTGCTGCGCTCGGTGGTCATCGTGATCTTTCTGGCCGCGCCGCTCACGCCGATGAGCGTGTACATCTTCAGTGCGGTGATGGGCTTTTTGTGGCTGTCCACCGTGCCGCCGACCAACGCGGTCGTGGCCCAGGTGTTCGGCGTGAAGCACCTGTCCATGCTGGGAGGCATCGTGTTCTTCAGCCACCAGATCGGCTCGTTCATGGGCGTGTGGCTGGGCGGACGCCTGTATGACCTGACCGGCAGCTACGACATCGTCTGGTGGATTGCCGTGGCGCTGGGCGCGGTCGCCTGCCTCCTGAACCTGCCCATTCGGGAAACGCCCGTCATCCGAACGGCGGCTCAACCGTTATAGCTGGACCATGACGCCCAACCCCCGGTCCCGCGCAGACGGATCGCCGCCCCCGGCAGACACCCCTGTCTCACCCCGCGTGGCACCGGTCTCACGATGGTGGGTGCGCGCACTGGCCTGGGTGGCGGCGGCGGCCGTGCTGGCTCTGGCCTTTTCGGCTTACCTGCAACCGGGGATGGTGGTCGAGCTCGGCAACCGCCTCTGGAGCTGCTTCTGAACCGACAGCGGGCGCGACACGCACAGTTAGAATCATTCGATTACGAGGATCCCACGCATGACACCGATCGTTGGCAGCATCGTCGCTCTGGTGACACCGATGCATGAAGATGGCAGCGTCGACTACGAGACGTTGCGACGTTTGATCGACTGGCACGTCGCCCAGGGCACCGCCTGCATCGGCGTGGTCGGCACGACCGGCGAATCCCCGACCGTGAACGTCGAGGAACACAGCGAAATCATCCGTGTCGCGGTCGAGCAGGCTGCCGGCCGCATCCCGGTCATGGCCGGCACGGGCGCCAATTCGACGCAGGAAGCCATCGAGCTCTCGCGTTACGCCAAGAAGGTGGGCGCGGACTGCACGCTCAGCGTCGTGCCCTACTACAACAAGCCCACGCAAGAAGGCATGTACCGTCACTTCCGCGCCATCGCGGAAGCCGTGGACATCCCGATGGTGCTTTACAACGTGCCCGGCCGCACCGTGGCCGACATGACCCCCGAGACCACCTTACGCCTGGCCGAAGTGCCCGGCGTGATCGGTGTGAAGGAAGCCACCGGCAACATCGAGCGCGCCTGCTGGCTGATCCGCAGCGCCCCCAAGGGCTTCTCGATCTATTCCGGTGACGACGGCACCGCCGTGGCCCTGATGCTGCTGGGCGGCCAAGGCAACATCAGCGTGACGGCCAACGTGGCGCCCAAGATCATGGCCGACATGTGCGCCGCCGCCGTGGCCGGCAACGCCAAACTGGCGTCCGAACTGCACATGAAGATGCTGCCGGTGCACCGCGTCATGTTTGCCGAGCCCAACCCCATCCCCGTGAAGTGGGCGATGCAGCGCATGGGCCTGTGCGGCCCGACGCTGCGCCTGCCGATGGTCCCGATGTCCGATGCACTGGTGCCTGCCATGGAGCTGGCCCTGCGCGACGCCGGCCTGCTGTAATCTCCGCCAACCTCGAAGGCGCAGCGCTCCTGCGCCTTCTGTTCATCGGTTGGCCTCTAATCCTGTCGTGATGCATCGCACTCCTTTGCAAGGCCGCTGGGCGGCGCAACTCGTCGGCCTGTGTGCCGTGGCCGGTCTGGGCGCCTGCTCGTCCGTCTCGGACTCCGTGTCGTCCAGCAAGATCGACTACAAGTCGGCGCAGACCAAGGGGGTGAGCCTGGAGGTTCCGCCCGACCTCACTCAGCTGTCGTCGGACCCGCGCTATCAGCAGCCGGCCGCCGGCTCCGTGGTGAGTGCAGCCTCGCTGCAGAAGGCACCCGCTCCGACCTCCGTCACCTCTTCCGTGGCCCCGGCCACGGTGGTGACTCCGGCCGCCACCGGCACCGCTTTGACCGCCGCGCCCGTGGGCAACACCGAACTGCGCATTGAACGCGTCGGCAATCAGCGCTGGCTGGTGACCCGCCTGACGCCCGAACAGCTGTGGCCCCAGTTGCGCGGCTTCTGGCAAGCCAGCGGTCTGGCGTTGGTGGTGGATCAGCCCGAACTGGGCATCATGGAAACCGACTGGGCCGAGAACCGGGCAAAGATTCCCCAGGACTTCATCCGCCGCAGCATCGGCAAGGTGCTGGACGGCCTGTACGACTCCAGCCAGCGCGACCGCTATCACACCCGGGTGGAGCGCACGCCCCAAGGCACCGAGATCTACATCAGCCACCGTTCGCTGGTCGAGCAGGTGGTCAGCGGCTCTTCGGTTCAGACCCCGCAAACGCGCTGGGTGGCAGGCCCCAACGATCCCAACCTCGAGGCCGAGTTCCTTGGCCGCCTGATGGTCCAGCTCTCGGGCGGCGACACCGCCAATGCCAAGACCACCGCGACCGCCGTCGAAACAGTGACCAAGGCGCCCCCGACCGTGGCCGCCAAGGCACGCATCCTCAACAGCACGACGGCCGCCACGCTCCAGGTGGACGACGGTTTCGAGCGCGCTTGGCGTCGCGTCAGCCTGAGTCTGGACCGCTCCGGCTTCACGGTTGAAGACCGTGACCGCAAGGCAGGCTTCTTCGACATCCGCTATGTGGATCCGAAGTACGCCGGCACCGAGGAGCCCGGCTTCTTCTCGCGCATGTTCGGAGCCAAGGATGAAGGTCGTGCCGGCATCCGTTATCGCCTGAAAGTGACGGGTGAGAACAATTCGAGCTCACTGGTCACCGTCCACAATCCGGCCGACGGCCAAGGCAAGACCGACACTGGCGCGTATGCCGTGATTCAAGCCTTGCTGAACGACCTGCGCTGAAACCGCATGACCATGGGCCCCTCTGGCCCATGGTCACAGATCCCACCACCGAAGTGGCGCGCCAAGGCCGACGGATCGATCACTCGCGACGAGCGTGGCGATCCATCACCGAGCGCAATTTGACGAAGGCCATCGCAGCCATGACCGCGTCGTTGAGCGCGTTGTGCGCGGCCCGCTCAGGCAACTGCAAATCTTTCATCAGCGTGGCAAAGCGCAGATCGATGTCGGTGCCCTGCTGATAGGGCGGCAACTGGTCGTGCTTGTAGTCGTAGTAGAGCGCCGACACCTCGACCCGCTCGTTGGGGAGCTGGATGCCCAGCAACCGCGACGACAGCCGGTTGATCATCGCCACGTCGAACTCCAGGAAATAGCCCACCAGCGTGCGGCTGCCGATGAAGGCCAGCAACTGCCGCAGCGCCACCTCCGGGTCCAGCCCGCGCTCCACGTCCATCTGACGCAGGCCGTGCACCCGCACGGCATCCGCGGTGAACTCGCCTTTGCTGGGTCGCACCAGCAGCTCCAGCCGCTCGCTGGTCAGAATGCGATTGCCCTTGAGCCGCACGGCCCCGATGGCGATGATCTCGTCGGTCTGAACATTGAGACCGGTGGTCTCGCAGTCCAACGACACCCACTCGTCGTCCGGCGGCGCATCAAACAGCGGCGCCAGAGATGCGTCCTTGAGCCGCTTGCGCTGCCAGGACCGACGTTGTGAACGCCACCAGCGCCCGACCGCCTCGGTCGGATCGGTGCGCACGGACCACGGGGAACGGTGAACAGGAGCGCTCATGCCTTCACCTCACAGCGTGGTGAGGTGGAACTTGTGGCGCACCACACCCTTGAACTTCTTCACCACGTTCAAGGTGTCCTTCAAGAGATCCCGGTCCAGGCTGCTCAAACGGTCCGGACGAATCCCGCCGGGCTCACGGCCAGCCTCCAGCGCCTCCAGTCCGGTCTTGAGTTTCAGACCCATGAAGAAGTGCAGGCTGTCGACCATGTCGGCGCCCAGCTCGGCCGACAGGTCACCGGCCGATACCAGCGCCTGAATTCGATCCTCGGTGCCGGTGGCGCGCAGATGGCGCACCAGCGCCAGCGTGCGCACACCATGTACCAGCGGGAAGATGCCGACCTTCTTGAGGTTGAGCTCCTCGTGCGCCGACTCGCCCAGCGACATGATGCGGTTGAGCCAACCCGGCGCATCGCCGAAGGAGTCGATGGCGGAGGCGAATCGACTGAGGTTGGCGTCGTTGTCGCGGCTGAGGTGATCCAGCGTATGGCGCACCTGCTCCAACAATCCGGCCTCACCGGCCACGGCATGGGCATCCAGGAAGATGGCCAGGGACATCAGTGTGTCGCCGTCGGGCATGGCCAGCCAGCGGTGCACCGTCTGCCCGAACTGGGTGGCGGGCATGCGCCAAGCCGGATTGCTGATCATGATGTTGCCGGGACACTTCGGATAGCCGAACTCGATGAGTGCATCGGTGAAGCGCTGGCAGATGTCGGCCAGATCGGCCGGCGGGGTGTAGCCGTCACGCAGCACCAGACCGTTGTCCTGATCGGTCTTGAGCAACTGCTCGCCTCGGCCCTCACTGCCCATCACGAACAGACAACTGTTGTCCTGCAACTCGCGCGGCGCGATGAACTGCCACGCACGCTCGAACAACTTGGCGTTGAGCTCCTGCACGAGCTGGGCGATCTGCTGCACCTTGGTGCCGCCGCGGAACAGCAGACCGATCAGGCGGGTGATTTGGCCGGCTGCGGCCTTGAGGTCGTCCAGCGTCGCGGCCTGCTGGATCTGCAGCGAAATCAGATACGAGTGGTTGGACAGGAAACTGAGCAGATCAAGCTGTTCCAAGAAGCCGACGACCTGCATTTCCTCGTTCTCGGAATTGGCCGGCTCTGCAACGATCACCCGGTGCACACGATGCCGCACCATGGCCGACAGAGCATCGAACAGATGCTCCTGCGGCCGCACGGTGATGAGCTTGAAGGTTGACAGCTCGCGCACCGGCAATTCGTTGAGCGGCCGCCCGTCGAGAATCGCCTTCTGCAGACCACTCATCGTGAAGATGCCCAGCTTGGCCGGAGTGGAACGCGAATCACGCACCACAACGTTGGTGGTCCGGTTGGCCTTGAACGTCTTGACCACCGAAACGATGTCCAGCTCACCGTCCACGAACAAGGCTGGCCGCACAAAAGCCTGCTCCACACGCGCCATCGTCAACGACTGCAATTCGTGCTGCTCATGCCTCTCCGTCAGGGCGCTGAGCTTGTTCGACAGGTCCGAGAACAGCAACGCGCCGAAAGTCGCGTTGCGGGAGATCAGCTCCTGCACCGCGCTCCGCTTCAGCCGATAAGCCAACACTTCTTCCTTGGCCACAAAACGGCTGCTCGTCTTGCCCGCCACCAAGCCACGGCCGTCAAAGCTGTCGTCGCGGGCGTAAGTGGCCACCAGCTCATCGCCGTTCCACTCCTGCACGAGACCCTTGATGACCACCAGCAGGTGGGTCGGCTCATCACCCGCATCCAGGATGACCTGGTCCTCGCGGAAATACTCGATGTCGATGCTGTCGCGCACGAGCTGGCGCTCGTCGGGATTCAGGCAGTCGTACGGAGATGCGGAGAAGTTGAAGGAGCTGGGCATGCTGACATTCTGAGCGCAGCCCCCTTACCCAAACCTGTTTTAGAACAAGTTACGTCTGTCCGTTTTCAGGCGGCTTCCACTGTGCGACCGGCGGTCAGTTCCGCAGCCCAGACGGCATCCCGATCACGAACCCGTTGCGCCGCGGGACGGGCAAGGACGCGGGACACGTACGCCTGTACGAGATCCGACCCTTCCAGGCCGGCTTGGTCCAGCGCGCAGGCCCACAGCACGTCGGCCGCACTGTACCTTTCTCCCAACAGATAGGGGCCTCGGCACAGCGCTTCGTCCAAAGCGGACATCAGGTCACCCCGCCTGCCGCTCGTCGCAACAGAGGCCCCCAATCCATAGGCCCCGTCCAGCCAGGACATCCAGCGCAAATACGGCCCCCGCAACGGCTCCAAGGGCATCGGCGCCAACGCTCTCGAGGCATGCAGATCGGCCAGATACATGGCCACCGCCACCGGACCGCTCACAAGCTGCCCCTGATGCAACAGCGCCGGAACCTGTCCCAACGGCTCAATCGATCGGTAGGCCAGCGCGGCATCGGTGGGGCTGTCCGGATCCAGCACGCGCAGGCGATAAGGCACACCGAGCTCTTCCAGCAGGACGACCACACCCGTCGAGCGCGATCGGGGCGCGTGAAACAGCGTCAGCGAACCATCGGGGGCCATCCAAAGTACTCCAATGCCGAGCTCAGCGAACAATCCGAAAAGTGTAGAGGGGCCGACGTGACGATGCGCCTGGGGTCATACCCTCAGGCGCATCGACAAGTCCAGTCACCGGCAGTTATGCACGGCGCCGCGCGCTTTGACTGTTCGCAAAAAACCGTCAGTCCACCACTTCAACCACCGTGCCGCGGCGAGAGGGTGCCCCACGCCCCTGCGCGCGCTGGCGGGCATGATCGCGAACCTCGGGCGGAAGTTTGTCGACGATCCAGCGCATGGCAAAGGTCAGCAGGAAGATGTCGTCCAGCCAGCCCAGCATGGGGATGCCGTCCGGGATGAAATCGATGGGGGAGACGGCGTACAGCACCAGCGCCACCACGGCCCCCTTCAGCCAGCGCGGTGCACCGGGGTGCAACAGCGCGTGCCACAGCACCACCGCATCGGCCCGCAAGGCCGAGAAAAGTCGGACCACGCGCTTCGCGTCGAAGAAACCAGCCATGAGGGCCCTCCATCCAGAGTGTTCACCGACCATCGGTGTCAGCCTCTGACCGCCGATAACGGTCGGGGTTCCCCGGCGGATGACTGGAAATGCAAACCCCGCGGCCAGCCGCCCCTGGCGGACAATCGGTCCATGTTCACGTCTTTGCTGCCCCCGCCCTCTTCCGCCTCGCCTGAACGCGACCTGCCCCCGCGGGCCCGCTTCGAGCACCTGCTGGCCGTGGCGGCTCAGACTCAGACGTTGCAGCGCCTCGTGCTGTCGCGTCCCCACGGAGGTGAGCCCGACCTGCAACGCCTGATCGTGCGGCCCGTGGCCATCAAGGGCCAAGCTCACCTGCAGTTCGTGCACCGCCACACGACCAAGGACATCACCAAGAACCTCCCGGTCGATGAGGCCATTGCGTTGCTGTGCAGCCAGATCGGCCGCATCTTTCAGAGCGCCCTGCTGGTCACCTCCAGCGAAGAGGTGCAACTGACCGTCAAGGACAAGGGCGGGCGCGACAAGAGCCTGCTGCGTGTGCATCGCACCGCCACGGCTTCATCGAACGCCGCGCTGGCTGACGGTGAGATGCCGGCCAGTGCCGTCCCCCCTTCCGACGAGGCTGTGCTGGCCCACAACCGCAGCAAGAAGCGGCTGTTGAACATCCACAAGCCCTGGTGGCAGGACCTGGGTGTGGCCGGCCACGGCGGCCAGCTTCTGCCGACGATGGCCAGCAAGTGGAAGCAGATCAACCGCTTTGTCGAGATATTCAGCGCGGCCATGGCCGACACGCCGCTGATGGCAGCGGAAAAGGTGCGCGCCATCGACTTCGGCTGCGGCAAGGGCTACCTGACCTTCGCGCTGCACGAATGGTTGCGCGGCCAGGGCAAACAGGCAGACATCCTCGGCGTTGAATTGCGCCAGCCGCTGGTGGACCTGTGCAACGCCAGTGCCCGGCGACACCATCTGGACGGCCTGCGCTTCGACGCCGGCGACGTGCGCGAGTATGAGCCCGACCCGGTCGACGTGATGATCGCCCTGCACGCGTGCGACATCGCCACCGACTACGCCCTTCATCTGGGCCTGCGCGCGGGCGCCCGCATCATCCTGTGCTCACCCTGCTGCCACAAGGAGCTGCGGCCACAGATGCGCTCACCGGCCGTGCTCAAGCCACTGCTGCAGCATGGCATCCATCTGGGCCAGGAAGCCGAGATGGTGACCGACGGTCTGCGCGCCCTGCTGCTGGACGCCCACGGTTTCGACACCCAGGTCTTCGAGTACGTCTCGCTGGAACACACCAACAAGAACAAGATGATCCTCGCGGTGCGGCGCTCACGCCCTGACGCCCCTGGATACCGCGAACGCGTGCTCACCCAGATCGAAGCGCTGAAGGCGTTCTACGGCATCCGCACCCAGACGCTGGAACAACTGCTGGCGCCCACCGACAACGCAGCCTGAGCGGCCTGCCGACCGCTTCGCTCAAGGCTTCTGAATCGGCTCCAGGGCCATCGACAGGCCCGAGGACGTCACCGTCAACGCGCCGGGCCGCACCCCCAGCATCGCTGCCCGGTCCAACTGCTCGCGGGTGAACTGCTTGATCGGCTGGCCCTCGAACTGCTGCTCGGCCAACAAGCCCGCCACCTGCTGCAGGCGCGCGTTGAGGCCGGGCGACAGGCCGTCCATCGCCAGCCGCTCCAGCTTCACGCCCTGCAGGCGCACGGTGCCGTCACCGCTCTCGTAGCGCAGGCCAGTGGTCAGGTGCACCACGCCCTTGTACTCCCGCCGCGTCAGCAGGCTGTCCTGCAGACCGAGGTCCAGATCCAGCCCGACGCGGTTGCGGTCGGGCAGCATGGCCACCCGCGGCCGGGTCAACTGCAGGTCGAACACCTCGAGCACCTTGCGCTGGTAGGGGAAGCGCTGCGACACCGCATCAAGAATCTGCGACTGGCTGACGTCGAGCGACTTGGGCACGAGGGAGGCACACCCCGCCAACACGACCGTCGACACCAGGCCGGCCAAATACAGACGGCGCCCCGAGGCGCCGGAAACCGGAACGGACTGAAAGTTCATGGCCAGGATTCTAGAAACAGCCTCACCCGATCCAACTTGACCCCCTGGCGCAGACCCACTACATTGCTGACCAAACGG
>CAYRBG010000092.1:0-10968 GCA_964422355.1 uncultured Sphaerotilus sp. | reverse complement strand
AGATCTCCGACATCATCGGCGTGATCGACGGCATCGCCTTCCAGACCAACATCCTGGCGCTGAATGCAGCCGTGGAGGCCGCTCGCGCCGGGGAACAGGGCCGCGGCTTTGCGGTCGTCGCCGGTGAGGTGCGCAACCTGGCCCAGCGCAGCGCCAACGCCGCCCGCGAGATCAAGAGCCTGATCACCGACAGCGTCGAGCGCGTCGACACCGGCAGCCGCCTGGTCACCGACGCCGGCCGCTCGATGGAGGACATCGTCAGCCAGGTCCAGCGCGTCAGCGACCTGATCAGCGAAATCTCGCACGCCACGCAGGACCAGGCCGAAGGCATCGGACAGGTGGGCCAGGCCATGAATCAGCTGGACCAGACCACGCAGCAAAACGCCGCCCTGGTCGAGCAGAGCGCTGCAGCCGCCGAAAGCCTGCGCGTGCAGGCCCAGCATCTGGCCGAGATCGTCGGAACCTTCCGCGTCTGAGCCTGCGCGGGGGGCAATGACGCCCCCCGGACTCAAGCCTCCCCTCTCCAGAGCCGATATCCGAGGCAGCCCCCTCCTCGCTTTGCGGAGGGGCAAAGCCGCAGGAGCATGAAGTGAGCGCACCCCACCCGCCCGGTCTGTCTTCCACCGACGACGCACCGCCCGCCGTGCCTCCCTCGCTGTTGCTGGTCGACGATGAACCGTCGGTGCTCAACGCGCTGCGGCGGCTGTTCCGTTCTCAAGGCTGGCGCCTCCATCTGGCCGGCAGCGGCACCGAGGGGCTGGAGATCCTGCAGCGCGAGAAGATCGACCTCGTGGTGTCCGACATGCGCATGCCGGTGATGGACGGCGCCAAGTTTCTGGAGGCCGTGCGTCGACACGACCCAAGCACCGGCCGGATCCTGCTCACCGGCTACGCCGACATCACCTCCACCATCGCCGCCATCAACAACGGCGAGATCCACCGCTACGTGGCCAAGCCTTGGGACGACCAGGCCCTGCTGCTGACCGTGCGCGAAGTGCTGTCCCGGCGCGAACTGGAGCACCGCAACGCGGAGCTGCTGGCCCTGACGCAAAAGCAGAACCACGACCTGGCCGAGCTGAACCACTCGCTGGAGGACCGCGTCAAGTCGCGCACCGCCGAGCTGGAGCAGGTCAACGCCATGCTCACCACGGCGTACGAGGACCTCAACCGCCACTTCACGCTGGCGGTGACCGTGTTCTCCGGCCTGATGGAAATGCGGCAGGACGGCATCGCCGGCCACTCGAGGCGGGTGGCGTCGCTGGTGCAGCGCCTGTGCCCGATGCTCGGCATCGAGGGCCGCGCGCAGCAGGACGTGCACCTGGCCGCCCTGCTGCACGACATCGGCAAGATCGGCTTTCCGGACCGCATGCTGGGCAAGCCGGTCTCGACCTTCGGTCCCGAAGAGCTGGCCCGCTATCGCCGACACCCCGTCGACGGCGAAGCGGCCCTCATGGCCCTCGAACAGTTGCAGGGGGCCGCCCACCTCATCCGGCAGCACCACGAGCGCTGGGACGGCCACGGCTTTCCCGATGGACTCACGGGCGAAGAAATTGCCCTGGGCGCACGCATCATCGCCGTGGTCAGCGACTACGACGGGCTGGTGTACGGGGGCCTGGCCGAGCGCAAGCTCAGCGTCGAAGCGGCCCTGCAGTCCCTGCGCGGCGGCATCGACACCCGCTACGACCGCCGCGTGGTCGAAGCGCTGGTCACGGTGATCGAGGCGCTTCAGACCGAGGCCCGCAGCGACGTCGACATGGAGCCCGAGCAGCTCAAACCCGGCATGGTGCTGGCCCAGGACCTGCTGTCGCCCAAGGGCGCCATCCTGCTGACGGCCGGTCATGTGTTTGATGATCGGGTCATCCGCGTGGTCAAGGACTTCTCGGTCAAGCAGGGGCTCAAGCTCACGCTGTCCATCCGCCGCGATTCGATCCCCCGACCAATGCTGGCCACGGCCCGTCCCCAAGGGGCGCTGGCATGACGACGGGGCCGGCCTCGCTGGCCCAGGCCATGGTCGACGCCATGTCCGTGCCCGCCTGGCTGCAGCAGGGCGAGCATGCCGTCCACACCAATGGGGCCCTGCAGCGCCTGCTCGGCCACGACAACGACACGCTGTGCGCAACCCCGCTGGTGCACCGCATCGGCGACGAGAGCCAGTTCTACTTTCGGCAGGCGCTCGACGAATGCCTGACCGGCAGCGGGGAGCCTCCGGCCCAGAGTCTGGACCTCATCACCCACGACGAAAGCACCCGCCCGGTCGAGCTGTCCCTGCGGCGCGTGCGGTTCGACCCCGATTCGGAGCCCGTGGCCCTGATCACCTGCATGGACCTGAGCGACATGCAGCACGTGCAGAGCAGCCTGCAGGCCATGAGCCGCATGCTGCGCCAGATCGTCGACGGCGCCCCGGTGGCCTCGTTCGTGATCGACGCCGAGCACCGCATCACGCACTGGAACTGCGCCTGTGAGCACATGACCGCCCGCTCGGCCGACGAAATGATCGGCAGCACCGACGCGTGGCGGGCCTTCTACCTTGAGCCGCGCACCCTGCTGGCCAACATGATCGTGGACGAGGTGAGCGAAGAGGAGATCCTCCGGCGCTTCGGTGGCCACGCTCGCCTCTCCAGCGTGCTGGCCGGAGCTTATGAGGTCGAAGCCTTCTTTCCCAACCTGGGGCCGGACGGCCAGTGGCTGTACTTCACCGCGGCAGCGCTGCGCGATGACCGCGGCCGCATCATCGGCGCCATCGAGACGCTGCAAGACATCACCGAGCGCCGACGCGCCGAAGAAGAGCTGACCCGCCACCGCAAACACCTGGAACAACTGGTGGAAGAACGCTCGGTCGAACTGGCGCGGCGCATGGAAGAGCTGCGCAGCCGATTCACCGAGCTGCAGGACACCAACCGCAAGCTCGAAGAGGCGCAGAACCAACTGCTGCAGTCCGACAAGATGGCCTCCATCGGCCAGCTCGCCGCGGGTATCGCCCACGAGATCAACAACCCGGTGGGTTTCGTCACCTCCAACCTGCATTCGCTGCGGCAGTACATCGACGACCTGATGTCGCTGGTCGACGCCAGCGGCGCAGCGGCCAGCCTGGCCCCCTCCTCGGCGCCGGAGCGCCTGATCTTCGACACCGAACTGCAGCGCGTCGAGCTGGACTATCTCAAGCAGGACCTGCCGCAGTTGCTGGACGAGTGCGCCGACGGACTGGGCCGCGTCAAGCGCATCGTCCAGGACCTGAAGGACTTCTCGCGGGTGGACCAGTCCGAATGGCAGGAGGCCGACCTCAACGCCGGCATCCAGTCCACCCTCAACGTGGTGCGGCACGAGGTCAAGTACAAGGCCGAAGTGGTGCAGAACCTGGGCACGCTGCCGCCGGTGCTGTGCCTGGCCGCGCAGCTCAATCAGGTGTTCATGAACCTGATCGTCAACGCCGCCCAGGCCATGAAGGAGCGTGGCGTCATCACCCTGAGTTCCGGCACCGAGGGCGAATGGGCCTGGGTCCAGGTGGACGACACCGGCTGCGGCATGAGCGAAGAGGTGCTGCGGCGCATCTTCGAGCCCTTCTACACCACCAAGGAAGTGGGCAAGGGCACGGGCTTGGGCCTGTCGCTGTCGTTCTCGATCGTGCAGAAACACGGCGGGACGATCCAGGTGCGCTCGACGCCGGGGGCGGGCAGTTCGTTCCGGGTGTGGGTGCCGCTGAACGGCCCGGCGACGCAGGGACAACCACCTCACGCGCTGCCGGAAGGGGCTGCTCCCGCCCCCGCCCCAGCCGTCCTCGCAGCCACCACCGACGCGAGCTGAGAAGCACCCTCACCCGACCGCCAAGGAACTGGCCGGTTGGAACAGCGCTGTTCCCCGTCACCTTTCGGTGGCCGCGCAACCAGAATCACCCCGTGGCTGCAAACACAGCCGCATGATGCTCCCGCTCTAGTTTCGCCCCGGCCTGGTCCGGGGCGCTTTTTTTCAGCCGCGCACGGATCGGACCAGCGACTGGAGCAGCATCAACAGTCCCACGGCATTGCGCAGGTTCCAGAGGCTCCACTGCTGCGTGCGGCGCACCCGGCCAAAGGCCAACTGCTGCGCCGGCACCGGCTGCGACCCAGGCTCAGGCAGGTGCACACGCTGGGACTCGGTCAATGCCACGCCGTCCTCCGATCGCACCTGCAGGGCCGTCCACAAGGCCGACAGGTCGGTGGCCGCGCTCCCCCCGGGTCGCCAAGCGGCATGCCGCTCCAGCCAAGCCGCCTCGCCCCCCCAAGGTTGCACCCCCAGCGCGCCCCCGTGCGGCTCCTTCAGGCGCAGCAGTCCCACCCGATCCTCACCGCCGGACTCGTCGCGCAGGAACGCCAACTGCACCCGCCCCTGCGCAGCCAGAGTGGGCCACCACTGCGCATAAAGGTCTGCAGCACCGGCACACGCCTGGACGGTGCCGGCCATCGGAACACCGGCCGCCCGCATCTGCTGTTCGAGGGCAAGGTAACGGGGCCAGGCCGCCTCCAGGGCGCGTGCCTCGGAGATCACTTCCAGCACTGTGCCGGTCGGCAGATCGCCGCTCCACGCGGTCGGCCACGGGTCCGACGGCGCGCGCCATGGGGCCGCGGTGTCCATCGCCACACGCAAGCGCCAGCCGGCCCAACGCTTGCGGGCTTCGCTGGATCGCGCCCACTGCAGCGGCCAGGCGCCGTCGTCCAGTTCGCGCAGATCCCAGCGGTGCCAGTGCGAGCGTCGGGCCCTCAATGCGGCCCAGGCGGCAGACCAGACCCGATCGGGATCGATGGACGACAGCACGCCCGGACGCTCCCCTTCGAGAATCCCGGGATGGATCAGCACGGTGATCGGCACGCCGGCCCGCCGCTCGCTGCGCCCCCACAAAGGAAGCGCGCCGACGAGCATGTCGGAGCGCGCGTCGCGCACCGTCACCACCCACCAGCGATCGTCAGGACGGCGCAGATGGGCCCACGCGGCCATCATGTAGGCCCGACTCGCGTACAGCGTCGGACCGACCGCAACGCCCTCCAGCGCGTCCCACTCGGCGGCCAGCCGCTCAACACGGAGCGGGTCGTGGATCACCTCGGTCCGCAATTCAGCCGCAAGGGCCCCGGACACCGACGGACCCGCCTTGTCTTGTCTCATTCAGCGATCCTCTCCTGAACGTCATTGTGGGCAGGCCCCGGGCGACCCGCCACCCCAGGGTCGCAGGGGATGCTGCGACCCGAGCGCCCGCCCTGCGCCCGGTAGCATTCGCGACCGTGTCGCACGCCCCCTCCCGCTCGCTGTCCATCGGTTCACCGGCCGTGCAGGTCCTGGCCACCCTGGCCCTGGCCGGGTTGGCGGCGCAGGTCTGCCTGCATCTGCACACGCCCCTGCCCTGGATGATCGGCCCACTGCTGTCCACCGCCGCGCTGACGGTGCTGGGCGCGCCCCTGCGCTCTTCCCGTCGTCTGCGCAACGTCGGTCAGTGGATCGTCGGCTCGGTGCTCGGGCTGTACTTCACCCCGGCCGTCGCCCTGCGCGTGGTGGAACTGGCCCCTTGGATGGTGCTGGGCGCGGTCTGGGCCCTGCTGCTGGGCTGGACCTTCGGACGCTGGCTTCAGGCCTCCCAACCGTCCGGCGCGGTGGATGCCACGACCGCCTACTTTTCATCGGTGATCGGAGGCGCCTCGGAAATGGCGGCCTACGCCGAGCGCGTGGGGGCCCGGGTGGATCTGGTGGCCGCGGCCCACTCGCTGCGCGTGATGCTGGTCGTGATCGTGATTCCGTTCACCTACCAAGGCCTGGGGGTGCACGGCAGCGATCCGGCCCCGACCGTCGCAGTCGGCGTGCAGCCCCTGGGTCTGCTGGCCCTGGGGGCCTGCACGGCCACGGGAGCGCTGGTACTGGCCTGGCTGCGTCAGCCCAATCCCTGGGTGCTGGGCGCACTGCTCACCGCCATGGCCCTGACCGCCAGCGGAGCGCAATGGAGTGCCGTGCCGCCCTGGCTGTCGGGCACGGCGCAGCTGTTCATCGGTGTGGCACTGGGCACACGCTTCACCCCGGCCTTCGTGCACACGGCCCCGCGCTGGCTGGCCGCCGTGGCCGCCGGCACCCTGGGCATGATCGCCGCGTCAGGGCTGTACGCCTGGGGCGTGGCGGAACTGGCCGGCATCCACCCCGCCACGTCCCAGCTCGGCAACGCCCCCGGCGGCATCGCCGAGATGTGCCTGACGGCCAAGGTGCTGGACCTGGGCGTGCCGCTGGTGACCGGCTTTCACGTCATCCGCTACGTGATCGTGTTGCTGGCAACCGGGCCGATCTACGAGCGGTGGGTGCGTCCACGAGCAGCGCCACCCCCATCCCGATGATCGGCCGGACGCTGTGACTGCCTTCGCATCGAGCGTTGCAGATCTGACAAGTGAGGCACCTGTTTCAGGCCTCGAGGGCATCGACACCGATCTCCGTCAGATACATTCCGCAACAACCCGTTTTCGCTTCCATCCGCCGTGAACCTCCCTGCCCGCACGCTCCGAACCACGCCCCGAAGCCCCTTCCACCGGAGCCGAAATCATGCGTGAAGTCGTCCTCGGCAGTGGCGCGAAGATCTGGCGCCTGATCGCCCAGGAACCCGGCATTGCGGCGCGGTTCCTGAACGCCCTGCGCCACAAGGATCTGGCCTCGTTTGCCTTCACGCCGGAAGACCGCGTGTGGGTCTTCGCCTACTCGACCGAGCCCAGCGAAAACAGCGCCATGCTGGAGCGGCTGAAGGCGGCTGGTGTCGCCGAGATCGTCTACATCAGCTCGTCGTCCACCATCGTTTCGTCGCGCACGAACTGCTATGCCTATCCGCGCGCCAAGAAGCTGGCCGAGGACCAGGCCCAGGCCCTGCCCAACGGCAAGGTCGTGACACTGGGGCTGGTGGTGGAGCGGGAAGATGAGCTGCCGGCCGGTGACAACGCCGCCGTCACCATCGCCGAGATCGCGGCCTTCATGCTCAACCCGGTCTGGTCCGTCGAACAAGGCAAGCGTGCCCACCTGCTGCGTGTGGTCCGGCGCCCGTTTGGCGGCGGTCTGGAGCGGGGGCTGCATGGGTTGTATGCGGGGCTGATGGGGGTGTTCTCGACCCACCCCTGCCTTCTGCGTCCGCTGGACCTGGTGCTTCGCACGCTGGGCATGCGCTGGTACGGCTACACCTTCCTCAGCAATCGACTCTGGTGCGAAGCGCTGTCCCGCACGCCAGCGCAGGCCTGAGGGAAGCGCCCGTCTCCCCAAGGAATCCGCCGCATCCGTGCCGGATGCAACGAACCCCCAAAGCAAAGCCCTCGCGGCCCGTCCGATAACGGATCGAATGTCGGGATCCCGCAAAGGTTTCTCGCCCACCCACACAGGTGCCCCTTGAAAGCCCAAGAACAACGTCCGGCCGTCCTCTACTTCGGCAACGACTGGTTTGCCGAAAACCGCACCTCCAGCCACCACGTGGCGCGGCGCCTGGCCCAACGCTACGACCTGTTCTACGTCGAGTGCCCCGGCATCCGCGCCCCGTCGGGCTCGGGCCGCGACCTGATGAAGATCGTGCGCGCCCTGCGCCGCTTCTTCGCCGGCCCGCAGCAGGTGGAACCGGGCATCAAGGTGATGACGCTGCTGCAGATTCCGATGCACCGCTTCGCCCTGGTGCGCCGCCTCAACGCCTTCCTGACCTGGTTCACCGTGCGCGCGGTGATCTGGCGCCACGGCCTGAAGGACCGCATCGTATGGTCCACCATGCCGCACGTGCCGGGCCTGTTCGGCACGCTGGGTGAGAACACCTCGGTCTACTACTGCACCGACGACTACGCCGCCTTCCCGGGTGTGGACACCGAATCGGTCCAGCGCCTGGACGACGAGACCACCCGCCGCGCCAAGACCGTCTTCGTCACCTCCGAGACGCTGACCCCACACAAGCTCACGCTCAACAAGAACACGCACTACAGCCCGCACGGCGTGGACGTGGACCACTTCGCCCGCGCACAAGTCAAGGACCTGCCGGTGCCCGAGGACATCGCCCACCTGCCCAAGCCGCTCATCGGCTACTTCGGGCTGGTCAACCGCTGGATCGACACGGACATGATCGCGGAGATCGCCCGCCGCCGGCCGGACTGGCACTTCGTGTTCGTGGGCCGCGTCGGCTTCCCGGAAGAAGAGCTGCCGCAGCTGCCGAACATGCACTTCCTGGGCAAGAAGCCCTACGACAGCCTGCCGGAATACGGTGCGCAGTTCGCGGCCACCGTCATCCCCTACCGCATGTCGCACCACGTGCAGCACATCAACCCGTTGAAGCTGCGCGAGTACCTGGCCATGGGCAAGCCCGTGGTGTCGGTGAGCATTCCCGAGATCGACCGCTTCGGCGACGACATCTGCATCGCCCGCACCGCCGAGGAGTTCGAGGCCGGTCTGGAGCACGCCATCGCCACGAGTGACGATCCCGAGGAGATCAAGCAACGCATGGCCACCGTCTCCGAGCTGAGCTGGGACGCCCGCGTGGCCCGCGTCCTGTCCATCGCCCTGAAGGACCACCCGCACCTCATCGTCGCACCGGAATCCCGAGCATGAAAAAGCGCGTCGTCATCGTCGGAGCCGGTCTGTGCGGCTCCCTGCTGAGCACCCTCTTGCGCGACGCCTTCGACGTCACGGTCATCGAGCAGAGCGAAACCGCCCGCCCGCTGTTCACCGACATCGACTGCGACACGGGTGAGGTCAACGGCTCCATCAACCGCGGCGTCGGCCTGGGCGGCACGACCAACTACTGGCACAACGCGCTCATCGAGTTCACGCCCGACGACCTGCGCAAGGCAGGCATCCGCTCGGGCACGCTGGAACCCTATTACTCAAAGGCCTGGGAGCTGTTCCTCCCACCCGACGAGATCGCCGAGTGCCACGCGCGCCGCGAGTTCAACCGCCAGATCGAAGGCGGTGATTGCACCATCGCGCACATGGTGCTGCCGCGCGAGCGGGCCAACATGTGGAAGCTGGCCCACGATCGTCACCCGGGCGCGGAGATCCGCGTCATCTACGGCCATGTGAGCAAACTCGTGGCCCCCAAGGACGGCCAACCCGGCCACGCCCTCGTCACCACCAGCGAGGGCGACAAGCGTGTCGAGGCCGACTTCCTGTTTGCCAGCGCCGGCGGTCTGTCGACGCCCGCCCTGCTGGCCCGCTCGATCAGCCACGGACCGATGTTCTGCCCGGGCTACCACGACCACCCGATGGCCTACGTGGCCAAGATCCGCCTCAAGCCCGACAGCCGGATCAAGACCGTCTCGTGCTCAAACACGGCCCACACCGAAGTGCGCGCCGGTCTGGTCTACGAGAAAGACGATGTCAAGACCGTGCTCTATGTGCGCCCGGCCTTGAACCTCAAGCTCAAGTCGCTGCTCGGCCCGGCGCGCTTCATCCTCTCGGACCTGCGCAACCAGCCCTTCTCGCCCAGCAAGATCTTCAAGCTGCTGATGAACCTGGAGGCGATCCGCGAGGCCGTGCTGTTCAAGACCAAGTCCGGCTTCCAGGGCGACTACTACTCGCTGCTGCTGCTGGGCGAACAACTGCCCGTCGAGGAACGCGGCCTGGACGTCAAGCCTGGCAAAAAACCCTTCCTCAACTGGAAGATCACCGACCAGGAGCGCCGCGCCTACGAATGGGCGCTGGAGCGCTTCTTCGACGAGTTCGGCGCCGACATCGTCGAGCAGCGCCGGATCGATCCGAAGGACTGGGAATTCCGCACCGCGGCCCACCACTCGGGCGGCTCGTACCGTTTCCTGAACGATCCGGGCGAGCTGAGCCTGGACTTCTTCGCCGTCAAGGACATGAGCAACGTCTTCGTCTGCGACGCCTCGCTGCTGCGCGCCGACGGCATCTGCAACAGCGGGCTCACGCTGGTGGCGCTGTGCTACCGACTGGCGGAGCTGATGAAGGCCAAGGCCTCCGTCTGAGGCGGGCGTCCCTACAATTGCGGGTTTTGTGCCTAACCGTCCGCCCGCATGAGCACCCACCAACTCGACAAGAAGTCGCAAGCCTGGTCCGCCCTGTTTTCCGAGCCCATGAGCGAGCTCGTGAAGCGCTACACCTCCAGCGTCTTCTTCGACAAACGCATGTGGGCTGCCGACATTGAAGGCAGCCTCGCGCACGCCGACATGCTGGCCGCGCAAGGCATCATCGGCGCGCAGGACCTGGCCGACATCCAGCGCGGCATGGCCCAGATCAAGAGCGAGATCGAAGCCGGCACCTTCGAGTGGAAGCTCGAACTCGAGGACGTGCACCTCAACATCGAGGCCCGCCTGACCACGCTGGTGGGCGACGCCGGCAAGCGCCTGCACACCGGCCGCTCGCGCAACGACCAGGTCGCCACCGACGTGCGCCTGTGGCTGCGCGGCGAGATCGACCAGACCGCCGAGCTGCTGGCCGACATGCAGCGCGCGCTGGTCCACGTGGCCGAGCAGAACGTCGACGTCATCCTGCCGGGCTTCACCCACCTGCAGGTCGCGCAGCCGGTCAGCTTCGCGCACCACCTGCTGGCCTACGTGGAAATGTTCGCCCGCGACGCCGAGCGCCTGGCCGACCTGCGCAAGCGCGTGAACCGCCTGCCGCTGGGCGCCGCCGCCCTGGCCGGCACCAGCTACCCGCTGGACCGCGAGCGCGTGGCCCGCACCCTGGGCTTCGACGGCGTGTGCCAGAACAGCCTGGACGCGGTCAGCGACCGTGACTTCGCCATCGAGTTCACCAGCTTCGCCTCGCTGGTGATGATCCACGTCTCGCGCCTGGCCGAGGAAATCGTGGTCTGGATGAGCCAGAACTTCGGCTTCATCAACCTGAGCGACCGCTACTGCACCGGCTCGTCGATCATGCCGCAGAAGCGCAACCCCGACGTGGCCGAACTGGCGCGCGGCAAGAGCGGCCGCGTGGTCGGTCACCTGATGGGCCTGATCACCCTGATGAAGGGTCAGCCCCTGGCCTACAACAAGG
>CAYRBG010000091.1:0-11050 GCA_964422355.1 uncultured Sphaerotilus sp. | reverse complement strand
CAGTGAACCAGCCTGACGACAAAGGCAACCATGCTCAACATTTCTGAGCTGCCTATCCGGCAGTGAACGTGTTGATCCGCAAGGTCATCGGCATGCTTGATTTCTGAGCTGCCTATCCGGCAGTGAACGATCAACTGCCCAGCCAACTGGCGGACAAGACTTTCTGAGCTGCCTATCCGGCAGTGAACTAGGCCAAAACATCGCCCAACCCATTGACGCACAATGAATTCTCTCACTCTGGGACCCGTAGACCCAAAGCGACGAAGAGCGCCTAACCATTTGATTTTTAAAGAATTTGGCCCGACCCCAGAAAAAGGGTCGGGCCATAGGCACCGGCAAAGTCAGAACCAGGGCACGGTGGCCGACTGGCTCAGCCCGTACGCGGAGAACGTGCCCGCGACGGGGGTGTCGCTCAGTTCTCCATGCTCAACAAACAGTCGGAAGTTTTGCCCGGTGCTTGTGCTGCGCAATTGCACATAGGGAAGGCTCAGCATCTGCCCGACGGCATCAGGGATGCGTGCCAGAGTCTCCGCGTCGCTCAGGCCTTGCCTGCGCTGCAGCCGTCGTCGCAGCCTCGCCGGGTTGCTTTGCGCCTGCACCCGCCTCACGACGCGGTGCTTGGCGCCGATGGGCACCAGTTGGGGCCCCCTCACTTCCACATGGTCCCGTATTCCCGCCAGCCACTCAGCCGTCATGAGGGCCACCAACGCAGATTCGCTGCCATGCACCCGAAGACACGAACCGAGGTGTGGCACCTTTGGCGCGACTCCCGGGAAACTCACACCAATTCCCTGGGCGGCACGCTGCACCAGACCCCGGTGCAGTTTGGCGAACAGCGCGTTCATCAACTGGGCCGCAGAAAACTCGGGATCTGGACGCAATACCAAGTCGACATAGTGATCCATGGCGATCAGTCCTTGCCTGCATCGCCGAACACGCCGCCACGGATCAGGGTGGCCATGACGAAATGCTGCTGCTCCAGCGGCGGCACCTTGTCCTTCAGCAGCCAACCATCCAACAGGTTGTAGAAGTCCAGCTTGTCCGTGGGCTTGCGGCATGCCTTGCCCAAGGTGGTCACCGAGCCATAGGGCTCGACGGCAATCGGTCCCAGCTCAGCAACGTCCGGGTGCCAAGTGTCGATGGTGCGCAAGGCGTTGCCCAGCTTTTGAGAGTGGATACCGGCCACGCCTTGAACTTCATACAGCGTCTTGCTCTTCTTGCTGGTGCCCTTGTCGAGGATCAGTTCCTGAGAGGGATAGACCTCCTGAGCAGCGCCAACTCGGGCAAAGGCCGTGACTTGAAGCAGCACATGGGTCTGCCCCGCCAAGCCCCGCGTGATGACGTTTGCCAACTCTTGCAGCCCATGCTCCGCCGCAGCCGGGGCGGCGAAGTCACGCAGCGAATGTTGCAAGCCATCGAAAGTCCAAATCGCCGCAGGTTGCCCCTGCACCAAGTGCTGCACCTGCACTTCAACCTGTTCCGCACCCACCCGGTTGCGCCACAGGAAGCGAGCGTTGGCCAGGTTGTGCGCGTAGCGGCGGCCCAGTTCACCAAAACCGCACGACTGAACATAGCCCTGAATGATGCTCAACAGCTTCGCCTGATAGTCGGCGTTGTTGCAGGCGGAAGGTGTGCCGGTTCCTCCGAGCACCCGCAAGGTGAAAGTCACCTTCAGCGTGTCCGCATCCGAAGGCAACGCCGCAACATCCACCGTTTGAAGGTTGGGGCTCTCGATGGCCGCGTCCAGCTTGGCCGGATCCTGGTCCTTCGTTTTCAGACGATTCGAGATCGTGCCGCGCACAGACTTCTCGCGCAGTGTCACCGGGGCCCAGTCGGCCGAATCCTGGCGGTCATCCCATTTCCCGGCAAAGAACTGCGCATCGGACGGATCCAGCTTGCGCTCGAAAGCCAGAACGGAAGCGGTCTTGAGGGCGGTGTCTTTGGTAGCCATGAATTTCTCTCCTTGAAGGTTTACTTGGTGGATTCGTCGACCAGTTCGCTCAGCTCGGCTGGCGGCTGGTAGGCATTGACGCAGCGGTATAGGCTGGGTGCGCTGGGGTTCTCTGGATCGTGGTCGTTGTCCGGCGCCCAGACCAGATCACTCGGGCGCTTGAGTCGGTGTGGACTGATCCACTGGCCCATGGACCAGACGGTCTCCACAAACCGGAACGGCGTCGTCATGTCACGGGCACCGCTGACCGAACCCGCTGGATACAACTCGGACAGCGCCGTGAAGCCAACGGGTATCGGCACCGTCCAGCCGGGACGCGGGTCATTGACCCACTCCACCTTGGCCGGCGCCTCGCCATCGTGTTGCGCGGGACGCTCCACCGCACGGGCGTTCCAGCGGGACAAGTCCAGCCAAGCATCCAGGGCGCTCGCGCTCGGCTCTTCGGCTCGCAACTGGGCCAGTCGTGTCTGAAGCAGATCGTCCCGCGACACCAGGGCAAAACCTGGAAGCAAGCGGCGCGTCAAACGACGGAACCACGCTCGATGGGCATCACGCTGCGCATCGGAGGCCTCATCGCTCCAACCATCCGGAACCAGCTCCAGCAGTGGGCGGCTGGGTCGGCGCGCGTTGCGCTTCAGGGAAGGCATCACGCTGCCGCCAGCCAACCGCATGGCCGCCAACTCGTGTGCCACCTTTTCTGCCAGCGCTTGGCGCTCGGCCTCACCGCGCTGGGCGTCGGTGAGTCGCACGTCGAAAACCAGCGTCACGTCCAGATGCACGCGACCTTCTTCAACGATGCCCGCCGTGCTGCCGTCCTGAAGGACCGGATTTCGAGTGAGGTGGAAGGCACGGGTGTAGCCGGAAGACGTCACCTGGGCTTCAAAGTCGTGGCACACCACTCCCACCCCGTAGAGGGCGATGCCGGCATCACGGCCCAACCGACGCTCCAGGGCGGTCATCAATCCGGTGAACGCGGTGATGGCCGGAAAGCCCCACGTCATCGGGCTGGAGATGGCGTTGGCGTTCTGCACGCGAATGTGCGGCAGCACCAACACGGCCTGGTGTTCGGGGGATTGCAGGTCATTGCTCATATGCGCCCTCCCGCTCCACTTCCTTGAACAGCTCCCTGGCTTGCTTGCGCCAGTGCAGATACTCAGCGTCGCCCATCGGCAGCGGATCACGCAACTGGCCGTTGAGCCAGTTGGCAAAGTCACTCGCCATGCGATCGATCGGGTCCGCGTTCGCGGTGTCGCTGCCCTCCGGGTCCAGCCAAGCGATTTGGTGCGGGGGGAGGTGACACTGCGCGTCAGAGCTCCAGCCCGGAGGCAGCGTCTGTACCTCGGCAGTGAACTGCATCAGCTCGTCCAACAGGGCTTCCACCAGTTCATCCCGTCGCGCACGGGTCTCCTTGTTGCGCGCCGGATCGCTTTCCAGGTATCGACGGAAGTGCCCGGTTTGGGCGCGGACATCGCTACGCCAGCGGAACACGTCAAACATCGAGGCCACGCCGAACAACGGTTTGACGGTCGAGGACTGCCAGACAGGAGGCAAGGACGCCAGCAGACAGTTGTCGCCTCGGCGTTCGCTGTTGAGCTGACTGATGTTCTGCGGCTTGGTGCCGCCCAGCTTTTGGATGGCCAGTTGGGGGTACTCGTGCACAGGCCGCTCAGACCACTCTCCGGCCTTGCGCGCTTCTCGTGCGGCTTTGGCTTCTTCGCCAAAGCGGTCACCCTGAAGCGTCAGGTAGAAGCGATGCACCAGTGACGTCGGGTACAGGGGCGCCAGCAGGTGATAGCTGGCATCGTTATGGGGATCACTGCCCACGGGCCAGTAAACCTGCTTGGCCAGGGTGTGCGAACTGACTTTGCCGCGAGGCTCTGCCAATCCTGCAAATGCAGCCATCCAGCTGTTCGCGACGGCGGAGTCCGAATGGAGAGCTGCGCCCAAATCGACGTCAGCCTCAATGGCGAGGCTCAGCAAGCTGCGCCCCTGGTGTTCCAACTTCAGAAACTTGTAGACGTCCAACGCGGCGGCGTTGCCCACCACATCGGCGTCAAACGTCGCCCCCAGCGCATGGCTGCC
The DNA here is from genome assembly GCA_964422355.1 of uncultured Sphaerotilus sp. GTDB lineage: Bacteria > Pseudomonadota > Gammaproteobacteria > Burkholderiales > Burkholderiaceae_C > Sphaerotilus. The sequence continues at coordinate 7,017 of CAYRBG010000091.1, read as the reverse complement.
GAGCTCCGCAATCGTTGGCAACGAACGCGGCTCCCGGAACAGGCTGCTGCCCTTGGCGTCCGGATGAATGGGCTTGAGAGAGTGGGTGACAGCTTGAATCTGTCCCACACGACGGGCGGCGTCTTCGAGCCAGGAGGCGGGGACGAACTGCCTTCTCAGTTCTTCGCGCTTCGCGATTTTTTCTTCGTCATTCAGCTTCTTGTCCTTTTCGACATCTGCCAGCTTGACCTCTAGTCGTTGTCCAAGAAATTCAGCAATCACCGTTTGAATGGCGGCAGATCGCGTGGGGTCCGGTGGTGACATTTCCTGCTCCCTGATGGCAAGTTGATGTTGGGGGTACGGCAACAACGTGTTTGTTTCCCTCACCTCCTTTGTGCAAAACCGAGCGCCGGGTGATACCGCCACCCGTTGTCGTTCGGCCGAACCGTGACCGTGCCGAACCGTTCCGCACACCGAATCGGGGTCAGATCCAGCGCAGCGGCCAACTCCGATAGGGCGTCCATGTAGTTGGAGACTCCCCAAGGCTCGACACGCTCGCCGGACACCTGTTCATCCGGCAGATGAGTGCATCTCAGATCGTTCGATTCGTAGAGCGTCTTCTGGCTGCGTGCTGTGTCCATGACGCGATGCAGCACCGCCGCGTCACCGTCTTCATCGGGTAGTAGGACCAGCGTGATGTCTCTCGGCACCGGTTCCTTGCGAAAGGGCTGCTGCCGCTGCAACACCGCCGACAGCAACGCATCCTGCGGGGCTTGTTGCCACCACGTGACGGCATTCAGACTGGGCGAAGGGGCGGCGGCACTCAAGGCTGATCGCCCCCGACTGCCCACGGTCTTGGAAGTGACAGAAGGTGGCGCAACCAACATCTGATTTCGCATCCGGGCATGCTCCAGATCGACCAGTCGCGATTGCGGACGCAGCGCAGACGCAGCGGGTGAAACGATGCGAGGGCGCGCGTCAACGACAGCCAACTCATCGGCCGACATCAACTGCTGCAAGTCATGGGTCGAAAGGCGGAACGCTTCTCCGTCCGACTCGAAGCCTGGCTTGCAGTAGGCCGCCTGCCCCGGGTGCGTGAAACAGCGCAGGTTCTGGCTGAACACCAGGATGTTGTGCGAGGTGACAGGCCCCGCCCGGTGGCGCCGAACCCGACCTGCGAGCTGAATCAGCGAGCGCATGGAGGACGGCTCGACCACAGCCCAGTCATAGTCGTGGTCCCGTCCAACTTCTGTAACCGGCGAACCGAGCACGATGAACAGGTGATCGGCTTCGGTGGATCGGTCCAACCGCTGGCGGATGTCAGGGCGTGAAAACACCGCTTCCGCATCGTGTCGTTGCAGCGTCTGATCCAGTTGCTGCTCGATGGCCGAGCGCACCAGCAACGGATGGCGCGAGTGGTACACGCACAGGTGCACCCGCACATGGTCGGGCAGATGTTGGCGGAACAGGGCCAGCGCCACTTCAAACAGCGGTTCGATGTTGGCCATGCGCACCAGACCGAAACTCACCCGCTTCTGACCGACGGGGTCGATGCTGTGGTGCGCCTCGTGGAGACGCAGTGCGGCGGCCAGCACCTGTGGAGCAAAGGCCTGGGCCAAACTTGCCAAGTCCCTGGCGCGGAACCCGCCCATGCCGTTCAAGGCCAACAACTCCGCTCGACGCCGAGGCTCCGCCGCCATGCGCGTCAGTTCTTCGTGGCGACGAGCTGCGAATTGCGCATGGGCCTGCTCGAAGCTGGCGGCATCGGGGCAGTCCACAGCATGTTGGCGGAACTCGTCCACCCAAGCGCAGCAGATGGACGGCGGCACGGCCGATGCACCCGGACGTTCGCCGCAGTTGCGATTGAAGTGCTGGCGACCGTTGCGGTAAGCCTCGAACAGCCCCTGCACCAAGGCCGGCGGCAACGTGGCCGACGACAACAAGACGCGCGCACCCAGCAAACCCGCCCAGTGCACCAGGCGTGTCAGCGCCGGTAGATCGGCCAGGTCGAAATCGTCGGGCTCGTCCAGCACCAAATCGCCGCTCATCAGGCGCAACATCGGCGCGATTTGCCGGCCACCGCGTTGGCTCTCCGTGGCGGGTGTCAGGTGATCGATGGTGCAGACCAACACTGGAGCCAGCAGCAAGGCCCGCACTTGAGGATCCGCCACCGCCCGACGCAACAGCGGGTGTTGGTCGGTTTGCCCTTCGTAGAGAACGTGGGCATCCTCTTCAAGCAGCGATTGCCGGGAAGCTGAGCCGGTGGCTTCGGCCTGGGCCTCGTGGTGTTCGAAAAGCGTGCGGCTGGCAGAACCGCCGACGCGGATCGCCAGATCGTCGTCCCCAAGGTCCAGCATCGTGCGGAATGCCTTGCCGGTTTGAAGCGTCAGCGTGCGCAAGCCCATGGCAAAAGCGCAGCGCATGCCCAAAGCCGGATCGGCCAGCGCATACATGATGCGAGCGTTCGCCAAGGTCTTGCCGCAACCCGTGGAGGCCATGTTGACAACAAAGGCGCCCTGCTGCCGGGATCGATCCCGTAACCCGGCAGCGATCTCGAATGCCTTGTCCTGCCACCGAAAGCGCTCGCTGGTGGCGCGTTGCTTGAGGCGCTTGTGCTGCCCGAGGCGAGGGAGATGCTGCTCAAAGCGCGGCAGGAACCGCGCGACTTCGGCGCCGTGCTGCGCCACGCCGATCAGATGCTCGTCCAGCGCCTGATTGGGCGATCCGTCCTTGCGGCAGGTGTTGGCCAACAGGGTGTTGCCGGGCTTGATCTTGATGCGTTCCGCCAGATCAGCCGGAGAGCCTTCGAGGCTGGAGTAGTGATGGTCGGCGAGCATCAGGCTCAACCGGCTCAGATGCATCACGAACGGATTGTTCAAGACCGAGTCAGCACCCGCCGCCCCGACCGGAGATATCGCAAAGCTCGACAACCGCCACGCAATGCGACTGGCGCGTTGACGCCAAGCATCGGAGGTCACCGGCAGTCCCTGCGGAAAATGCCAGTAAGGCTTCAGCGCGGCAGGACCGGCCGCGTCAAAGGCTTGCTCGTTCCAATCCGGCTGCAACTGCGTCAACAGCCCGCGCAGTGACGACATCTGGAACGTCGCCCCGTACGGCAGATCAGGCAGACGGTGGTGAGTCACCACCAGCCACGCCAGCGCCTGTGCCAGCGGCGCACGGTGAAGGGTCTTGAACGGTGAATCGAACAAGCAGTCCAGACCGTCTCGGCGCAACCGTCCTTCCCAACGCGCATCGTCCTCTGTCGTCGGCGAGGCCAGACGAGCCAACCAGGTGGCGTCGTCATCGTCCCCGACGAAGGCTTCAAACAGCCGTAACGACACCCACTCATGGCGAATCAGGTTTCGTCCGATCAGCGCCCCCGACAGACGCATCTGAAAGGCTTCGATGGCTTTGCCCAAGTCGTGGAGCAGGCCCGCCAAGTCCACCAGCAGGCGAATCAGTTCACCCGTGTGCCAATCGTTTTCGCTCGCCCGACGCAGCACATTGTTTTGCGTGGTGTTGGTCGGCACCGCCCCCAGCACATTGAACCGCCGCCGATCCCCCACCACCCACAACAGCTCGGAGTGATCGAGCCCCCGAATCCAGTGGCACGCCACCGCCGTGTTCTTCCGTGCAGTCTGGCGAAGCAGCCGGCGCAGGGTGTCCAACCCGTCGCGGGTGATCGGGGTCTGCCAAGTCCGGTCGCCGCGCCGCTCTGCAAACTGGTCGAGGATGCGTCGGGTTTCCGTGAGCGCGCGCTTGTCGCACTGCGACACCAGCAGGATGTTCATCGCGATTCCTGCTGAGCTAGTTGACCCATGCGGATGGCCACGTCCTTGACCGCATCGATCATGAAATCAAGGGCCTCGCTGCGGGTCAGCGCCTCGATGCAGGACTGCCGGAACTCCTGTTCAGACTCGCCTTTCGATGCAGACAAGAAGGCCTGCGGCAGGATCACCGCGTCCTTGATGAGGTCCGCCACGTCAAAGACCAGTCCGCCACGCCGGGTCTTGCCGTGTAGGACCGCCAAGCCATGAGGCAAGCCGAGCACCCAGGTAGCCGTCGCGGCAAGCCCATAGGCAAGGTAGTTGCCATGATCCAAGAACTGGTTGGCGGCGTCGACGCTCTGCCCGCGTTTGCTGCGCGTGAAGTCTCCGTACTTCGTCGCACGACACGCGAGCTTGTAGAGCTGCTTGGTCAGCCGCGCCTCTTCCGTCAGCAACGTCATGTGGTCGGGCGCGGCTTCCACGGCAGGTGCCGCCTGCGCCAACTGGGAGTCCAGCTCCGTCAAGTCGGCGGCATACCCGGCAGAGGCGAGGCGCCGGTCAGTGCCCCACTGCGTGCGAATGCGTTGCAGCCGGATCTGCTGGAACGCCTTGGCCGCCTTGAGCCTGAGACCCTCATCAAACCAGAAGCGCACCCAGTGCTGCAGGTATTCCGTCGGGCGGTATTCGCTCTGCGGTTGCAGCCATTCGATGTCCAGATCCCGCTCGGTGGCCGTGAACAGCGGCGTACCGCCTCCGCCGCAAAACCCGACCATGACACCCGCCTTGGCCAATTCGCGCATCGCAGCCTGGGTAATCGACGTACCTGTCCCCAACAGAACCGAGGTCGTGTTAGCGATAGGAATGTTCCAGTACAGCGACTGCTTGCCAGCCTCGGTCACGTATTCGACCCGGCCACCGTTGACGAGCACGCGGCAGTGCTCCAGGTAGTACAGGTTGGCTCGCTTGGAATGCAGGATCGTCTTGAGATCCGAAGGTCCGATGTCTTGCACGGAGGAGGCCCCTGAGCGTTGGTCCCGTTTCGCGGGCCCGTTTCTCTGGCGGACTCACTGCGCGAAATTTCCGAAACCGACGATATAAGGGCGGAGGCTCACCAGACGCACCTCCCCTCAAAAAAGGGGCGTGCTCTATTCACACTTTTGTGGATGAGGGTTGTGTCACTGCGGCCAGACTCGAATCGCCCAGAGGTTCGTTATGACCCAACGTTCCTAGAGTAGCGCTCCGCGTACTTGAGCCAACCGCGCTCAGTTGCCTGCGCCCAAATGACCAATATCGAGCAGGCCTGACTGGAGAGCGGCGGCGTGTGCGGCTATCGCAAGCTCACGCTGGACATGCGAGATCTCGGCGAGCGTTGCGGCAAGCACCGTGTGGCGCGCTTGCTCAAGATCGAAGGGCTGCGCTCACAGACCGGCTATCGCCGCCGTCCTGGAGGTCGAGGAGGCAAGCCGGCCGTCGTGGCACCCAATCATCTGCAGCGTCAGTTCTCGGTCACGCAACCCAATCAGTCATGGGTCACGGACATCACCTCGTCGGCCCTGCAAATTTCATCTGACGGCCCGTTGAACTGATGCCCGAGGCCGTGATGGCCGACTTCCGTCATGTCGGACGGATTCGATCTGATCCGTGCCGCGCCAATGCGCTGCCGAGCGTCGTGATCGTCAACGCGAACCAGGCCCACAAAAGCGCCTTGAAGGCCCCACGGCCGATGGCCCTCAGCAGCCAGCGGATGTTGTACCCCGCTGCTGCGAGCACCGCGTTGAGCGCATCCCCCTCGGCACCCTTGAGCCAGCACCGGTCCATGCGATGAACGGCCTTCAAATGCCCGATGGCCGGCTCCACCGCCTGACGCCTTCTCAGCCAGCGCCGCTGCTGCTCGGTCAGCCTCTTGCTCTTGCCCCGGTGGATGACGGTGATGGGTGCCACCTCGTGGTCCTCGCCCCGGTATCCCAAGTCGACGATGGCCGCCTCTGGCTTGACTCCCAGGTCCCGCAGCAGCGTGTTGGTCTGCTCCAACTGACCTGCCAGCGTGTGGCCATCGTATGGGTTGCCGGGGAAGCAGCGCGCACCGACCACCAGGCCACTGCGGTGCGTGACGGCCACGCTGACCTTCACGCCGAACTCATAAGGCCGGCGGGCCTTGCCTTTGCTGATGCACTCGGCTTCTCGGGCGTGCAGGGCGTACACCTTGGTCTTGCCCTTGGGCTTTTGCCCATGCAGCCTCTCGGCACGCTCCAGCCACGGCAGCAGGATCTGGATGACGGCGTTGCCCAGGCCTTCGAGCTTGCGCCGGACCTCGCGCAACACGCTGCCCAGGATCGTACGCTGGCGGTGCAGCACACGCTTGAGACGTCGGAACTGCTTGGCGTGGGCATAACCACCGGCTCGGCGACGAAGCACCTTGCCCTCGCGCTGGTGGGTCTGCTTGAGCTTGATCCCCACCCTGGCCGCCATGCGGCACACCTTCTCGCGTGCAACCTCCAGCAGCCGGCTGTCGGTGGGATGCGCAATGGCCTTCTCCTGCACGGTCGAGTCCACGATCACGCGCTGGAACTCGCTCTTGCCCGCCGCCCCGATGGCCACCGCCGTCTCAATGGTGGTCTTGAGCAGTTGCTCCACGCCAGCCTCGCCCGGCACACGCCGGAAGCGCCCGATCTGCGTGGGGTCGCACGGCAGCTTGGGCTCGTAATACTCCCGACCGCTGAAGAAGTGGAACTGCACGTTCTCGCTCCAGCGCTCGACCAACTCCTCGTCGCTGAGGTTGTAGGCGTGCTTGAGATACAGCAGCGAGACCATCAGCCGTATCGGCAGACGCGGCCGCCCGGCGTTGGAGACCCCGGCGCCGACGACTGCCACGCTCGGGCCGAATAGGTCGGCGCCTTCGACTCGATGCCCAGCCCGGTCGCGGTGCGCCAGCACCGGCGCCAGTGACGCCTCAATCTGCGCCCAGGGCATGCGCCGCGTCAGCACCGCCAGCGGATGGCGCAGATCGATCATCTGATCCAGTCGAGCTCGAAAGAAGTCGTCCGTGGCCATCGCAGCAGCGCTCCCGTTCTCCCAGAAACTGGCCTTCATTGCATCAACTTCTGGGAGAAACTGCCACCCAACAAACCCAATAATGTTCAATCACAACAATGATTTATTGTGTTTTGCAAGACTGACCACCTACATCCGCACCCACGAGGGTTGGTTGTATCTGTTTGTCGTGCTCGACCTGTTCTCGCGACAGGTCGTGGGCTGGTCCATGGGGCAGCGC
>CAYRBG010000090.1:0-11241 GCA_964422355.1 uncultured Sphaerotilus sp. | reverse complement strand
ACTCGTGCAGGCCCAGCTCGTCGGCGATCTCGCGCAGCACCAGCGGCTTCATCGCAATCTCGCCGTGGCTGAAGAAGTTCTTCTGTCGCTCGACGATGGCTTGAGACACGCGTTGAATGGTGTCAAACCGCTGCAGGATGTTCTTGACGAACCAACGCGCTTCCTGAAGCCGAGCCGACAGCGTCGCCCCGGAGTCGTCACCTCCGGAATTGCGCGGGCTGCGATGCTGGCGCAACACCTGCGCGTACATGTCATTGATGCGCAGCTTGGGCATGACGTCGGGGTTGAGCACCACCTTCCAGCCGCGGCCGGCCTTCTGCACGATCACGTCCGGCACCACCACGTTGGACTCGGCGCGGGCAAAGCGCCGGCCCGGCTTGGGCTCCAGCGTCACGATCAGCGACTGGGCGGCACGGATGGTGTCCTCACTCACGCCCAATGCGGCCGTCAGCTTCTTGATGTCACGGCGGGCCAGCAACTCCAGATGCGAGGCGCAGATGCGCTGAGCGGCATCGCGGGCCTCACTCTCGGGCAGTTCTCGCAACTGCAGCACCAGACACTCGCCGAGATCGCGCGCACCCACGCCCGTGGGCTCCAGGTTCTGCAGCCAGCGGAGAGCGCAGCGCAGGCGATCCAGCAAGTCCTCACGCAGCGCCATCGCCTCGACGTCCTGGGCGGGCTCGGGAATGCCGGCCAGCAGCGATTCATCGCTCACAGGAACGGTGTCCCCGCTGAGCGTCACATCGGGTTCGACACCCGCTGCCGCGAAGGCCTGCCCCTCGTCCACCGCCTCGATGGCAAACGTGCCGGCCTCCAGACCGCTGGCCAGGCGCTCGACGATGTCCTCCAAGCGATCGGCCAGGTAGCCGTCCTCGTTGAGAGAGTCGATCAGCACCTCCACCAGCAGCGCATCCTCCGGCGGCAGGTGCAGTCCGAGCAACTGGGTGCGCAAATGGTCGGCCAGGCTCGGCGCCACGGTCGAACGCTCGCTCCAATCGGAGTCCTCTTCATCGCTGGTGCCGACCCGGGCGCTGGACTCCGGAACACCATCGAAGTCGTCGCGGTCGACGCCGCCATCCCAATCGTCGGGAGCCACGGCATCGGGCGCATTGAAGTCCAGTTGCTCGACCGCACTGTCGCCGGCCGCCTCAGGCACTGCGGCCGTCTCGCCGGAGGCGGTTTCCCAACCCTCGTCCGACGCCGCCGAAGCGGGCGTCGCGGGCGCTTCCGCAGGCCCGGCCTCGGGAGCCAGAGGCCGGTCAAAGGCCGCGGCCTCCTCGTCCATTTCGAGGAAGGGATTCTGTTCGAGCATCTGCTCGACTTCCTGGTGAAGCTCCAGCGTCGAGAGCTGCAGCAACCGGATGGACTGCTGCAATTGCGGCGTCAGCGCCAGATGCTGGGACAGGCGAACCTGCAGGGTCGGTTTCACGGTATGCCTTTGCGTGCAGGGTCAGTGCTTACATGCGGAAATGCTCACCCAGGTACACCTTGCGCACCTCCGGGTTGGCCACGATCTCGTCGGGCGTACCTTCGTACAGCACCCGACCCTCGCTGATGATGTAGGCGCGATCGCAGATGCCCAGCGTCTCGCGCACGTTGTGGTCGGTGATCAGCACGCCGATGCCGCGTGCCTTCAAAAAACCGATGATGCGCTGGATCTCGATCACGGCGATCGGATCCACACCGGCAAACGGCTCGTCCAGCAGGATGAAGCGCGGTCGCGTGGCCAACGCCCGCGCGATCTCGACGCGACGGCGCTCCCCCCCCGAAAGCGCCGGGGCCGGGCTCTCCCGCAGCCGTGCAATGGAAAGGTCATTGAGCAAGCCATCGAGCTGCGCCTCGATCTCGGCCGACGGCAGGGACTTGCCCCGCTCATCCACCTGCAGCTCGAGCACGGCACGGATGTTCTCTTCCACGGTCAGGCGCCGGAAGATGGACGCCTCCTGCGGCAGGTACGACAGTCCCAGCCGCGCGCGCTCGTGGATCGGCAGGCGCTCGATGGGACGGCCATCCACCTGGATCCGGCCCGCGTCAGAGCGCACCAGCCCGACGAGCATGTAGAAACTGGTCGTCTTGCCGGCCCCATTGGGCCCCAACAAACCAATCACCTCGCCGCTGCGCACACTCAGGTGCACGTCCTTGACGACCTGCCGCGCTCCATAGCGCTTTTGCAGGCCTTCTGCCTCCAGCACGCTCACCGTGCTGGCGCCGCTGCGCACGTCTTCGCTCACCGGGGGGCCCCTTCCTCAGACGCACGGGGCGCATTGGCCGGTGCCGACGCCGCGCGGGGAGAGACGATGGCCCGCACCCGAGCCCCCGCCTGGGCCGCCGGGCTGGGGCCGCCGATCACGTCCACCACGTCCTTGAGGTGGTCATAGACGATGACCGGCGCATCGACCTGATCGGCCGGCACACCCTTGCGCAACACACGGACCTGGGCATCTCCGACCAGGCGCACCACCTCGGTCACCGCGTCGTATTCGATCCGGGACGCACGGCCTTCCACGACCTCGTCGTTCTCCAGACGCTTCTGGCGGAACGTGGCCGGCTGCTTGGCTGACCCGAAGGCCGTGGCCTGCTGACCCTGCGTTCCCTCACGCATCTCGACCTCGGACGCCTTGAGCACCAAGGAGCCACGCATGATCTCGACGTTGCCGGTCAGGCGGCGCACTCCACGCTTGCCCTCGATCTTCATCTGCCCGGCGTCGATCGTCAGCGGCTCTTGACTGTCACTGCGTGCCGCTCCCGCAGGCACAGCCACCGACAGAAGCAGCAGCGAGCAGATCGCCGAAAGCAGGGAGGTACGAAGAGCGTGGTTCATCGCGGCACGAAATTTGCATCATTCTAATGAGAAAGGCCCTCAGTGTGCCTGAGGGCCTGCTTATTTCACACCGTTTCGGACGGACTCATCCGCCGAATTGACAGGTCGTCGGATCTGCGCGTCAGCCCCCCTTGCGGGCCTTCTGGATCAGTTGATCGGCAACACCCAGAGAGCGCACGAAGGCCTCTTCTTCAGAGCCGCCCATCATGGACGGAGCGGTCAGGAAGCGACCGTGGATGCCCAGGGCAGGCACCCCTTCGATCTTGTAGGCCTCGGAGAGCTTGTTGCACTGCACCGCCCGGTTCTTCACGCCGAAGGAGTTGAACACCTCGGTGAACTTGGCGGCGTCCACACCCTGGCGCCCCACCCACGCGACGATGTCGTCCGGGCTGCCCAGCCGCAGGCGCTCGACATGAACGGCGTTGAACACCTTGCGGTGCAATTGATCCATCAGACCCATGACCTCGATCGACAGCAGCAACCGCTGCTGAGGCTCCAGCATCGGACGAAACGCCACCGGCACCCGCTTGAACGACACATCGGCAGGCAACTTCTTGATCCACTCTTCCAGGGTCGGATCAAAGGCAAAGCAGTGCGGGCAGGAGTACATGAAGAACTCCAGCACCTCGATCTTGCCGCCGGTCGCCGACACCGCCACGGGCGTGGCCAGACGACGGTACTGGCGCCCTTCCACCGCGGCGTCCGCGGCCCACACTGGAGCCGCCGCACCCGTCAGCAGGGTGCCCGCGCCGCAGGCCAGAAGTTCACGACGATTCATGTTCATCCTTTGGTTCGCAAATACGGATCACTGACCGGTCACCCGGATCAACGCCGCCCCCCGGAAACCCAGATCGGCCACCTGATCCTTGACGCGCTCAGCCTGATCGGCCGGGAAAGCACCCAACCGCACCCGATAGAAGATCATTCCGTCGCGCTCGCGTTCCGAGATTTTTGCGGTCAGCCCGTTCATCGCCAACTTTGCACGCTGCTGTTCGGCGTCCTCACGGCTGGTGTAGGCACCCACCTGCACCAGATACCGCGCGTTCGGATCGACAGCCGCAGCCGAAGCGGCCGACGCGGCGGGCTTGACCGGCTTGGCTGCAGGCTCCACCCCGGCGGCCGACGCAGCGGGATCGTTCACGGCGGCGGGCGGGGTCACCGCCGGAGCCGGCGCATTGGCGGTCGATCCGGTCACCACACCGCTGGCCACCGGCGCGGCCTCCACGGGGTGAGGCTTGGCCGGGTTTTTGCCGTACAGCGGCGAATTCGGATCCCAGTTCTTGTTGCGATCGGCCTCGGCGGCGTCCTGTTCCTGGGTGCGGCTGGGCACCTTTTCAACGAAAGGCACAGGGGCCTTCGTGACGTAGAGGGCCACCGCCAAGGCCAGTGCCAGCCCGACCAGCAGACCCACGATGACCCCCAGGCCGAAGCCCCCCCGTTGCTGTCGACGCACCGCCTTGTCCTTCGCCACCATGGTCATTTGCTCCTCGTTGTATGGACACCGGAGTCGCTTCAAGGACTCCGGTGCCTGTGCGGATTACATGCGCTCGGGCGCGCCCACGCCCAGCACGGTCAGCGCGTTGCGCAGCACCTGGGCGGTGGCCGACAGCAGCGCCATGCGTGCCCGCATGCCTGCGGCGTCGCCATCCAGGAACTTCACCGCCGCATACAGGCTGTGATAGGCCGCAGCCACGTCGCGCAAGTAGAACGCCACGTCGTGCGGAGCCAGATCGTTCGCGGCATGCGTGAGCATGTCGGGATACTCGGCCAACTTGTTCATCAGTGCCAGCGCGGTCGGCTCGACCAGCAACGACAGATCGGCCGATGCCAGATCGTCCAGCGAACCACCGTGTTCTTCCTGGTACTTGGCCAGCACCGAGCAGATCCGGGCGTGCGCGTACTGCACGTAGAACACGGGGTTTTCGTCGTTCTGCTTGAGCGCCAGGTCGATGTCGAAGGTGAACTCGGTGTCGGCCTTGCGGCTGATGAGGAAGAAGCGCACCGCGTCCTTGCTCGTCCACTCGATCAGGTCACGCAGCGTGACGTAGCTGCCGGCACGCTTGCTGATCTTGACCTCGGCCCCATCGCGCATCACGCGCACCATGGTGTTGAGCACATAGTCCGGGTAACCCTTGGGGATGCCCACCCCCACGCCCTGCAGACCGGCGCGCACCCGCGCGATCGTGCCGTGGTGGTCCGTGCCCTGGCAGTTGATGACCTTGGAGTAGCCGCGCTCCCACTTGGTCACGTGATAAGCCACGTCCGGCACGAAGTAGGTGAACGTGCCGTCGGACTTGCGCATGACGCGGTCCTTGTCGTCCCCGTCGTCGGTCGTGCGCAGCCACAGGGCGCCGTCCTGCTCGTAGGTCTTCCCAGCGTCGACCAGGGTCTGAACGGTCTTCTCCACCCGGCCGGAGGTGTAGAGGCTTGATTCCAGGTAGTAGCTGTCGAACCGGACGTCGAAGGCCTTGAGGTCCAGATCCTGCTCATGGCGCAGGTAAGCCACGGCGAACTGGCGGATGCCGTCGAGGTCATCCGGGTCGCCCGAGGCGGTGAACTCGCGGTCGTCGGACTTGACCGTCTTCTTGGCCAGGAAGTCGGCGGCAATGTCGGCGATGTAGTCGCCGTTGTAGGCGCTCTCCGGCCAGTCGGCGTCACCGGGCTTGAGGCCCTTGATGCGGCACTGCGTGGAGGTGGCCAGCGTGGCGATCTGCACACCGGCATCGTTGTAATAGAACTCGCGGGTGACGTCCCAGCCCTGGGTCTGGAACAGGTGGCACAGGCTGTCGCCCAGCGCGCCCTGGCGGGCGTGGCCCACGTGGAGCGGCCCGGTCGGGTTGGCCGACACGAACTCGACCATCACCTTCTTGCCGTTGGCGGGCTGACGGCCGAAGTCCGCGCCGGACTGAAGCACCTCGGTCACCACCGCCTGCTTGGCGGCAGGCGCCAGACGCAGGTTGATGAAGCCGGGGCCCGCGATCTCCAACGCGCTCACCCAGCGCTCAACGGCCGGTTGGGCCTTGAGGGCAGCCACGAGCTGCTCTGCCACCGCGCGCGGGTTGGACTTGAGGGGCTTGGCCAGTTGCATCGCCGCCGTGATGGCGTAGTCGCCGTGGGCGGCCTGCTTGGGACTTTCGAAAACGGGCTGCACCGCCGCGTCGGGGGCCACCTGGGCCAGCGCATCGCCCAGAGCGCGCAGCAGTTCTGCTTTGGCTTGAATCATGGGCGCCGATTCTAAGGTTGGGGCATTAGTACCTTGCTTTGAGAAACGGCCCGATGAAATGATCGCCGCGTGACGCCTTCCACTGCCACCCCCACCTCCGCCGACCCCACCGCAGGGATCCCAGGACGCATCGGCCGCTACCGAGTGTTGAACCGTCTGGGAGAAGGAGCGACCAGCGAAGTTTTTCTGGGCGAGGACGAATTCCGCGGCCGTCCGGTGGCCATCAAGCGCATGCGAGCCCACGCGCTGAAGGATCAGCGCCACGGCAAGCTCTACACCAAGTTCTTTGCCTCCGAGGCCGCACTGGTGGGGCGCCTGCACCACCCCAACGTGGTCGAGCTTTTCGATGCCGTCGACGATGCGGACGAGCCCTACCTGGTGATGGAGTACGTGCCCGGCACCACGCTGCGCTCGTTCTGCAAGCCCGGACACCTGCTGTCGCTGGAGCAGATCGTGGAAATCGGCTTCAAGTGCGCGATGGCCTTGGGTTACTGCTACCGGCAAGGTCTGGTGCACCGTGACGTCAAGCCGGCCAACATCTTCGCCATCCGCAACGGCCAGATGATCACCGACGTGAAGATCGGCGACTTCGGCAGCGCGCTCAACCTCCGCGCCGACTTCACCCAGGTGCACCGGGTCGGCTCGCTGGCCTACATGTCCCCCGAGCAGCTCGACGGCAGCGCGCTGGACGAGCGATCCGACATCTACTCTCTGGGCGCTGTGCTGCACCACCTGATCGTCGGCCGCCCACCGTTCGACGATCCGACCCAGGCCCGGCTGATGCACCAGATCTTCAGGGCCACGCCCCGCTCGCTGGTCGGCCAGCGCACCGGAGCAACGGACGCACTGAACGAGGTCGTGCAGCGCTGCCTGGCCAAGGCCCCCAGTGACCGCTACGCCAACTGGGACGAGGTCGGCCGCGCACTGTCGGGACTGGTGACCGGCCAGCACATTCCCCGCGGCACGCTGCAGGACGTTCTGGATTCGGAGCGCTTCACCCTGCTGCGCCACTTGGAGTTCTTCGGCAACTTTGACGACGTGGCCTTGTGGGAGGTGGTACACCGTGCCCGATGGCAGCGCTTTCCGCTGGGACACCCGCTCTATCAGCGCGGTCAGGAGGGCAACACCTTCCACATCATTGCCCAGGGGGCGGTGGACGTGTTCCGCAACGAACAGAAGGTGGCCACGCTGGGCAAAGGCACCTCCGTGGGCGAAATGGCCTATCTCGCCCCCAGCCCCGACCTGCGTCAGCACAGCGCGGACGTGATCGTCACCGACGCCGTCACGGCGATTTCCTTCACGCCGGAGACGCTGTCCCAGCTCAGTGCCAACACCCGGCACCTGTTCGACGCCTCCTTCATCCGCGTGCTGGTGCGGCGCCTGCATGCGGCGCACGAAGCCCTGGCCCACCCGCGCCGAATCCTGTGATCCTGCCGCCACGGCGGCCCGGACCTGGCCTTCGGTCTCTTGCCAAGCGAAGCCGGCAAAGCTCCAATGCTGAGGTCGCATCGGTAACAAATCGTGTGATGCGATCCCACCCCGTTTCGGAAAGGACCCCCATGAACAAGTCGTTGATCGCCATCGTGTCCCTGGCCCTGGCCGGTTTTGCCTCCCTGGCCCAGGCCGCCAATGCCGACTGCGAGGCCAAGGCTGCCGAGAAGAAGCTGGCCGGCGCGGCCAAGAACAGCTTCATCAAGAAGTGCGAGAAGGACGCCGGTGCCGCTTCCGCCCAAACCGCCTGCGACCTGAAGGCCGCCGAGAAGAAGCTGGCCGGCGCCGCCAAGAACAGTTTCGTCAAGAAGTGCGTGTCCGACGCCGCCAAGTGATTCCGAAGGGATGCCGGTCTGGCGTCAGGTGACGCCGGACGCGGTGTCCGTATGATGCGGACATGAGCTCCGCATACCTCTGGGTCAAGGCCCTGCACATCATCTTCGTGGCGAGCTGGTTTGCCGGACTGTTCTACCAGCCGCGCATCTTCGTCAACCTGGCCATGGTGCCGGGCGACAGCCCCGCCGAACGCGAACGCCTGCTGCTGATGGCGTACAAGCTGCAGCGCTTCGCGACCATCCTGATGGTCATTGCACTCGTCACGGGCCTGTGGCTGTGGCTGGGCTTCGGCATCTGGACCGGTCCCGGCAACGGTTGGCTGCACGCCAAACTGGCGCTGGTGCTGGGGGTCATCGCTTATCACGAGTCCAACCGACGCATGCTGCGCTCCTTCGAGCAGCGCACGCAACGGCGCAGCCACAAGTGGTTCCGCGTCTACAACGAGGTGTCGGTCCTGCTGTTCGCCGCCGTCGTCATCCTGGTGGTGATCAAGCCGTTCTGAACCCTTCGGCCGGACGTCATGAAGTTCCGATCGTCGGCCTTTCCCCTGGCGCTCATCTGGCTGGCGCTGACGGTCTATGCCAGCCTGTATCCGTTCACCGGCTGGCGCCTGCCTCCTTATGACGGCTGGGGCGACATCCTCGGCTGGCTGTGGCCCCCCAAACCGCGCTACTCGTCGCCGTTCGACCGCTGGTCGAACTTCATCGCCTACATCCCCTTCGGCTTTCTGCTGGCCGTGACCTGGCTGCGCGCCCGGGGCCATCCGCTGTGGGCGCTGGTGGTGCCCGCGCTGGCCGGTTTCGCCCTGTCGTGGACGATGGAAACGTTGCAGCACTTCCTGCCGCGTCGTGTGCCGTCCAACCTCGACCTGCTGCTCAACGCGATCGGCGCCATCGGTGGCGCGGCGCTGGCCACCATCCTGTCTCAGCACGGTCTGCTGAAGTACTGGCAACGCTGGCGCAGGCTCTGGCTGGCGCCCCACAATCCCACCGGGCTGGCCCTGCTGCTGTCGTGGCCGGTCGCCTTGCTGTTTCCGCCGCCCCTGCCGATGGGTCTGGGCAACGGCTGGTCCCAGCTGCAGGCCTTTCTCCACGACAAGGTCGACGGAACGCTGTTCGCCGGCTGGATTTCCGCCCCTGAACACGCCCAGATCGTCACCCCCGAAATGGAGACGATGGTCATCGCGCTGGGCATGCTGGCCCCGTGCTTCATCGCCCTGCTGATGGCGCGCACGCCGACCCAGCGCATCACCTTCATCGCGACCACGCTGACCGCAGGCCTGTTCGTCACGACCTTGTCGACGGGCTTGAACTTTGCGCCGGAGCACGCACTCTCATGGTTCCGGTCGTCGATGCTGCCGGCCCTGGTGTGGAGCGTGCTGGCCGCCGGCTTCATGGCGTGGTGGCGGCCGTGGATGGTGACCGTCGCGGGCGTGATGGCGCTGCTGGCGCTGATCGTGCTGGTCAACCAGGCCCCGCCCGATCCCTATCTGGCCAACAGCCTGCAGGGGTGGGAGCAGGGACGGTTCATCCGCTTCCATGGTCTGGCGCAGTGGGTGGGCTGGCTGTGGCCCTATGCCGCGCTGGTTTTTCTGGCCATGCACCTCGGACCGGCCCGCGAAGCCGACGACGACCCCACCGACTGAACCCGGGTCCACTTCTACAATCTTCGGATGACTGCCTCCTCCTACTTTCAGCGTCACGTCTTCTTCTGCCTGAATGACCGACCCAACGGCGAAGCCTGTTGCGCGCGCCACGACGCAGAGGCCGCGTTCCAACACTGCAAGACCAGCGTGGCCAAGGCCGGGCTGTCCGGTGTCGGCAAGGTGCGCGTGAACAAGGCCGGCTGCCTGGACCGCTGCGCGGGAGCCCCCGTCGCGGTCGTCTATCCGGAAGGCGTCTGGTACACCTATGTCGACAAGCAGGACATCGACGAGATCGTCGAGCGCCACCTGCGCAACGGCGAAGTGGTCGAGCGCCTGCGCCTGCCCGACACCGTCGGCCGCTGATCCCGCCCATGAACGCCCACACCCGACGCCTGACGATCCCTGGACCGGTCGGTCCGATCGAATGCGCCATCGACGAACCTGCGGCAAGCCATCCCTTGCGCGGGATCGTCGTCGTGGCCCACCCCCATCCGCTGTTCGGCGGCACGATGGACAACAAGGTCGCGCAAACCATCGCCCGCGCGTTCGTCTCGATGGGTTACCGCAGCGTGCGCTTCAACTTCCGCGGCGTTGGCGGCACGGCCGGCACGCACGATGAAGGCCAGGGCGAGAGCGAGGACATGCTGGCCGTCATCGCCGCGCACCGCCAACCGGATCTGCCGCTGGCCATGGCCGGTTTTTCATTCGGTGCCTACGTCACCACCTTGACCGCCGAAAAGCTGCCCGCCGAGGCCAAGCCCGAACGTCTGGCCCTGATCGGGCCGTCCACCCAGCGCGCCAAACCTGCCGACGTGCCGGCCGACACCCTCGTCATCCACGGCGAAGCGGACGACGTCGTTCCGCTGAGTGCCGTCCTCGACTGGGCCCGTCCCCAGCACCTGCCGGTCACCGTCATGCCCGGCGTGGGTCACTTTTTCCACGGTCAACTGACCGTGCTGCGCGACCTGATCGTGCGCAGTTGGCGCTGAGCCGCCATGACCCCGAACCCCTAAAGAACCCTCTCCATGAACACCGTCCGCACTTCCCTCATTGCCTCCGTCGTCGCCCTGGGTCTGATCGCGCCGACGCTGGCCGGCGCCCAGACCCGCAAACCGGAACCGCCGGACATCGCCGCCCGCTCCTACCTGCTGCTCGACGTGAGCGCCAATCAGGTCCTGGCCGAGCGTGCCCCCGACAACGTGGTCGACCCGGCCTCGCTGACCAAGCTGATGTCGGCCTATCTGGTGTTCACCGCGCTGCACGACGGCAAGTTCAAGCTGGACCAGGAGCTCACCATCTCCGAGCGCGCCTGGCGCACCGGCATGACCGAGGCCTCGCGCATGTACATCCCCGCGGGTTCCAAGGTGAAGGTCGAGGACCTGATCCAGGGCATGATCGTCCAGAGCGGCAACGACGCCACCGTCGCGCTGGCCGAAGCCGTGGGCGGCACGGTCGAGAACTTCGTCGACATGATGAACCGCCAGGCCCGCGATTTCGGCCTGAAGGTCACGCAGTTCAAGAACCCGGACGGCCTGCCCGCAACCGGCCACGTCACCACCGCGCGCGAGCTCAGCGTCATCGCCACCCGGCTGATGCGCGACTTCCCGCAGGAGATGAAGTACTACTCCATCAAGGAGTTCACGTACAACAAGATCACCCAGGCCAACCGCAACCTGCTGCTGTGGCGCGACCCCAGCGTGGACGGCCTCAAGACCGGCTTCACCG
>CAYRBG010000089.1:0-11293 GCA_964422355.1 uncultured Sphaerotilus sp. | reverse complement strand
TGATGGCGACGCAGCTGTTGGTGGTGCCGAGGTCGATGCCGATGATCTTGCCCATGTTGAAGTTCTCCGGGGGAATCTGTTGCGTTGAGGCTGAGATGGGAGCGAGGCCGGTCTTTTCAAGACCCCTGTGAATTCAGGGGAAAAGGACGGACGAAGCGGCCTGCGGAATGTCGTGTCAGTGAGTGGCTGCGGGCGGCCGATGACCAGTGCCGATCACTTCGGCGCGGCGACCATGACCAGCGCAGGGCGCAGCACGCGCTCGGCGATCAGGTAACCCTTTTGCAGCACGGAAACCACGGTGTTGGCCTCCTGGTCGGACGGCACCATGCTGATGGCCTGGTGCTGGTGGGGGTCGAACTTGGTGCCGGCGGGCGGGCTGATCTCGATGACCTTGTTGCGCTCCAGGGCCTGGCTGAGCTGGCGCAGCGTGGCGTGCACGCCTTCAAGCACCTGCTCGGGCGTGCCCTGGCCGGCAGCGTGCGCGGCGATGGCGGCTTCCAGGCTGTCCTTGACGGGCAGCAGGCTGTCGGCGAAGCCTTCGACCGCGAACTTGCGGGCCTTGGACATCTCTTCCTCGGCGCGGCGGCGGGTGTTGTCGGCCTCGGCCTTGGCGCGCAGATAGGACTCGGCCAGTTCGGCGTTCTTGGCTTCGAGCTCGGCGATGCGCGCAGCGGCGTCATCGACGATTTCGGCCGAAGCCCCTTGAGCTTCGACGGCGTTGGCTTGGGCAGCGGCTGCAGCGGAGGGGTCGAGGGTCGGATCGGACATGGATGTGTCGGTGGGCTCAAGGCCCATGTTGGGTGTTCAGGAGGGCGCTCACCGGACGGTGGGCAACCATTGCGAGCCCATGTGGGGATGCCCGCGAGGGTTTCAAGAGGCGCTTGGAAAAATTTTGGGAACTTTTTTCAAGCGCCGTGCACACCGGGTCAGCGGTCGTCGATCGACACGCTCCAGCGCTGCCACTCGGCCAGTTGCCGGCGGGCGGCCTTGGTCGGGCGACCGTGCTCGATGGCGGTGGCGGGGTCGGCGCGGTAGCTGCGCTGGGCGCGCCACTCGGCCTGGGCTTTGACGCTTTCCGGGGTTTCACGGTAAAGCAGGCGTGCGGCTGGTGCCGGACCGCGGATCAGGCTGACCGCGGTGACCGTCAGCTCGCGCGGGGTGGGGCAATCGCCCTGGCGCAGTTGCAGGCGGTCGCCGGCCCGCACTTCGCGGGAGGCCTTGGCCACGGGCTGACCGTTGACCTGGATGCGGTGGCGTCCGATTTCCTCGGCCGCCAGGGCGCGGGTCTTGAACAGGCGCGCGGCCCACAGCCACTTGTCCAGCCGCAGCGCGCCGTCCGGGTCCACCTTGTACTGGCGGGCCAGCGCTTCGCGCTCGGCGCAGGTCTCGGGGTCGGCGGCGGATGTGGCCTCGTCGTCCTCGGAGGCGTCGTCGATGTCGGTGTTCAGGTCAGCAGTCACGGCATGCAGTTGGGGGCGGCGGCCCCCGTCTCAAGGCCCGGTTCAGTGCTTGGCGCCGAGGTGGGCGGCGCGTTGGCGTTGGCGCTCCAGCTGGGTGGTGTCGGGCTGGTCCTCGGCACGCACCGGCCAGCCGGCGGTGTGCTGTTCGACGATCTGACCCAGGGCGCGGATCCAGCTCGGATGGTCGTTCAGGCAGGGCACAAAGTCGTAGCGCTGGCCGCCGGCGGTCATGAAGGTCGAGCGGCCTTCGATGGCGATTTCTTCCAGCGTTTCCAGGCAGTCGGAGACGAAGCCGGGGCACACGACCTGCACGTGCTTGACTCCCTTGCGCGCAAGCTGCTGCAGCGTCGGCTCGGTGTACGGCTCCAGCCACTTGGCCTTGCCCAGCCGGCTCTGGAAGCTCACGGTGTAGGCGTCGTCGGCCAGCCCCAGGCGCTCGGCCAGCAGGCGGGCGGTCTTGCGGCACTCGCAGTGGTAGGGGTCACCCTGCTCCAGCGTGCGGCGGGGCACGCCGTGGAAGCTCATCAGCAGGTGCTCGCCACGGCCCTCGCGTTCCCAGAAGTTGCGCACACGGGTGGCCAGGGCGTCGATGTAGCCGGGGTCGTCGTGGTAGCGGTTGACGAAGCGCAGCTCGGGGATGTGGCGGATCGCCTTGCCCCAGTCGTACACGGCGTCGAACACGCTGGCGGTGGTGGTGCCCGAATACTGCGGGTACATCGGCAGGATGAGGACGCGGGTGCAGCCTTCCTCCTTGAGCACGTTCAGTTGCTCGGCGATGGATGGGCGGCCGTAGCGCATGGCCGGCTTGACCACGGCCTGCAGGCCGCGCTCGCCCAGGTGGCCGCGCAGCAGCACGGCCTGCTTGGCCGTCCACACCGCCAGCGGCGAGCCGTCGGCGGTCCAGATGCTGGCGTACTTGGCGGCCGACTTGGCCGGACGGGTCCGCAGGATCACGCCATGCAGGATGGTTTGCCACAAGATGCTGGGGAGTTCGACCACGCGGGGGTCGGACAGGAACTCGGCCAGGTAGGGGCGCACGGCCGCCGCTGTCGGCGCTGCGGGGGTGCCCAGATTGACCAGCAGCACCCCCACGCGGGGAGCGGTGCCGTGACGGTAGGTCGGTTCGGTCTGGTAGCGCATGCGGTCCTCTTCAACAGGAGGGTCATTGTCGCGCAAGGGCCTGCGACACTGGCGGCATGTCGGAACACGCCTTGAACGAGCCCTGGGATCCGTCCGCGCTGTCGGCGGTGACGCTGGATCTGGACGACACGCTGTGGCCCATCGCCCCCATCATCGTGCGGGCGGAACAGGTGCTGCACGCCTGGTTGCTGCAGCATGCGCCGGCCACCGCGGCGGCGTTCCCGGTCGAAGTCATGCGGGCCCTGCGCACGCAGGTGGCGTTGGACCGCCCCGACCTGGGCCATGACCTCACGGCCCTGCGCCTGGAGGCCACGCGCCTGGCCCTGGTGCGCAGCGGCGACGATCCAGCTTTGGCGCAGCCCGCCTTCGAGCTGTTTTTTGCCGAGCGCCAGCGGGTGACGCTCTACCCCGAAGTGGCCGAGGCGCTGGATCGCCTGGCCGCACGCTGGCCCCTGCTGGCCGTCACCAACGGCAACGCGGACCTGCAGGCCACGGGCCTGTCGCGCTGGTTCGTGGGCAGCGTGGGCGCACGGGAGGTGGGCGTGGCCAAGCCGCATCCGAGGGTGTTCGGTGCGGCCTGCGAGATGCTGCGCACCGTGCCCGAGCGCGTGCTGCATGTGGGCGACGACTGGCACTGCGACATCGTCGGCGCCCGCGAGGCGGGCATGCACACCGCGTGGGTGACGCGGGAAGAAGGCGAGGGCGCCCACCGCCGACATGATGTGAGTGTCGGGTCGTTGCAGGATCGGTCCGGCCCGTTGAGGCACGTCCGCGTCCGGCACCTGACCGAACTGGCCGATCAGCTCGGCGTCTGAATCGGGCGCTCGCCGTCCAGAAACTGGGGCATCACGACGGTGCCCTGGTGATAAACCGTCTGCCAGCCGGTGGGCGTGCGCGTCCACCACGAACTGCGGTGGCTCAGGCGTTCGCCCTGCCAGAGCGAGTAGGTCATCACCACGGTGTCGGGGCCGGCGCGGCGCAGGCCCACGTCCAGCGGTTCCCAGCGCTCGTCGTGGGGGCGGCTGGCGCATTCGAGCACCAGGGTCAGAAAGGTGGCGCGGTCGTAGCGGCGACCGGAGGCCGCCACTTCCCAGAAGTCCGACGCCAGCGCCGCGTCCAGCCAGGCCGCCGTCGTGCCGTATGGCGGGCGGTGCACCCGGGCTTCGAGCCCGATCAGTTCTTCCAGCCAACAGGCCAGCTCAGGATCGCTCTGGCTGCAGACATCGACGGGGCGCACCGGGGTCACAGGGCTCACTTGCTCGGAATGGGGCCCGACTCGCACTGTGGCGCACCGGACAGCGAACCGGCCGTGGTGCAGTAGACGACGCGGTTGCGCACCGTGTCCAGGAACCAGGCCGTGGTGTTCTTGCCGTCGGTGGCGGCCACGCCCAGCGGCACAAAACCGGCGACGGACGGGCCGGGCACCGGGCCGGCGGCCTGCACGCTCAGTACGGCGGCGGTCAGGCCCAGGGTGCCGAGGGCGCCGGCGGCGATCCAGCGGAGGGAGCGGGGAAGCGTCATGTGCAGGTCTCCAGCAGAGTGGGGGTTGAGGTTCGGGGAGACATGCTGCGGGTTGATGTTGATTGTGTCAATCTGTAACCCGATGGCCATGCCCTCGGCAACCGTGCACCGTGGCCTGTCAGCGTGCGGCGGTCTTGACGGCGGCCTGGCGCAGGAAATCGGCGATGCCGGTTTCACCCATGCGGCGGGCGTTGGCCAGCTCGCCCCCCTGGGTGGAAAACAGCAGCTTGTTGGCTGGCGTGAGGATGACGGCCGCCGGAATGCCGCCCGCCGTCGGGTTGCCGTACTGCTTGACGATGACCGGATTGCGGTCGAAGTTGCCCACATCCACCTTGACCACGACGAAGTCCTTGGCGACCTGGGCGGCGGTGGCGGGCGTCTTGAGCGCGGTGTCGAGCGTCCGGCAATCGGCACACCAGTTGGCGCCGAAGATCACCAGCGCCTTGCGCTGGGTCTGGTGGGCGGTCAACAGCGCGGCTTCGATGTCGGCCTTGGCGTCGGCGGACTCGTTGTAGGGCTTGGGTCCGGCCTGGACGGCCAACGGCAGGATGGCGGCACACAGCATGGCCGCGGCAAGGAGGTGTCGTCGCATGGCCGTGTTGTAGGGGGCGGGTCCGGGCGTGTCCAGACCACGGTAACAATGCGAACCACGCGAGTGCCAAATTGCACCGTGTGTCCGCCGCTCGTTGAGGGGGCTCACCCGGTGAGGCGGCTCTTACATCGAGCGGCCGTCGAAGTGCTTCACCGGCAGGCTTTCCAGGTCCACACCCTCCAGGCAGCGGATGTTGACCGCGGCCATGGCCTCGCCCGAGGGGGCCGTGCCTTCTCCGTAGGGATGGATGCCGCACGTCGGGCAGAAGCGGTGCTTGATGACGTGCTTGTTGAACATGTAGGTGCCGAGCTGGTCCTCGGGCGTCTGCAGATGCAGGTGGTCGCGCGGCACGAACCACATCAGCGCCCCTTTGCGCGCGCACATCGAGCAGTTGCAGGCGATGGCGCCTGTGAGCTCACCCTCGACGTCGAAGCGGATGTTGCCGCAGTGGCAGCTGCCTTGGTAGTTCATGCGGGTCTCCTGCGAGCGCCGGGGCGCTGTGGTTTGGGGGATCGATCCTGCGCGTGTCGCCGCCGCAGTGTCAACGGGGCCAATGCCCCCAAACGGCGTGCTCTACCCGCTCATGGGGCGCGAGGATCGGTCCGAATTCCGACGGTGTCAGAGGCGGGTACTCAGCCGCACACCTTCCAGTTGCAGCGCAATGCGCTGTTCCATCTCGCCGAGGGCGGTGCGCAGGCGCTGTTGTTCTTCGGGGTCGGTGGCGGCGTCGAGCCGGGTGCGGAGCTCGGCGCGCTGACGGAAGAGTTCCAGCTCCGGCGGGGCCACGCCCGCGTTCTTCAGGATCTTGAACGGCAGGCGCAGCGCCAGGGGTGTCTGTTCCCAGCCTTCCATCTCGGCCAGGGGCTTGCCCCAGCTTTCTGCGGAGCGCAACTCGCCCGAAGCCTCGGCTTCGGCCAAAGATTGGGCGATTTGGTCTTCGAGATCGGGCATGGCGGCTTCGCTGCGGAAGAAATCATAAAGCGAGCTCCGACCGCGGACTCAACCCCCCAAACTCGTCCACCCGGTGCCCCATTGGGCGTCCCTTGATGTGCCTCCATTCCCGCCAGAGCGACTCTGGCGGACCATGATCAAAAGAGACGGTCGCTTGAGCCGTGAGCCTTCGTGGGGGTCGCATGAGGAATCGCACGCATCGGTCAGCACATCGACGCTGGATGGCGCTCTTGTTGACGGCAGCGCTGGCGTCTGGACTGCAAGGCTGTTCCAAAGAGCCCGGCGGTGCGCCGGCTGCGGCCACCGGATCCACCTCGGGCACCGCATCAGCGTCGTCAGCGCAAGCTGCGGTGCGCTGGTTCAGTGAAGCGGAGACGTTCAGGCTGATGGCGTCGGTCGATGTGGGCCATGCGCTCAAGCGCTTCGGATCGCCTGCGGCCAACCTGCAACTGTCGGCCTCAGGTGACGCCTTGTCGCCCAGTTTGGGCTGGCGCGCCGCGTGGGAGGTCTTCTTGTCCACCGCCTTGCCTCAGGTGGTGCGTGCCCAGTCGGATTCGGCACTGATCGGCTACTACCACCCGTGGAGTGACGTCATGCTGCTGACCGGATGGAAGCGGTCCGCCGACGGTCAGTCGCACATCGAGACGGCGCACCTGGTTCCGGGCAGCACGATACGGGGCAGTGCTCAGGTGGAGGCCATTCCCCGGCGGTGGCAGCAGGGAGAGACCTTCGCGCCTGAGGGCGTCGGTCAACTCACTGCCCAGACCGCCAAGGCTTTTGAGGCGCGCTTCGGAGACGCCAACGCTGACCCATTGATCCCCATGAGTGCGGAAGACAAAGACAGTCTGGCGGGTTTTGCCGGGTTGTCGTTTGCCGATTTCTGTCTTGAAACGATGGCCGCTCACGGCGACGGCCAGGGGTTGCCCGCCGTGATGTGGCTCTGGAGCGGCCTGCGCGATGAAGCACAGGGAGGACCAGCGGTGCGCAGCGACTCCATTGGCGAGGGGCTCAACGCCATCGGCAAGCTGGACCCCAAGGTGCGGGCCTCGTTCACGCCCGTGTCCTACTTGACCACCGACAAGGCCGAGCTGCTGATGCTGGCCTCTACGCTGCAGCCCAACCTGTTCGTGCTGGTGCAAACCGGTGGATCCGAAGGCCGGGACAGCCTGCGCCGAGTGAGCCTGCTGAGTTTTCAGGCCTTTTATGCAGCGCAATCGGGAGTCTCAAAATGAGGCATGCACATCCGTTGGCGAAGCTCGTTCCTCTCGCTGGTGCGGCGTGGCTGGCGAGTTCGTTGGTTGCGGCGCCCGTTGGGGCGCAGGTCTCCGGTGGCAGTGCGTCGCTCAACGCACCATCTTCCGAGGTCTTGGTGTCGGACGCTGCGGCATGGGCCGACAACCTTTCCGCCGACCACAACCAGGCCATCTTCAAGGACCTGGCCAAGCAATTCAAGACCGGGGCGGCTGCCGACCTGAAGCTGGCCAATCAGCTGCGCATCCTGGCGGCCAATTCCAAGATGTCGCCGGAACTGCGCAAGCAAGGCATCCAACAGGCCATGCAAGCCTATGCGTCCAAGGTCAGCGCAGACAAGAGCGCCGCGCTGTCCGAAAAGGTGGCGCGGGTGCTCAAGCGATTGAACTGGTTCTCGACGGCCTTCAAAGCCGGCGGCTATCTGGCCGAAGGGGACTTCACCGGCGCCAAGGCGGTGGTGGTGCAAGAGGTCGCCAAGAATGCCTTGTCGGGGACGGGTGCGTTGGCCGGTTCGTGGTTGCCCGGCGGCCAGTTTGTCGGTGCCCAGGCGGGCGAATACGTGCACGAGGCGTACGTTCAAAAAGCCATTGACAGCTACGAAGCCGCTGCTCGCAACAGCGCCTATGCCGATAAATACCTCGGCAAACCGTGGTTGCGTCCGCAGTGGATTCTGGACCGCGACGGCACCGTGCGCGAGTTGCCCATCGACCAGTACATGGGCAAAGACGGCGTCATCCGCACCCGCGACGCGACAGAGCAGAAGGTGTTCGAGGACGGCATGCACATCGCCTGGTTCAACGACCAGAAATGGCGACAGGTCGAAAGCAGCTTTGCAGCGGGCAAGCTGAGCCCCGAGCAATACAGTCAACTGCGTGCGCAGTGGGCCATGCGCAACCGGGATACCCGTTGGAACCCGCTGGGGGCAGGCAACTGCGACGATGCTTCCAACGACCCCGCAGTCAAGGAAATGCTGCAGATTGCCCAACGCCTTGACGCGATGGGCAAGAGCATCCAGGCCGGCGTCGGCAAGGCCGGGGATGCGGGCGATACCGCCGTGCTCCGCTCCGTCGGCCAAGCCGACGACATGATGGCGCAGGCCACCCGTCTGCAGACGCTGAACACTCAGGTCGTCGCCAAGTACTCCAAGGAGTGTCTGCAGGGGATTGCCGTTGCGGCTGGGCTGGCGCCCGCTCCGGCCGCATCCCCAGCCATCTCGTCTCCTGCCCTGGCCGCCAACGGCTCAGGCACGGTCTTCAACAAGGACGGATCGCGCGATGTGATGGTGACCGGCAAAGACGCCGACGGCAAAGCCGTCAAGGTCTGGACGACCTACAGCAAGGAAGGCCGCGTCACCGCCACCCGAATTGAGCGGTGAGCGCGAACGGTTTGGGGTGGCCGTTGTGATGGGCGAGCACGGCGCAGGCGACTCCTCGGGATGATTCTGGTTTGGGAGACGGCCCCCGCCCCAGGGGGCGTCAGCGCAGCACCAGCCGGCGCTTCGTGACTTCGCCCTCTTCGCCGCCGGGCCAGTGCAGGTCCACCACCACTTCCGCGCCTCCGTCGTCCAGGTTGCGGGCGCGCACGAGCGAGAAATTCTTGTTGCCGGTGAGGGCGTAGAGGCGCTCGCTGCTCACGTCCGGGTGGCCGTCCATCGTGCCGCCGGACGAAATGCCCAGCAGGCTGATCTTGGGCGCGGGCTTGCGCGAGATGGCGCTGGAGGTGACCTGATAGATCCGCGCGGCCGGGTGCCTGCGGTGCTGCAGCCGGAAGGCCGAGGCGCAGTGCACATCGCCGCTGAGGATGACCAGCGGCCGGCCGGTGTTGCCGATTTCGCTGAACAGGGTGTCGAGCAGCTGGTTGCGCTCCGCCCAGTTGCTTTCATGGCCCCATTCGTCCATGAAGTCGTCCTTGGCCTCGCCCAGGTCCATGTAGTTGACCAGGCGGTCCACCCAATGCAGCACCGGCACGGGCGAGACGACAAACAGGCATCGTGCCTTGCGCGTCTCGGGGCTGCGCAGCCAGGCGCAGAAGCGGTCGAACTGGGCCTGACCCAGCAGGAGGTTGGGGTCGATGTTCGTGCGCTTGCGCTTGTTTTTCTCGACATCGTGGTGGCCGCGCATGTCGAGCACGTAGAAGGCCGCATCGCCGTGGCGGAAGGCGTAGTCCCACTGGCAGTCGTCGGGCCGGTTCAGGTCCACGGCGGTCGGCGGGTTGTGGCTGTGCTCGTATTCGAAATAGGCCCGGCAGGCCGCGCGCCACATCAGGTCCACCAGCAACTGGTTGGTCTTGCTGTCGCGCTCCTCGAAGAAGCCCGAGATGCGGGCGCGCCGCTCCTGGTTGGTCAGCGAGCCCCAGCCGTCCATGATCTCGTGGTCGTCCCAGATCATGTACTGCGGGAAGCGTTCGAACACCTCGCGCAGCGGCGGCGTGGCCCAGTACACCCGGTAATACCAGCGGTAGATGTTGAGCAGGTAGAGCTCGATGGCGGCTTCGTCGTACTGGCCGCTGCCCAGCGCGAACTTCTCCAGCAGCGCGGCCTTGTTGTCCTTCAGCCAGCTCCAGATGTCGAGGAAGCCGTTCTTGCCGTTGGTGTCCACGTAGATCTGGTCACCACCGCCGATCACGAAGTGCGCGCCGGCGTCGGTGAGCTGTTCGTGCAGGTGCGGCCAGGCGCCGCAGTCGCCGCTGGCGCTGATGGGGTCGTGGCAACTGTAGAAGCCGAAGACCACTTCGCGCGGCGCGGCCGGTGGCGTGCAGAAGCTCAAGGGGGAGTCGCCGCCCATCTCGGTGCGGCGGCGCACGACAGCGGCGTCGGTGGTGTCGGCGATGACCGCGTAGTAGTAGCGCGTGTCCGGCTGCAAAGGGGCCACGTCGAACACGGCGGTGAGGTTGGTGGCCTGCGTGATGTCGGCGCTGCCGATGAACGCCGGTTGAATGCGCTGTTGGGCCAGAAACTTGGCCACCGGCTTTTCGTCCAGCCGGATCAGATCACCGGTCAGCGGGGCCGGGGTGACGACCAGCGTCCATCGGCCTTCCTGATAGACCCGCACCCACAGCCGGGACGAGGTGGGCGTGGTCGCGCCCACGATGACGGCGCTGGTGAGCTTGGGGTGCTTCTGTTCGTTCGATGTCGGATCCAGCAAGGTGGCCATGAACTGCTCCCTGGGCCCGTGAAACGGCGTGGGCCCTCTTCACAGCATGCCTCTCGTGGCCGGAATTGAAAATCAGAATCTTCAGGGTTCAGATCAGCAGGCCAGCGATTCCATGAAATGCGCTGCGCCCGGGAAAGCCACCGAAGCGCCCGTGCCGCCGGCGACGAGGCTGGCCCGGTTGGCCAACACCAGCTCCAGATGCACCGGCCCGGCGTGATCCAGCGGCACCGGCAGCGTGCGCGGCGTGTCGGTGCCCAGCCGCAGGCGACCTTCGGCGATGCGGCCCAACAGGGGCTCGCTCGATTCGATGATCTGCGCGCCGCGCAGCCGAAGCACCAAGCCCCGGCTGAAACCGGCGGTGGGCTTCTCGCCGGGCTCTGTGCCCGCGCGCACGGTGGCGGCAGCGGAGAACCGGATCCACAGATCGCCCGCGTCCATGTGGACCGTAGCGATTTCGGAGTCGGACAGGATCAGGTGCAGGGTCACGGGCGGCAACCTTCAGGGCGCGTCATGGCAGACCACGCAGAGCTTGTTGCCCATCGCCGGCACCAATCACTTGGCGAAGGGGCTGGTGCACCACTGTTGCTCGCACGGGACGCCATCGTGGTCTCCGTCCATCTCGGTATTGGGGCAGTTGTTCAGGACGAACTTGGCTTCGGCGCAGGACGTCATTTGGGAGCAATGGGCGCGGCCGTCGCAGCGGAACCCGCTGGATGGGGCACCCACAGTTGTCTGTGCTGGAGCTGGAGCTGGAGCTGGAGCTCGGTCGGGCACGGGAACATCGGCAGCGGCTTGCACTGCGGTGGGTGATCTCTGGAGCTTCAGATAACCCAGGCCAGCGATGGCGGCGATGAGCATCAGCGCGACCAAGACCAAGGCGGTTGGACGCTTTCGGTGTGGAGCTGGCGGCGCTTTCCGTGCGGTGGAGGGTGGAGTCAGCGCGAGTCGTTTCACGCGCACGGCCTGCGGTTTGCCGTCCTTTCCGGGTTCCAGTTCATACGAGAGCCGCTCGCCGACGACCGGGCGAGCGCCGTCGCGGGGAAATGCGGTGAAGTGGACAAAGACTTCTCGTCCGCCGTTAGACGGCGCGATGAAGCCGAAGCCACGGTCGTCATTCCAGGTGCGCAGGGTTCCGTTCAAGGGCATGGTTTTCAGGCGGTGTCATGGCAGACCACGCAGAGCTTGTTGCCCTCCGTGTCGCGGAAATAGGCGCCGTAGTAGTGGGC
>CAYRBG010000088.1:0-11315 GCA_964422355.1 uncultured Sphaerotilus sp. | reverse complement strand
CCCGGACGTAGATCAGGGTGTTGGCCGTGCCCAGGTCGATGGCGAGATCGGTAGAAAAATAGCGACGCAGCGATCCGTACATGTTTGACTCATCAGCATCCGCCACTGCCCGACGGCAGGGGCGCGGCGGAAAAATTCCGGGTCGCCTGCCGTTGTGCGCATCTCGGTGATGCGACGAAGACGGCGGCGGGTCCTGTCAATGCCGGCCTCGGTGACTTGCCTTTTCAGGCGCTCCGTGGGACCGCGACGGAGACTCCTGCCCCCGCCCCGCGGCCGTCCATTGATAAGCGGGTGATAATAACCCATCCCCTGCGGCCTGACGGCTGCTCAGAGGCCCGTTGGACGGAATAGTTCCTGCATTCGTGGGGACCTGTCCAGGGTCGGAATCTCTCCCCGCGCAAATATGGCACTCACCCCCGAGGACGTCGGCCGCATCGCCACCCTGGCCCGGCTGGAACTGAGCCCGACCGAGCAGGGCGAACTGCTCGGTCAACTGAATGAATTCTTCGACATCGTCGAACGCATGAAGGCGGTGGACACCACCGGCGTCGCGCCGCTGTACACCCCGCTGTCGGCCGTGCAGGACGTCAGTGCCCGCCTGCGTGAGGACGCGGTCACCGAAGCGAACCAGCGTGAAGACAACCAGCGCAGCGCCCCGGCCGTCGAGGCCGGTCTGTTCCTGGTTCCCCGCGTGATCGAGTGAGACTGGCCATGACCGCTGTACTGCACACCCTCGGCGTGGCCGAGCTTTCCGCCCTGCTCGATTCGAAGCAGGTCTCCAGCGTCGAAGTGACCCAAGTCCTGCTGGCTCGCGCCAAGGCGCACGAGGCGCTCGGCGCCTTCCTGTGCGTTGACGACGAGGTCGCGTTGGCGCAGGCCCGTGCTGCCGATGCCCGCCGTGCCGCCGGCGAAACCGCCCCGCTGCTGGGCGTGCCGATGGCGCACAAGGACATCTTCGTCACCACCGACTTCCCCAGCACCGCCGGCTCGAAGATGCTGGAGGGCTACCGCAGCCCCTTCAACGCCACCGTGGTCGACAAGCTGGCGCTGGCCGGTGCCGTGTCACTGGGCAAACTCAACTGCGACGAGTTCGCCATGGGCGGCTCCAACGAGAACTCGGCTTACCTGCCGGCGCTGAATCCCTGGGACACGACGCGCATTCCTGGCGGCTCGTCCGGGGGCTCTGCCGTGGCCGTGGCGGCCCGCCTGGTGCCTGCGGCAACCGGCACCGACACCGGTGGCTCGGTGCGTCAGCCCGCTTCGCTGACCGGCATCACCGGCATCAAGCCGACGTACGGTCGCTGCTCGCGCTACGGGATGATCGCCTTCGCCTCCAGCCTGGACCAGGCCGGCCCGATGGCCCGCTCGGCGCTGGACTGCGCCCATCTGCTGCAGGCCATGAGCGGCTTCGACGAGCGCGACTCCACCAGCGCCGAGCAGCCGGTGCCCGACTTTGTCGCGGCCACCACCGGCCTGCGTGCGGGCGCCACGGCCGAGCAGCCGCTCAAGGGCCTGCGCATCGGTCTGCCCAAGGAGTTCTTTGGTGAAGGCGTGTCGGCCGATGTGCTGACGGCCACCCGTGCCGCGCTGGCTGAACTGGAGAAGCTGGGCGCGACGCTGGTCGACGTGAGCCTGCCGCGCACCGAGCTGTCGATTCCGGTGTATTACATCATCGCCCCGGCCGAAGCCAGCTCGAACCTGAGCCGCTTCGACGGCGTGCGCTACGGCCACCGCGCCGAGAAGTACACCGACCTGAACGACATGTACCGCAAGAGCCGCAGCGAAGGCTTTGGCGCCGAGGTCAAGCGCCGGATCATGATCGGCACCTACGTGCTGAGCCACGGCTACTACGACGCCTACTACCTGCAGGCCCAGAAGCTGCGTCGCATGATCGCCGACGACTTCCAGGCCGCGTTCAAGGACTGCGACCTGATCGCCGGCCCGGTCTCGCCCACGGTGGCGCGCCCGATCGGCAGCCAACATGACCCGGTGGCCGAGTACCTGGCCGACATCTTCACGCTGCCGGCCTCGCTGGCGGGCCTGCCGGGCATCAGCGTGCCGGCCGGGTTCGGCGAAGGTGGCTTGCCGGTGGGGCTGCAGTTGATCGGCAACTACTGGCAGGAAGGTGCGCTGCTGCATGCGGGGCATGCGCTGCAGCAGGTGTCGGATTGGCACCAGAAGGCGCCGGCCGGCATCGTTTAAGGTGGCGCGGTTCCTGCTGTGTAACTGTCCAGGCCCCTGAGGGGGCCTTTTTTGCGTCTGTCCCTGCCTGGCAATCGGGCGCATTGGGGGGGGGGCACACTCCCCCCAATGCGCGGGTTGAAAATGTGAAAAAATCATGCCACTTGCAAGTGGGGCCGTTCGATGCCCCATGACGGTTTCACAGGGGGAACCATGAGATTGATGACGATCGGTTGGGCGATGGTGCTGTGTGCAGGCGCGATTGCCGGCTGCGGCGGAGGCGGAAACTCGAGTACGGGGGACAGCGCCACTTCTTATCCACTGGCAGTTGCCGTCCAGAACATGGACGCCACCAGCTACGCATACTCTGTCACCGGCACAAGCAGTTCTGGCACACGGACGACGTTAGGCCTTGCCAACGTTCCCGGACCCACGGCCACTTATCAGGGGCTGTCCGTTCAGACGTCGATTCAGACCCTGTCGATGCAGTCCGGCAGTTCCTCGCCGAGCACGTCGGTCTACACGGACTACTACTCCACAGGTCCTTATCGAATGCTGGCGTCGGTGGGGACATCGGGTGCCCAGTACGTGTCGACCTCTTTCCCAAGCTGGCCGTCATCCGCAGTCGTTGGGTTCAGCATGACGGGGCCGAGTCAGATTCACTATGCATCGGATGGCACGGTCCATTCGCGGATCTCGACCACGATAGACCTGCGGGCGGACACGGAGTCCACGGCCTGGATGTGCGTCACCTACGCTTCGGTCAGAGAGACCACGAAGTTGACATCGACCTCAGCCAACTGTTTCCGGATCGATCGTGCTGGGGCCATTCGGGGCTGGAAGTACGGCGAGTTCCCTTCGGGTCAAGCCTACTGGTACGAGTGACCCGAGGGACGCTGGGTACTTCAGCATGGGAGCGGCTGGCTTGGGGCTAGCTGGTGCACACCCGCCGAAGGAAGTCGGCCAGCGTGTGTCCCGGTTCATCGCGGAAGGTGTCGTCCAGCACGGCCACCTCGTCGATTCGGTCCAGCCGGAAGTGGCGGAAGTCGTCGCGCAGTTCGCACCACGCGGCCAGCGTCCAGACCGTGTCCCAGCAGAAGCAGCCCAGCGGGCGGATCGTGCGTTCGCTGGGGGCGCCCTTGACGTCGCGGTAGGCCAGCCTGACCTTGCGGCGCGCGTCGATGGCCTGCCGGATGGGTTCGAGCCGGTCGCGTCCGAGCAGGCGTTCGCCGACGCGGTCCGGCACGAAGATCGCCAACCGGTCGGCAGCGGTCCGCTCCGGTGCGGGCAGCACCGCCAGGATGCGGCCGAGGGCGTCCTCGGCCTCCCGCGCCAATCGGGGGTCCAGCCGGATGGACGCAATGCGCACCGCGGCCACCAGGGCCTGGGCCTGCGACGCACTGAACATCAGCGGCGGCAGTTCGTAGCCCGAACCCAGCCGGTAGCCGACGCCCGCTTCGCCCTCGATGGGCACGCCTTGCGCCTGCAGATCGACCACGTCGCGGTAGACCGTGCGCATGGACACCTCCAGCCGCTCGGCCAGCCACGCGGCGGTGGACAGCCGTCGACCGCGGATGAGCTGGACGAGTTCGAAGAGGCGTTCGGCGCGGCGCATGTCGGTCCAGCGAAGAGGCGAGGGCTTCGGCGGTCGGACGAGACCCCTCAGCCCATCGGCGTGCAGAGCTCGACCAGCGTGCCCTCGGGGCCGCGCACGTAGGCCACGGTTTGCCCCCAGGGCTTGACGGTCGGCGCCTTGACGGCCGTGGCACCGGCCGCGACGGCGCGCTCGAAGGCCGCCGGCACGTCGTCGCAGGCCAAGCCGACTTCCATGCCCAGCGGCACGTCGGAGTGGTCGGCACGCACGTAGTAGCCGCCCATGCTGTCCAAGGCCACTTCGTGGCTGGCAAAGCTCAGTGTGGTGGCGCCGGTTTCCAGCTCGCCGTAGCCGCCGCTCTCGTGCAGGAAGCGGCGCTGCAGGCCGAAGGCCCTCTCGAAAAAATCCAGCGTGGCGGCGACGTCGGCCACGTAGACGATGGTGTAGGCGAATTTCATGGGGCGACCTCCGGCGTCTTCGGATTCTGCGTCAGGCCAGTGCGTGAAGGCCGACGGCGTTGCCCTCGGTGTCGATCAGCACGGCGAAGGCACCCATGCCTTCGGGCAGTTCGGTGCGGGGCACGACCACCTGGGCACCGGCTTCGGCCGCACGCGACAGCGCGGCGTCCAGTGATGGCTCGGCATTGAGGTAGACGACGGTGCCCGTGCTCGACGGCTTCATCTGCGCCTGACCGGCGATCAGGCAGCCGCCGGTGCCGCCGCCCGGGCCGGGCTGGTAGTCGAACACGGCCAGGGTGTGCGGGCCCATGACCTCGCGCTTCATCGGGCGGCCGAGCAGGGTTTCGTAGCAGCGCTGGGCGCGGTCCAGATCGGTGACGGGGATCTCGAACCAATTGACGGCGCTGACGGGGGTGGAAGCGGGGGTGTTCATGCGGGGCTCCTGACGGTACGTTGACAGTGAAGGGAGTGAAAGGCTTCGTGCGCCGTCCACGGAATGCATGTTCGCGACCCCCTGCTGACAACGGGGTGTCAGCAGCGTTGCCTTTATGATCCGCCCCCTTTCCGAAATGCCGGCCTGTACCGCACCGATCCGTTCTCGGTGGTCCGGGCCGTTCCGACCATGCCCCACTCCTTCGCCGCTTCCGACCTCTGTGCCATCGACTTCGGCACTTCCAACTCGGCCATCGCCGTGGCGGGAGAGGGCGGCGCGGGCATGCACCTCGTGCCGCTGGAGGACGGGCAGCCGACGATGCCGACCTCGGTGTTCTATCTGGCCGAAGGTCCGGGCCTGCAGAACCTGCCTCGGCTGTACGGCCGTGCGGCGGTGGCGTCCTATGTGGAGGGCACCGAGGGCCGGCTGATGCGCTCGATGAAGAGCGCGCTGGGCTCGGGCCTGATGGAGCAGCACACCGACATCGGCGCCGGCCGCTCAGTGAGCTTTGCCGACGTGATCGCCACCTATCTGCTGCACCTCAAGCGCACCGCCGAGGCCCACGCCGGGCGCGAGCTGCGCCGGGTGGTAATGGGCCGACCGGTGTACTTCGTGGACGAGGACCCGGCGCGCGACGCCCAGGCGCAGTCGGCGCTGGAAGCCGCGGCGCGTGCGGTGGGGTTCACGGAGGTGGCGTTCCAGTTCGAACCCCTGGCAGCGGCCTTCCACCACGAGGCGCAGGTGAGCGAGGAACAGCTCGTGCTGGTGGCCGACATCGGCGGCGGTACCTCGGACTTCTCGGTGGTGCGGGTGGGGCCGCAGCGACGTGCGCGACTCGATCGCCGCGACGACGTGCTGGCCAACCACGGCGTGCACATCGCCGGCACCGACTTCGACCGCCGCATCGAGCTGGCCAGCGTGATGCCCGAGCTCGGTTTCGGGGCGCTCGGCCCCGAGATTGACGGCCGACCAGCACGGGAAGTGCCCAGCCGGGTTTATTTCGACCTGGCGACCTGGCACCTCATCAACAGCGTCTACCGCCCCCAGCGCGTGGCCGAGCTGCGTGCCATGAAGGGCGACTACGCCGACTTGACCCAACACCAGCGCCTGATGAAGGTGGTCACCGATCACCTGGGACATGAACTGCTGGGGCGGGCCGAGGCCGCCAAGATCGCCGTCTCGGCCGGCGGGGACACCCGCATCGAGTTGCCTTTGGTGGAGCGAGGTTTGGGGGTGAACCTGAGTCAGCCGACCGCGGCGGCCGCACTGCGCGACGACATCGAACGCATCGTGGTCGCCGCCCGCGAGACGGTGGCCCAGGCGGGGCTGACCGCCGACGCCGTGGACGCGCTGTACTTCACTGGCGGTTCCACGGGGCTGAAGTCGCTGACCGAGGCCCTGGCTGAGGCATTCCCGACAGCGTCTGCCGTGCACGGGGACCGCCTGGCCAGCGTGGCCGCGGGCCTCGGCCTAGATGCCTTGCGCCGCTTCACTCAGTGAGGTTGGGCGGACGGCCCGACGCGTTTGAGGCTCAAAGCGCTCGGCGGCGCCAATCGTTGCCGGGTGCCGGGCTGCCGCCGCCGCGTTCTTCGGACCTGGGTGCCGGTGCGGGTGGGGCAGGCGAGGGCGCAGGCGGGTCGAACCGACGGCGCACCGGTTCGCTCGGTTCGCGGACGGGGGCTGGCATGGGCATGGCCGGCGCTGCAGGCGGAGACATCCTGGGCGGCTCAGCGCGTGGCGGTTCTGTACGAGGCGGCTCCTGGCGCGGCGGTTCCGCACGGGGCGGCGCCATGCGCGGGGTCTCGATGACCTGAGGTGAAGGTTCGTACGGGCGGCGGGGCTCCGGGATCGTGCGCCGCTGCGGCGGTTCGATCGTGGCGTTCGGCGGTGGCATCGGACGGGTGCGTTCATCGCGCCCCGGTGGATCGTGGCGTGGGGGATCGAAGCGCGGCGAGGGTTGTCCCCGTTCGTCGGGCGTGTGGGTGCGCCATACCGGTTCAGGCATGCGGGGCTCAGGCGCCCGCGGCTGAGGCGAGGGGGCGACCCGCGGCGGCATCACGGGAATGTGGCGACGGTCGTCGTACCGGGGCGGGGGCGACACGTGCGGTGGGGGGCGGTTGGACGGGGCATAGATGGGGCGTGAGCCCGTGTGGCCCGGCGCCCAGTGCCAGCGGCCGTTCCATTCGATCCACTGGCCGTAGTGGAAGGGCGCGAATCCCCAGGGGGCCGCGTCCACCCAGGTCCAACCCCAGGGCGACATCCACACCCACCGACCCCGCTGATAAGGCGCCCAGCCGATGTCCACACGCAGCGGCGTCCAGATCCAGCCGTATTCCGCCGTCTGGCTCCATTGTCCGTGGCTGGACAGGGCCTGCACTCCGGTCATTTCGCCCAAAGGAGGCTGGTCCGCCGGCAAGGGCTCTTCGGTGTTGAGGGCCCATTGCGCAAATGCGTCACTGCGCGGGGTGCCCAGGCGCCAGTCGCCGCGATCGTTGAGTTCGGCGCGTTGTCCGGGGTTCAGGCGCAGCGCGGAGCGGCTTTGTTCGATCTCGACCGGGGCGCGCCAGGCTGTGACGTGATCGGTGCCCGCGGTCGATTCGGAACCGGCGGCATCGACGCGGAACAGCGCGGCCCCCAGCGGCCGAACCGTCGAGCGTGCGGTGCGCAACACCACCCCGCCCGCCACGTCCGGATTGCGGACCCAGACCGACACCTGACCCTGACGCAGTGCCAGGACAAGTTCGTCATCATCCAGCTTCTGCACGTCCAGGCGCGTGCGTTCTCCGACGCGCACCCGGGTCGAGCCGAAGTCCAGCTCCATGCGCCCACCGGGTCCGGTGGACACGCGGTCCTGCGAAGCCACCGGCCAGTTCAGCAGGGGGTCGTCCCGGCTGGCTTCCAGGGGCTTCGCCTGGGTGCCGGATTCCAGCCGCGCCGGGGCCAGGCTTGACGCGATGCGGCCGACGCGGCCCGGAAGATCAGGAGCACTGAAGCCCGGTTGGGCACAGGCGGCCAGCAGCAGCGGCAGGGCGTACACCCAAGGCCGACGTGACCGAAGGCGGCCGATCGAGGCCAGGAGGGAAAGCAGCCGTTCGGCAAGAGACATGCGGGAACTCCGGACGCATCGCACAGATGTGTGATCAACGTCCGGGGAGCAGTCTGCGCTGACACGGGGCGCCGAGGAGGCGTCGATCCTCCCCTGGCCCGGGCCGGTGCCCTGCGCCGGCGGGTGCCGGATCAGCTCAGCAGGGCCTGTGCGAACTCGGCCGCCTTGAAGGTCTGGAGGTCTTCCAGCTTTTCGCCCACGCCGATGAAATAGACCGGTACTTGACCCTTGCCGGCCTTGGCGC
This sequence comes from uncultured Sphaerotilus sp., assembly GCA_964422355.1. Classification (GTDB taxonomy): domain Bacteria; phylum Pseudomonadota; class Gammaproteobacteria; order Burkholderiales; family Burkholderiaceae_C; genus Sphaerotilus. The sequence continues at coordinate 3,299 of CAYRBG010000088.1, read as the reverse complement.
GCTCGCGCGACCACAGGGCGATGGCGGCCAGTACGCCACCCTTGGCCGTGCCGTCGAGCTTGGTCACGACCAGACCGGTCAGGCTCAGGGCGTCGTCGAAGGCCTTGACCTGGGCCAGGGCGTTCTGGCCGGTGTTGCCGTCCACGACCAGCAGCACCTCGTGCGGAGCGCTCTCCATGGCGCGGCCCAGGGTGCGGTGGATCTTGCGCAGCTCGTCCATGAGGTGCAGTTGGGTGGCCAGGCGGCCCGCGGTGTCGGCGATGACCACGTCGCAGCCGCGGGCCTTGCCGGCGCTGACGGCGTCAAAGCACACGGCGGCCGGGTCGCCGCCCTCCTGGCTGACGATCTCGACGCGGTTGCGGTCGGCCCAGACGCCCAGTTGCTCGCGCGCGGCGGCGCGGAAGGTGTCGGCCGCGGCCAGCAGCACCTTGCAGTCGTTGTCGGCCAGGTGGCGGGTGAGCTTGCCGATGGTGGTGGTCTTGCCCGCGCCGTTGACGCCGGCCACCATCATCACCGTGGGCACGTGTTCACCGATCCGCAGGCCCGCCTCCAGCGGCGTGAGCAGCTCGGTCAGGCTCTCGGCCAGCAGCGTCTTGACGCCGGCCGGATCGGTGCAGCGCGTCTCCTTCACGCGGCGCTTGAGTTCACCCAGCAGGTATTCGGTGGCGCCCACCCCCGCGTCCGCCATCAGCAGGGCGGCTTCCAGTTCTTCGTACAGCTCATCGTCGATGCGTGTGCCGGTGAAGACCTGCGAGATGGCCGATCCGGTGCGCGATAGCCCCTGGCGCAGGCGCGACAGCCAGCCGCCGCGGGCGGTGGGCTTGTCTTGCAGGGGGGCAGGCGCCGTGGGGGGCTCGCTCAAGGCGGCGGCCGGTGCAGCCTCCGGGGGCACTGGCTCGGACGCCGGAGGCTGCGCGGGCTCAAGGGAAGACGTCTGCGGTGCGGCAGAAGCGGGTTCGGCGGCAGCCACCTCGGCGAGGGCGACGGTGGACGCCGGCAGCGCGGGTGCTACCGCGTCGTCCGCGGGGGCGGGGGCAACCTCGGTGGAGGTCGCCGGCGTGTCGGCCGACGGTTTGCCGAAGCCGAGCTTGCGCTTGATGAAACTGAACATGGAGTCGGGCCGGTGGGCCGCTGCGGTGGGTGATCGGATCTGGGATGGCATTGTAGGCAGTGGTGCCACCCGCACGAGGACGGTTCCGTGACGTGGGCCCCCACCTACAATCGCGCCCTGTCGTGATGCGCAAGTCCTCTTCCCCCCCCCCTTCCTCGGCCCCGGCCGGACGCGCTGCCGGTGCTCCGGTGGGCGCGAGTTCGCCTGCCCGCGGGCGAGGCGCCGGTGAAGTCCGTCTCATCGGCGGAGTGTGGAAGCGCACCCGCATTCCGGTGCTCGACAGTCCCGGACTGCGTCCGACCCCTGACCGCGTGCGCGAAACGCTCTTCAACTGGCTGGGCCAGCAGCTCGACCACTGGCGGGTGCTGGACGCCTACGCCGGCACGGGCGCCCTCGGCCTGGAGGCCGCGTCCCGCGGTGCGTCACGGGTCGTGCTGCTGGAGCGCGAGCCCAAGCTGGTTCGTCATCTGAACACGGTGGTCGAGCGCCTGAAGGCTCAGGACCGTGTGCAGGTCGCACAAGCCGATGCGCTGGCCTGGATGGCGTCGGCCGCGCCCGCATCGTTCGACCTGGTTCTGCTCGACCCGCCTTTTGACGCGGACCTGTTCATCGCCAGCCTGCAGCGTGCGCGTGCGCTGATCGCACCGTCCGGGTGGATCTACCTGGAAGCCGATCGTCCGCTCACCGACGAAGAATTGCAGCCGCTGGGCCTGCGGATTCACCGCCAGGGCCGGGCCGGCGCCGTTCACCATCATCTCTTGCATCGTGGCGACCCGGCCTGAGCCGTTTGCCCTGGAGTCCATTTTGACGATCGCCCCCCGCGAAGAACTGATCGCCGTCTATCCCGGCACGTTTGATCCGATGACCTTGGGGCATCTGGACTTGGTGCGCCGCGGCTCGCGCCTGTTCGACCGTCTGGTGGTGGCGGTGGCGGCAGGGCACCACAAGCGCACGATGTTTCCGCTGGACGAGCGCGTGGACATGGCCCAGCAGCTGGCCAAGCCTTACCCCAACGTCGAGGTGATCCCTTTTCGCAACCTGCTGTGCGACTTCGTCACCGGCCTGGGGGCCAAGGTGGTGCTGCGGGGGCTGCGTGCGGCCAGCGACTTCGAGTACGAGTTCCAGCTCGCCGGCATGAACCGCAAGCTCATGCCCGAGGTGGAGACGTTGTTCCTGACGCCGGGCGACCAGTACCAGTTCATCAGCAGCACCTTCGTGCGCGAGATCGCCAACCTGGGTGGGGACGTGTCCAAGTTTGTGGCGCCGTTGGTGCTTGAGCGACTCAAGGCGCGCGAGATTCAACCGCCTGCAGACGGTTTGCTCTGAGGATCCGTGAGGCAGCCATGGCCCTGATGATCACCAGCGAGTGCATCAACTGCGACGTCTGTGAGCCCGAGTGCCCGAATCAGGCCATCTCGATGGGCGAGTCGTACTACGTCATCGACCCGATGCGCTGCACCGAATGCGTCGGGCACTACGGTGAGCCGCAGTGCGTTCAGGTCTGCCCGGTTGAGTGCATCCCGCGCGATCCTGACCATCTGGAGTCGCCCGAGCAGTTGCAGTCCAAGTACGAGGCCCTCCAGGCGCGGCAAAGGGTTGCGGCGCAAGCGGCAGCTCAGGCTGAGTCGACTACCGCCGCCGCGGTTTCGACCCCGACGTTGCCGTAAGCGTCGTCCCGCTCCGTGGTGGGTGACGGAGCGGGACGCTCTTCAGTCGGCCGAGGTCGCTGGGCTGGAGGCTGAGCCCTTGCCGGCGTCGCCCCCCGTTTCGGTTTGTGCAGGAGCGTTGGCTGGCCGCGGCGGCTTGGGACGAGCGGGCTTCGCGTGAACGGCCGCAATCGCCTTGGCCATGTCGCCGACCAGCATGGGCTGGCAGGCCGGCAGGGTGCGTTCGATGCTCAGGTCGATCTGTTCGCGCTCGGCGGCCGGCGGCTTGCGCAGCACGAAGGCGGCCACTTCAGAGCGATCCCCCGGGTGCCCGATGCCCAGGCGCAGTCGCCAGAAGTCGGCGCTGCCGAGCTGGGCATGGATGTCCTTGAGCCCGTTATGGCCGGCGGCGCTGCCGCCTTGCTTGAGCTTGGCCTGGCCGGGCGGGATGTCGAGCTCGTCATGCACGACCAGGATCTCGTTCGGGGCGATCTTGAAGAAGCGCGCCAGCGCCGCCACCGACTTGCCCGACAGGTTCATGT
>CAYRBG010000087.1:0-11390 GCA_964422355.1 uncultured Sphaerotilus sp. | reverse complement strand
TCGGATGTCCCTCATCCCGCACAAACCGCCCCAACATCCAGCTCAGCAGCACGTCGGTGACGTATTCGTACCAGACGCTGGTTTCGCCCGACTGCATGTGGTGGGCGCGGGTGCGCCGGTCCGCCTGACATTTCGACGAGGGGGATTTCCTGCGCTCGAACTCCACGACGAAGGTCGCTACGGTTTCCCAGTCGTCGTCCTTTTTGGGGGGATCGGATGAGGGAAAAGATGCGCCCGGGTCGGATGAAGGCGGGCTGCGGTCGCGCGCCAATCGAATCAGCGGCAGGGCCGGCTGGCCGTTCGGCACAGGTTTGACGGGCTCGGGGAGGGCGTCTTCGGCGGTGGACATGACGAACGGCTCCGGATGATCGGCGGTTGTCTCCATCCGCCGAACTGAACCGACTTGCGCGTGGCCCAGGGAGGCGCCCGCGTCCAGTCGTGGCTGAAGCGTCACGTGAGGCGCTTAACGAGCGCTGTGAAATCGATGAGCCGGGGGACCAAGCCGGTACCAGCCAAAGGCGGGGATTCCCGGAAGCTTCAGCCGCGTCGCTGCGACGTCATCAACTGATCTGTGCACCATCGCAAGTGGCTTCCCAGGGCCTGCTCGCGCTCGATGGCCCGGCCCAGGGCGGCGTGGTGGGAGCGCGTTTCCTCGTCGCAGATGTCGCAGGCCATGAGCAATGCTTCCAGCGCCGAACAGTCTTGGGGTGACAGGCTCGACCGCAACGCCTGACTGCTGCGCAACGCCTCGATCGCTTCCCGGAAGCGCTCGGACGCGATGAGCGAAGCAAGATCGTCCAGGGTCGAGGGAAGGGCGGACATGGGCTCGCCGCGCTGCCCACCAGCGGGTCGGTTCATGCGTTTTCCCCTCAGGCCCTTTGGGCTTCTCGGCGTTGGATCTGTCGGAACAGGGCGGTGGTGCTCGGGCTGGGGATCATGTGCAGCTCGCGGGACAAGGCCTCGGCGCAGGTCTGGAACTGTCGCAACGCCAGGTGGGGCTGGTCGAGTTGCTGATACAGGCCCATCAGGTGACGGTGCATCTCTTCGTCGCAGGGGTCGATGTCGAGCAGGCGCCGGCAGACGACAACGCTGGCGTTGGGATCCCCCGCGCCCTCGAGCAGACCGGACAGGCGACGCAAGGCGTCCACCGCCATGTCGCGCAGGCGTTGCCGCTCGGGGGCGAGCCAGTCTTCGGCGCGGTCTTCGATGAACAGGTCGTCACGATACAACTGCTCGGCCTCGCGGTAGCGGGCCACGGCCTGATCGGCATGACCTTCGGCTTCCAGACGGCGGCCCTGGCGCACAAGTTCCTCGAACTGCTCCACGTCGCACCACAGGTCCAGGTCCGGGTGGAGGCGATACCGGCCATCCTCCAGCAGCACGTGCGTCAATGACGGCTGCTGGCGCGCCAGTGTCTTGCGCAGTCCGTAGATGGCGACGTTGAGGTTGTTGCGCGCGCTGTCGAGGTCGGCATCCGGCCAGAAGGTCTGCATCAGCACTTCCTTGGCCACCGGATGGCGCCGCTGCAGCACCAGGTACTTGAAGATGGCCTTGCCTTTGCTGTGGGTCCAGCCCTCCACGGGAACATCATCCTGCAAGACCCGGCATTGACCGAAGCCATGAACGGCCAGCCTGGGGGTGGTCTTCACGGCCATGGGGGCTGCGCTCGGGAGGTCTTCCTCAGGTGCAGGAGGAAGGCATTCCGAAGGCTCCTCCCCTCCGGGCGTGCATCGCGCCCGCTGTTCCACCGATGCCCACAGCCGCAGCAGCCTCTCCGTCATCGTCTGCTTGCGCTCGATGGCCTTGAACAGCGCGGTCTGGTGAAAGCGGATCTCCTGCACCACGTCCTCACAGGCCGACAGCAGGTCGTGGGCTCCCAGCGTCAAGGGCGCCTCGGCGATCGGTGTGTGTCTGCCGGGCAGGTCCGTGATGGCGCTGCGATGGGCCAGCGGCGGCATCAGCGACGACAGGATGAAGTTTTCGGGCAATGTCATGGGCCAACCGATGAATGAAGGCCGACCTCAGGTCGAGCCACAACACGCCCGCCGAGCGCCCACCCCCACCATTCGACGAATGCGGCGTTGCGTTGCCCATACCCTCCGGCACGACACGATGGGTCGCGCATTTTTGTCATCAAGCGACACATCAACCTCCCATGCGCGCTGTGTCTTTTCACCTTAAGTCATGGGCTTTGGGGTGTGCAATGTTTACGGAAGTTGAATGAGTAACCGGGTGTTGCAGAAGCCCGGTTTTCGCCCCGAAGTGAAAAATTTCTCGTGAAATCAGCGCGCCAGCGGTGTTCAATGACCACAGTTGCTGGGATTGGTGAGCTCACTCAATGAGCCAATTGGGATTTGTGCATGTTCGTGACGACGGGTGAAGCGCTGGTGGACCGCATCGTGCACGCCGATGGCCGAAGAGAAGACTGCCTGGGTGGATCGGTGTGCAACTTCGCCCGCGCGGTGGCGCTGCAGGGGTGGCCGGTCAGGTACTTGAATGTCCTGTCGGCCGACACGCATGGCGACCGGTTCGCCACCCAGTTCCAGAAGGACGGGGTGGAGCCCGGGGCGTCCGTGCGCAGCGCTTGTCCCACGTCCCTGGCGGTGGTGACGCTCGGGGCGAGTGGTGGGGCGAGCTACGTCTTTCATCGAGTGGGCGTGGCCGACCGGGCCGATGGTGCCGTCGACTTGATCGGCCGCCTCCCTGATTGGGTCGAACTTATCCATACCGGTGGGCTTGCGCTGATGCCTGCCGATGCACCCAAGGTGTGTGACGTGTTGGTCGCGGCCCGTGAACGGGGTGCGGTGGTGTCGGTCGATGCGAACCTGAGGCCGGTGGTCGTCGGCCCTGACGTTGAGCAGCAAATCGCCTATCGCGCGGCTGTGTTGACCGTCCTCGGCGAAGCCGACGTCCTCAAGCTCAGCGATGAGGACGCAGTTGCGCTCGGATGGTCGGCCGATGACTTGGGAAAGTTGTCGGCGCAGCTGTTTGAGCGATGGCCACGATTGCAGTTGGTGGCCTTCACCCTGGGGGCGGCGGGAGCCGTATTGGTGAATCGGTCCAACCAAGTGCGGCGGCCGGTGCCCGTCGGCGTGCGGGTTGTCGACACTGTGGGAGCCGGGGACTGCTTTCAAGCCGCGCTGCTGGTGTGTCTGGCCCGGGCGGGGCGATTGACCCCTTCGGTGTTGGCGCAACTCTCTCTGGAAGATCTGTCGGCGGCTCTGGGCCATGCGATGGCGGCAGCGACGCTGAATGTTCAACGCCAGGGATGTCAGCCCCCCACCTGGGAAGAAACCTGCGCGGCCGCCGAGGTGCTCAGCCCATCCACATCCGCCAGCCGCGCACCAGCACCATCGCCGCCACCACCACGCTGACCGTGGCAAAGATGCGCTGCAACGCCTGGGCCGGCAGCCCCGCCGCCACGCGTCGTCCCACCAGCAGGGCCCCGAGCGCGGCCAGGCCAAACGGCAGGGCGATTGCGGTCTGCATCTGACCGTGTCCCAGGGCGGCAAGAAGGCCGGCCAGTGTGGCCATCGCGATGACGGCCAAGGATGTGGCGGCGATGCTGTGCGCGTCCAGATCCGACACGTGCGACAAGGCCGGCACGATCACGAAGCCACCTCCCACGCCAAGCAGCCCCGTCATCAGGCCCGAAGTGGCGCCGGTGGCGGCCAGTCGGAGGGCACAGCGTGAGGTCCAGCGCAGACGACCTTCGTCCGGATTGACTTGGCACGGTGGGGCAGACGTTTCCCGGTGTGCAGACGCGCCCAACCCCGACATGCGCCAAGCCGTCCAAAACAACACTCCGGAGAATGCCAGCAACAGCGGCGCTTGCGGCAGCACCCGCGACAGCGTCACACCGATGGGAGCCGTCAGCATTGCCAAGCCGCCGATGAGGCCGGCTGCGCGATAGCGCACGATGCCTTCTCGCAAGCCCAGCAAGGCCCCCACCAGTGCAGCCCCGCCCACGGCAAGCATCGAAACCGGGGCGGCTTCGGTCAGCGGCAATCCAAGACCAAAGATCAGCAGCGGCACCGCCAACACCCCGCCACCGGCTCCCGTCATCGACATGACGGCACCGATGACGGCACCCAAGAGAGCCGCCGCCGGGGAGACTCCCAGTGCGTTCACGAGAACAGGCTCGGTCATGTTGCGGATCAGAGCTGGTTCAAGGGGATCTTCAGGTACCGCACGCCGTTGTCCTCGGCCGGCGGCAGGTGTCCCGCGCGCATGTTGACCTGTACCGAGGGCAGCAACAGCACCGGCATCGCCAGCTTGGCGTCGCGGGCCTGACGCAGGGCGACGAACTCGGTCTCGGTGACGCCGTCGTGCACATGCACGTTGGCGCGGCGCTGGGCCCGCACCGTCGTGGTCGGGCGCACGGGTCGACCATCGGGCGGGTAGTCGTGACACAGGAAAAGCTCGGTGTGGTCCGGCAAGGCCATCACCCGGCGAATCGAGCGGTACAGCGTGGCGGCGTCCCCACCCGGGAAATCGCAGCGCGCGGTGCCGTAGTCTTCCATGAACAGCGTGTCGCCGACGAAAGCGACCGTGCGTTCGCCGTCTTCCACCACATAGGTCATGCAGGCCGGAGTGTGCCCCGGCGTGTGCATGGCACGGGCCGGAAGACCGCCGATGGCGAAGGTGTCGCCGTCTTCAAAAAGGCGGTCGAACTGGCTTCCGTCGCGTACGAAATCGTCACCAGCGTTGAACAGCCGGCCAAAGGTCTGCTGCACGGTGGTGATGTGTGCGCCGATGGCCACTTGACCTCCAAGCGCCGCCTTCAGATGGGGGGCGGCCGAGAGGTGGTCGGCGTGGACGTGGGTTTCGAGCTGCCACTGCACCTTCAGGCCCAACTCACGCACGCGGGCGATGAGCGCATCGGCGGCGGCGGTCGATGTTCGGCCCGACTTGGGGTCATAGCCCAGCACGCTGTCGACGATGGCCGCGTCCCGTGTGACGTCGTCCCACAGCAAGTGGGTGTAGGTGGACGTGGCTTCGTCGAAGAAGGATTCGGTGCGGAGTTGGTCTGGCATGTCGACTCTGTGGGACGCGTCTATGTATGGTCTCATACCCTACCATGTATGAAACAACCCCACCATCAACACCATCTCGGCCTCCCGGCCACGGTGAAATCACCCCCGTGTGGCCGGTCAATACTCCGTGAACATCAAGCCTACTCCCATCGAGTCCTGCCGCTGCGTGTAATTGGACAGGGTGTTCATGCCCCCTCGGTGCAGTTTCAGAAACAGCGGCACTTTGCCTGTGGCCTGCCAAGTAAAGTCCCAGGAGTCGGTCATCAGTCCCGACTTGCCCATTCGCCAGAGCAAACCGAAAGTGCCGTACCCGGTGCTGGGGATGTGGGCCCGCAGATGGACCAGATCGTCGTTGCGGAGGGTGTGGTTGCTGTAAGCCAGCGGGCCCCAGGTGATTTGGGTGTCCTGATTGAGGTAGACATGGCCTTTGAGCCGGAAGTACACCGGTTGTGCTCCGACGCTGTTCATCCACAGCGCCTGGACGCCGATGTAGTTGGAGCCCCGACTGAGGGTGTCGAAAAAGCGGCGGTCTTCCGCTTGGGCCTGGCTGTAGTGCTGCTGCGCGGTGGCTGCTCCGTCCGATGTCGTCGGGTCAAACACCTGACCGTTGGATCGGTGCTCGCCGCTGATCTCCCAGCTCGTGCCGTCGAGGTGAAGCATCTTTCCCGGGATGCGCAGGTGCACCAGACCCAGGTTGCTGAGGCGGTTGATCACCGGCGACGAGTCCCGCGTCTTGGCATAGAAGTCGAACATGCCGGTGTAGGACGTGAAGACCTCCGGCTCGGAGGCCCTCAGCTCTGCGTCCACGTCCTTGGCCGGATCGCCCCACCACGTGTACTTGATCGAGTAGTGCACGCGGATCGCCCTGTCGTCATTGGCGCTCCAGCCGTTGTTGCGCATGACGTTGTAGAGCATGTAGTTCTCGCGGTAAGGTGAGAAGCAGGCGTTGCCCTTGCATTCGGCATGAGCGAGCATGGGCCACAGGACGGCGCCGATCACGGTCACCAAACCCGCGCGGCACATGAGGCGCGGAACACAGAACGTCTTCATGATCCCTCCTCTGACGGGCAGCTGAGGTGCCATTCACGTCTCGATGCCACCGCCAAACTGCTTTTTCACTTTAAGCAGAAGGCAGCGGTCTGCGCAAACGGATCAGGTCAGAGCTGTCCCTGGATCAACACCTGACCACCCGGCTCGCACGCCGTGGCCGGGGAGGGTTCGTGTGGATCACTCCTTGCTCGGCCCTGAAATCTTGTGCCGCATCAACCGGCCCTGTTCCCGCTGCCACTCGCGGTCCTTGATGGTGTTGCGCTTGTCGTGCTCCGCCTTGCCCTTGGCCAGCGCGATCTCGACCTTCACGCGACCGCCCTTGTAGTGCAGGTCCAGGGGCACCAGGGTGTAGCCTTTTTGCTCGATCTTGCCGATGAGGCGGCGGATCTCGGCCTTGTGCATCAGCAGCTTCTTGGTGCGGTCGGCTTCGGGGCGCACGTGCGTGGAGGCACTGCGCAGGGCATTGATGCGGCAGCCGATGAGGAACAGTTCACCGTCCTTGATGACCACGTAGCCGTCGGTGAGCTGGACCTGCCCCTCGCGGATGGCCTTGATCTCCCAGCCATGCAGCACGATGCCGGCCTCGTACTTCTCTTCGAGGTGGTAGTTGAAGCGGGCTTTCTTGTTGTCGGCAATGCTCATGGCGCGGCTCGGGTCTTCTTACAATCGGGGCATTGTATGAAGCACGTCAAAAAGTCCGTCCTGCTTTGGTACTCGCCCAAGGAGATGTACGACCTGGTGGTCGACGTGAGGGCGTATCCGCAGTTTCTGCCCTGGTGCCAGAAGGCCGAGGTCCTCTCCGAAGATGGGAGCATGACCACGGCTCGGCTGCACCTGTCTTACGCCGGTGTGCGCCACGCCTTCACCACACGCAACGTGCATGTGGACGGCCAGAGCCTGACCATGGAGCTGGTGGACGGTCCGTTCTCGCTGCTCGATGGCCTGTGGAAGTTCACGCCGCTGGGCTCACCGTCGGCTGCGGCCCCGGAAGCCGGTCCGCAGGCCTGCAAGGTGGAGTTCGATCTGCGCTACGCGTTTTCCAGTCGTCCACTGGAGCTGGTGGTCAGCCCGGTGTTCGACCGCATCGCCAACACCTTTGTCGATGCGTTCGTGGCGCGGGCGGAGCAGGTGTATGGCCGACGTTGAGCTCTGTTCAGCCAGCGGGCCTGTCAAGGTCAAGCTGGTCTGGAGCCCCGCGGCACGGCAGGTGAATCAGGTCGAGCTGCATGTGGAGGGCCCGGTCACCGCACGCAAAGCTGTCCAGGCTTGCGCGCAGGTCGAAGCGCTCGAACGGTTGAACGTCTGGCGTTGGCAGCCGGGATGCTGGGGCCGTCGCATCGCGTGGGACGATGTGCTGCCGGATTTCGAGCCCCGCATCGAGCTGTATCGGCCCTTGCTGGTGGACCCCAAGGAGGCCCGCCGCGAGCGCTATCGCGCCCAAGGGCCGGTGGGGCGATTCAAGCGACGTCCGCTGGAGCGCTGACCCGCGGGTCCGCTGAGCAAGGCGGCTTCCGACGAATGGGCGATGGCCGGTCAACGGACCGGGTTGGTGTTCACTGGCAGTCGCTGGCGACGACCCGCTGAGCGTCGGCGATGGCTTGGGTGCGCTGCGCATCGCCGAGAATCTCGCGCTCGCCTTGCTCGTTCACCCGCGCGATGCGCATGCCCGATTCCAGCGTGCGCAGGTTTTCCTGGGCCCGCAGACAGTTCTGGGAGCGCTGCTGGGCCAGTTGTGCCTCTTGCTGGCGGCGCTCGGCGTCCTCGCGGGCCTGGGCTTCCTTGCGGCGAGCTTCGGTCTGGGGGTCGGCGGCCGCCGCTCGAGGAGCGGGAGGCACCGCAGACGCGGAAGCCGCCGGTGCAGCAGTTCCACGCATTGAGGCCGGTTTGTTGAGCGGCTGAATCACGACCACCGGCGCATTGCGCGAGGGCTCTATCCCGGCAGGGCGTTGCAGGATGGCCGTGGCCGGCACGTCCTGGGGGGGCGGGCGGTCGCTGTACTGGATGCGACCCGTCGCATCGCGCCACTTCCATTGGGCCTGGCAGTCCGCCGTGATCCACAAACCCAGTCCCAAGACACACAAGGCTCGGGCTGCCGCGGGCAGGTGACGATGCAAGGATACGCAGCGGTGGAAGAGGCGCACTTGGGTCATGGCCGCAGTGTATCGCCGCAGTCCGTATAATTGTCTTTTGCGTCTGGAGCCTGACCCATGCGCCTTCTTGGCAAAGCACTGACCTTCGACGATGTGTTGTTGGTCCCCGCGTATTCCCAGGTGTTGCCCCGCGACACATCGCTGTCGACCCAGCTGACCCGCAACATCACGCTGAATCTGCCGCTCGTTTCCGCGGCCATGGACACCGTCACTGAAGCCCGTCTGGCGATCGCGATCGCCCAGGAAGGCGGCATCGGCATCGTCCACAAGAACCTCACGCCCAAGCAGCAGGCCGCCGAAGTGGCCCGCGTCAAGCGCTACGAGTCCGGTCTGCTGAAGGACCCCATCACCATTGCCCCGGGCGCCCGTGTGCGTGACGTGGTGGAGCTTTCGCAAGCCCATGGCGTGTCGGGCTTCCCGGTGGTGGAAGACGGCAAGGTGGTCGGCATCGTCACCGGCCGCGACCTGCGCTTCGAGACCCGCCTGGACGCGCCTGTGCGCGAGATCATGACCCCGCGCGAGCGTCTGATCACTGTGCAGGAAGGGGCTTCGCTGGCCGAGGCCAAGGCCCTGATGCACAAGCACCGGCTGGAGCGCGTGCTGGTGCTCAACGCCCAGGACCAGCTCCGTGGCCTGTTCACCGTCAAGGACATCACCAAGCAGACCAGCTTCCCCAACGCGGCGCGTGACGCCCAGGGCAAGCTGCGCTGCGGTGCGGCCGTCGGCGTGGGCGAGGGCACCGAAGAGCGCGTCGAGCTGCTCGTGGCGGCTGGCGTGGACGCCATCGTCGTCGACACCGCCCACGGCCACAGCCACGGCGTGATCGAGCGCGTGCGCTGGGTGAAGAAGAACTTCCCGCAGGTCGACGTCATCGGCGGCAACATTGCCACCGGTGCGGCCGCCCTGGCGCTGGCCGAGGCCGGCGCGGACGGCGTCAAGGTCGGCATCGGCCCGGGCTCCATCTGCACCACCCGCATCGTTGCGGGCGTGGGCGTGCCGCAGATCACCGCCATCGACAACGTCGCCACCGCGCTGCAAGGCACGGGCGTGCCGTTGATCGCGGACGGCGGCATCCGCTACTCGGGCGACATCTCCAAGGCCATCGCGGCGGGCGCGAGCACGGTGATGATGGGCGGCATGTTCGCCGGTACCGAAGAGGCCCCGGGCGAGGTCATCCTGTACCAAGGTCGCTCGTACAAGAGCTACCGTGGCATGGGGTCGATCGGCGCGATGAAGGCCGGCTCGGCCGACCGCTACTTCCAGGAAAACGACGAGGCCGCCAACCCGAACGCCGACAAGCTCGTGCCCGAAGGCATCGAGGGTCGCGTGCCCTACAAGGGCTCGGTGCTGACCATCATCTACCAGATGGCCGGCGGAATTCGCGCCTCGCTCGGGTATTGCGGCTGTGCGACCATCGAAGAGATGCGCAACCGCGCCGAGTTCGTCGAGATCACTTCGGCCGGCATCCGTGAGAGCCACGTCCACGACGTGCAGATCACCAAGGAAGCGCCCAACTACCGCATGGAGTGACGAGGCGTGAGCCAGCTCGACACGGCGGTGCCGGAACAACCGGTGCCTGCGGGCAAACGCCGCCGTGAGGCGGCGATGCCTTTCATCATGATCACGGTGCTGATCGACATGGTGTCGATCGGCCTGATCATCCCGGTCCTGCCGCCCTTGGTGGGACTGTTCACGGGATCCCAGCAGGACCACGCCTTCTGGTACGGCGTGGTCAGCTTCGCGTTCGGGATCGCCAACTTCTTCGGCTCGCCGCTGCTGGGCGCGCTGTCGGATCACTACGGACGACGTCCGGTGCTGCTGCTCGGGTTCACCGGGCTGGCCCTGAGCTTCTTCGTCACGGGGATGGCCACGGCGCTGTGGATGCTGGTGGCCGTGCGATTGGTCAGCGGCGCGCTGCAGGCCAATGCGGCCGTCGCGCAAGCCTACGTGGCCGACATCAGCGCACCGGAGGAGCGGGCCAAGCGATTCGGGATGCTGGGGGCCATGTTCGGCATGGGCTTCGTGCTCGGGCCTGTCATGGGCGGCATCCTGGGGGGCTATGACCTGCATCTGCCGTTCTTCGTGGCTGGTGGGTTGGCGATCCTCAATTCGCTGTACGGCATCTTCGTGCTGCCGGAATCGCTGCCCGCCGATCGGCGCACCCCGGTGCAGTGGGCCAAGGCCAATCCGGTGTCCTCGCTCAAGCAGCTCACGCAGTTGCAGGGCGTGGGTCTGCTGGTGACGGTGGTGGGTCTGTCGAGCCTGGCGCAGTTCATCATGCACACGACCTGGGTGCTCTACACGACCTTCAAGTTCGGTTGGGGCCCCAAGGAGAACGGGTGGTCGCTGTTCGCCGTGGGCGTCATGGCCGTGCTGGTGCAGGGCGGTCTGATCCGCGTGGCGCTCAAGCGCACCTCGCCGGAGAAGCTGGCGGTGGTGGGTTTGATCTCCTCGTGCCTGTCGTATGCCGCTTGGGGGGCTTCCACTGAAGGCTGGATGATGTACGCCGTCATTGGGCTGAACATCTTCGGCTTCATGGCCAATCCGGCGATCCAGAGCATCGTCTCCAACGCGGCCAGCGAGCAGCACCAAGGTCGCACCATGGGGGCGGTGGCTTCGCTCAACAGCCTGACCGCGGTGGTCGCACCGGTGATCGGGGCGGCGCTGCTGGGCTTCGTGTCACACCTGCCGCGCGGCGACTGGCGCATCGGCGCTCCCTTCTTTCTGTGCTCGGCCCTGCAGGGCCTGGCGATGATCATGGCGCTGCGGCACTTCCGCCAACACCGCGCCCGCACTGCCTCGGCCGGCGTCTCTGCCTGACCCGCGCCGACACCTTGGACGTTTCATGCAACACGACAAGATCCTCATCCTCGATTTCGGCTCGCAGGTCACCCAACTGATCGCACGTCGCGTGCGCGAGTCGCACACCTACTGCGAAATCCACCCGAACGACGTCTCGGACGACTTCATCAAGGCGTTCAACCCCAAGGGCATCATCCTCTCGGGCAGCCACGCCAGCACCTACGAAGACCATCAGCTGCGCGCGCCGCAGGCCGTGTGGGACGCGGGCGTGCCGGTGCTGGGCATCTGCTACGGCATGCAGACCATGGCCGTGCAATTGGGCGGCGAGGTGAGCTGGAGCGACACCCGCGAG
>CAYRBG010000086.1:0-11539 GCA_964422355.1 uncultured Sphaerotilus sp. | reverse complement strand
GGCCGAGAAGTCGGCCGAGTTCAAGGCCAAGGGCGGGGAGTTCTACATCCCCATCCAGTCCGCACCGACCCAGGGGTAAAGGAGCAGGCCATGGCATGGTTTGGTTCCCGCCAGCGCTTGCACGTCGGCATCGCCGGTGCGGGCGTTTTGGGACGGTTGGCAGCGTGGACGCTGGCTCAGGCCGGCCACCGGGTCACGGTCTTTGATCCGGCTGACAACGGGCTGGCACGATCCGACGGTCTGGGGCCGGCTGGCTTCACTGCCGCGGGAATGCTCAGTCCGCTGGCAGAACTGGAAAACGGCGGGCCAACCATCGCGGCCCTGGGCTGGCGCTCGTTGGCACTGTGGAGCCGGATCGCCACCCGGCTTCGCCCCTCGACCCAACCCCTGCCGGCCGCCTGCGGCACATGCACCAGCTGTGCCGGACCCTCCTCGCCGGGAGCGCCGACGGAGGTCTACTTCCGGGCCTTGGGCAGCCTGCTCTTGGCCCACCCGAGCGACCTGGGAGCCGCCCAACGCGTCTTGGCCCGCCTGTCCACGCCGACTCAGGAAGGCACCCTGGCCCCTGCCCCGCAGCATCTCTGTGCATCCGACCTGACGGCGCTGGAGCCGGCCCTTGCCCCAGGCCTGAAGGCCTGGCTGCTGCCGGGTGAAGGTCAGATCCTGCCGCACCAGATTCTGCCGGCCCTGTGCGAGGCCGCCCCGGAGGTCGACTGGCGCTGGAACCGGAGCGTGCGGGACGTGGAACCGGGAGAGATCCGCCTTGAAGACGGCTCATCCGCCAAGTTCGACCTGACCCTCGACGTGCGCGGCACCGGCGCCCGACCGACCCTGCCGGTGCGCGGCGTGCGCGGCGAGCTGGTGTGGCTCTATGCCCCCGGCGTGAACCTGCAGCGGCCGGTGCGGCTGCTGCACCCTCGCCATCGGGTGTACATCGTGCCTCGCCCCGGCGACATGATTGTCGTGGGAGCCAGCGAGATCGAGAGCGAGGACCGCTCCAAGGTCAGCCTGCGCAGTGCGGTCGAGCTGATGGCTGCAGCCCACAGCGTGATCCCGGGTCTGGCCGAAGCGCGCATCGAGCACCTGGAAACCAACCTGCGTCCCGCCCTGCCGGACAACCACCCCCACATTCACACCGAGGCGGGCCTGATGCGCATCAACGGCCTGTTCCGCCACGGCTGGCTGTTGGCGCCCGCCCTGCTGCAGGACGCCTTTGACAAGATCGGTCTGGACCATGCCCTGGACGCGGCCGCGCCTCCGGCGAGCATTCCGATCCACATGGAGGCATCGGCGTGATCTCCCGGACACCGAGCGACGCCCCTCCCGGTGCGCTGAGCATCCAACTGAACGGTCAGGCACTGCATGTGCCCGTGGGCACGGACCTTGAAGCCCTGCTGGCTCGGGAGGTGACCACGGTCGATCCCAAACGGTGTGCGACTGCGGTCAATGGTCGATTTGTGCCCCGAACCGCACGCCGGGACACCCCTTTGAACGACGGCGATGCCGTCACCACCTTCCAAGCCATCGTCGGGGGCTGATTGCCATGACCACGGACCTTTTACACCCCGACACCGAGGCCCTCCCTTCCGTGCAGCCCCAGGGCTGGACGCTCTACGGCGTCCCGCTGCGCTCCCGCCTGCTGCTGGGCACCGCCGGCTACCCCTCACCGGCCGTCCTGCGCATGGCCATCCGGGCCAGCGGCACCCAGATCGTCACGGTCGGCCTCAAGCGCGCACTCGGCGCCGCCGGCGACAACGGCTTCATCGAGATCATCCGGGAAGCCCTGCACACCCAAGGCGCCCGCCTGCTGCCCAACACCGCCGGCTGCCGCACCGCCCAGGAAGCCATCACCCTGTCGCACATGGCCCGCGAGCTCTACGACACGCCGTGGATCAAGCTGGAGGTGGTGGGCGACGAGCACACCCTGCAACCCGACCCGTGGGAGCTGGTGCACGCGGCCGAACAGCTCGTGCGCGACGGCTTCCACGTCTTCCCCTACTGCACCGACGACCTGGTGACCTGCCAGCGCCTGCTCGACGTCGGCTGCCAGGTGCTGATGCCCTGGGGCGCGCCCATCGGCAGCGGCCAAGGCCTGCTCAACCCGTTTGCGCTGCGCACCCTGCGCGAGCGCCTGCCCGGCGTGCCGCTCATCGTCGATGCCGGCATCGGTGCACCGACCCATGCGGCACAGGCCCTGGAGCTGGGACTGGACGGCGTGCTGCTGAACTCCGCCGTCGCCCAGGCGGGCGACCCGGTGCGCATGGCCGCCGCGTTTGCCCATGCCGTGACCGCTGGCCGTCTGGGCTGGGAAGCCGGCGTGATGGCCCCGCAGGACATGGCCGTGGCCACGACGCCTGTGGGCGGACGCCCCTTCCTGATCGGCTGACCGGATGGCGCCGACCCGACCCACCGTCTGGAGCATCGCCGGCAACGACAGCGGTGGCGGCGCCGGCCTGAGTGCCGACCAACGCGCCGCCGAGGCCATGGGGGTCCACCTGTGTCCTGTCGTGGCCTCGCTGACGGCGCAGAACTCCGTGCAGGTGGCGGCGGTGTTGCCCGTCGATGCCGAGGGGCTGGACGCCCAGTTGAAGGCCCTGGCGGAGGATTTGCCCCCGGTGGCCATCAAGACCGGGTTGATCGGCAGTGCCGCCGGTGTGGCGGTGATCGTCGCCTGGGTCGACCGGCTGCGGGCCACCCACCCTCGCCTGCCCTTGGTGGTTGATCCGGTCCTGCGCGCCAGCACGGGTGCCGCGTTGGCCGACGAGGCCCTGCTGCAAGCCTATGTGCGCGAGCTGCTGCCGCGCACCACCGTGCTTACCCCCAACCGCGCCGAGGCCCGACGCCTGGTCGCCGCCGCCGGGCTGACGACGACTTCCGAGGTGGCCCACTGGCCCGTTCCAGAGCTGGCCGCAGCGTTGCGCGGCCTGGGCCCAACCGCCGTCATCGTCACCGGGGGTGACCTCGAACCCGCGCCCCCCGATGGGACGGCAAGCCAAGCCGAACCGAAGACCGCGGACATCGACCTCACCGCCCTGGCCCTCGACTGGATCGACACCGCCCCCCCGGTCGCTGACGCCGCACCCGTACTCGGTTGGCTGTCGCTGCCCCGCGTGGACAGCAGGCACACCCACGGCACGGGCTGCACCCATGCCACCACCATCGCCTCGGCGCTGGCCCTCGGCTTTCCGATCGCGGACGCTGCGGTTCTGGCCAAGATGGCGACCACGGCCGCCATCGAAGCCGGACACCCTCAGGGTCGGGGCGCAGGTCCGGTCGGCGCCCCCGGCCCCTTCATCACCCGGCCACACTTGCTGCCGAGGCTGACCTGGGGGGACGACGCGGCGGGCATCGCCTGGGCCCATGGTGCTCCACCCACCGGCAACGGCCTCAATGTCCCGCCCGGCCTGTACGCGCTGGCCAACGACACCGATGAGTTGAAGCAGGGCCTGAAGGCCCTGGGTGCCCTGCAAGCCCCGTTGGCCGCCGTCCAGCTCCGCATCAAGCGCAGTGCCCATGCGGCGCTCAGCGATGCCGCCTTCGAGGACCACGTCCGAGCCCAGGTGAAACAGGCCCTCCCGCACACCGCCGCCCACGGCGTGCGTTTGTTTGTCAACGACCATTGGAGGGTCCTGGCCGCGCGCTCGACGGCATCCTGTGGGTCAGGCACCACCGTTTCAGAGGACACCGCCGCCCTCGGCGTTCATCTGGGGCAAGAAGATCTGGAAGCGCTCGGCCCCCAAGGCCGCGCCGCCCTGCTCCAGACCCGCAACACCCAAGGTCTGGCTTTGGGCATCAGCTCGCACAGCCTGTGGGAGCTTTGCCGCGCGCTGTCGTTGCGACCCGACTACGTCGCCTGCGGCCCCGTCTGGCCCACGGTGACCAAGGACATGCCCTGGAACCCGCAAGGCCTGGACAACCTGGCCTGGTGGTCGCACATGAGCCCCGTGCCCGTGGTGGCCATCGGCGGCATCCTGGCGCCCGGACAGATGGCGGCCTGCCGCACTGCAGGGGCCCACGCCGCCTGTCTCGTGCGGGCCATGAAGCAGGCGAGCATGGAACGCCTGGCCCCCTTCGTGTCGGCCTGGACCGACGCTCCACCGCCATCCGCATCGATTCCCGCCCCTCACCCCTGTCTGCCCTGAGCGCACACAGACGGCATTGACCCATTACAATGTCGAATTCGATTCACCCCTGCTGGGCCCACTGCGTTCTCGACAGACTGCTGAAGGCCCAGAGCCCAGCTGATCTTCCTGCCTGATTCGTCGACCCTGTCGGCACCCGTGTGTGGAGCTCGGTCTGGACCCGACCGAATCTCTTCAAACCCCATACACGCAAGGACCTGCATGGCCAAGGAAGAACTCATCGAAATGAACGGCGTCGTGGACGAAGTGCTGCCCGACTCGCGCTACCGCGTCACCCTGGAAAACGGTCACACCCTGGTGGCCTACACCTCCGGCAAGATGCGCAAGCACCACATCCGCATCTTGGCGGGTGACCGCGTCTCACTGGAACTCTCGCCCTACGACCTGAGCAAGGGTCGCGTGACCTTCCGTCACCTGGAAAACCGCGGTCCGGCCCCGACAGGCGGCAACCGCCGCCCCGGTTCGCGTTGAGTTCTTGCGCTTGATGGATCGCCGCAGCGGTGGTCCAGCGGTCTGTCGGGTGAGCCGCTTTGCGCCACCCACGCGCTGCTCCAGCGTGGAGCATCCGGTTTTTGACACTTCGGGCCTGAGCCTGCCAACCCCGGGACATCCATCACCCTGAAGCTGGGCCGATGATCGGATGTGCGGGCTAACCCGAAATGGTCCGGGCATTGCAGACAGTGACACCCATCGTGTCACGACTGAACAATGCCATGCCCGCCTTCCGCCCCGACCGCCGAGTGCACCCGACGCCCCGGACGGAAGGAACGACCGCAGAGCCACGCTGCGGCAAGGTCACGGTCTCCATCTTCGTGCGCCGTCTGCTCTTGGCGGCACTGCTCGTCCTCTTGGGCTGGAGCAATACCGCCCACGCCGGCACGCTCGGCCGCGAGCAGGTGGCGCAGATGTTCCCCTCGCCGCTCACGGTAGGAGAGCGCGACGCCGAGCTGCCCGTCTGGCCCATCTTCAAGAACGACCTGACCAGCTCGGTCCTGCTGGGCTATGTGTTCGAGTCGATCGACTTCGCCCCCGTGCCCGGCTTCTCGGGCACACCGGTGAACCTGCTGGTCGCCCTGGACACCAAGGGCGTCTTCCTGGACGCCAAGGTGCTGTCGCACCACGAGCCCGTCTTCCTGGAAGGGCTGGGCGAGGCGCCGATGCACCTGTTCGTCGAGCAGTACAAGGGCCTGTCGCTGCAGCAGAACATCAAGATCGGCTCCAACCAGAACCGCTCGGGTCAGGCCGGCAGCGCCAACGTCTACATCGACGGCATCTCCAAGGCCACGGCCTCGGTGCGCATCATCAACCAAAGCATGTTGTCGGCCGCATTGGCGGTGGCGCGGGCCAAGCTGGGCTTCGCAGCCGGGCGCGATCCCGACCTCATCGGCCGCGTGCGCACCGAGCTGTATCAGCCCATGGGCTGGGGCGAGCTGCTCAAGGCCGGACTGATCACCCGCAAGACCTGGCTCAACCGCGACGTGGAGGCGGCCTTCAAGGGCACGGTCGGTGAAGGTCAGGACCCGCTGGCGCTCCAGTCGCCCGACGAGCCCTACGCCGAGTTCCTGATCGCCCAGCTGGACGTGCCGACGGTGGGTCGCAACCTGCTGACGCCCCGGGAATGGAAAGAGCTCAGCGGCTGGCTGGAGCCCGGCGACCACGCCTTTCTCGTCGCCACCCGCGGCCGCGACAGCTACATCGGCGACGACTACACCCCCGGCGCCGTGCCCGACCGCCTGACGCTGCAGCAGGACGGCCTGCCCGTCGAGATCCGCGACTTCAGCATGGACAGCCACCCCAAGCTGCCCGAAAGCTGGCACGGCCCCGACGTGCGCTGGCGCATCCTCAAGGTGATCAGCCAGGCCAGCCTGGACCCGTCGCAACGCATGGACTTCGCCTTCAGCGTGACGCGCAGCAAGGGGCAGATCCTGGCCGAGCGCGAGCGCCACGCCTTCGTCATGCCGATGAAGCTGCCCGCGGACTACGTCGAGCCGCCACGCACCAACGACAAGACCTGGCATTCCATCTGGAAGACGCGGGCCTGGGAGATCGGCGTCCTCGTCGTCGCCCTGCTCGCGCTGACGTGGGCACTGGCGCGTCCGCAGTCCTGGGTGAGGCACCCCGACCGCCTGCGCGTCGGTCGCCGCGTCTGGCTGGCCTTCACGCTCGGCTTCATCGGCTGGTACGCGCAGGGGCAGCTGTCCATCGTCAATCTCACGGCCTTCGTGCAGGCGCTGCGCGCGGGCCGCTCGCTGGACTTCTTCCTCTACGACCCGATGACGGTGCTGCTGTGGGCCTATGTGGCCGTCAGCCTGGTCTTCTGGGGCCGCGGCACCTTCTGCGGCTGGCTGTGTCCCTTTGGCGCGCTGCAGGAGTTCGTGGCCTGGGCCGCCCGCAAGGCCCGGGTGCCGCAGATCCGCCTGCGCGCCGCCACCGACGCCAAGCTCAAGAAACTGAAGTACATCGTCCTGGCCGTCATCCTCGTCACCTGTACCTTCAGCACCGTCTGGACCGACCGGCTGGTGGAGGTCGAGCCCTTCAAGACCTCGATCACGCTGATCTTCGTGCGCTCGTGGCCCTACCTGCTCTGGGCGGTCGGTCTGATCGCGCTGAACGCGGTGATCTACAAGGCCTACTGCCGCTACCTGTGCCCCTTGGGCGCGGGCCTGGCCCTGCTGGGCCGGCTGCGACGCTTCGACTGGATTGCCCGGCGCAGCGAATGCGGCCAGCCTTGCCAAACGTGTCGCCACCGCTGCGAGTACCAGGCCATCGAACCCAGCGGCAAGATCGACTACACCGAATGCTTCCAGTGCCAGGACTGCGTCGTCATCTACGAGAGCGACCGGCTCTGCGCACCGCGCATCCTGGAACGCAAGGGCCGGGTGATCCCCGTCCACGCTCAACCGAGCGAACCCACCGCGCGCCGCGCCTGAGGAGACCCGCATGCAACGACGCCAATTTCTGGTCGCGGGCTTCGGTTTCGCGGGATCGTCCACCTGGGGTCCGAGCCTGCTCGGCGCTGGCATGGCGGGCGCCTTCGCGGCGGGTGTCGCTGGACCTCGCCCCAGCCATGCGACCGCCTTGCAGGCACAGCCCCCCGCGCTGGCCTGGCACGAACGATCACTGGTGGGCCTCGGCACGACGCTGAGGCTGCGTATCGCCCACACCGATCCGGCGACGGCGAAGCAGGCATTGGATGCGGCCGTGCTCACGGTGCGGGACATCGAGGCCTCGATGAGCCTGTTCCGCGCCGACAGCGAGATCCGCCGCTTGGAACGCGACGGCCGGCTGAACGCCCCCTCCCGCCACTTCACCCGCGTGCTGGACGAGTCCCTGCACGTGGCCCACCGGAGCCAAGGCGCCTTCGATCCCACGGTCCAGCCCCTGTGGCAGACCTACGACCGCGCCCGACGCGAGCGCCGTCTGCCCACGCTGGAAGAACGCGCTCAGGCCCTGGCCCGCGTCGGCTGGCGGCATGTGCGTCGCTCGGCCCAGGCCGTGCACCTGGATCGACCCGGCATGGGCCTGACCTTCAACGGCATCGCCCAGGGCTACGCAGCCGACGCCGTGCGCGAGGTGCTGCAAGCCCACGGCATCACCCACGCCCTGCTCGACACCGGCGAGTACGCCGCCTGGGGCCGCAACGACCGCGAAGGCGCCTGGACCCTGGGCATCGAAGACCCGCACGCCCCGGACCGTCTGCTCACCGCCATCCGCCTGGACGGCCGCGCCATGGCCACTTCGGCCGACCACCGCAGTGCGTTCACGGCGGATCACCGCCACCATCACATTCTGGATCCCCACCTCGGGGATTCCCCGAGTGAGCTGAGCGCCGTCACCGTGTTGGCCCCCAGCGCCATGCGCGCCGACGCACTGACCAAGGTGATGTTCATTGCCGGGCCGCAACGCATTCCCGCCCTGGCGCAGCAGTGGAAAGTCGGAGTGCTGTGGGTCGACAAGCGGGGGCGCTGGGAGGCCACGCCCGACGTTCCCGTCGTGCGCACCTGAAACATGGTCCAGGAATTGCGCTGAATGCCGCCAGTTCTCACCATCGTTTCATAAATCAACAACATGCACTACGACATCGTCATCATCGGGGGTGGCGCAGGCGGGCTCGAGCTCGCCGCGCAACTCGGGCGCAAGCTCGGCGCCAAGCACGGCCGCGACAAGGTGCTGCTGATCGACCGCTCGGTCTATCACATCTGGAAGCCGACCCTGCACGAGGTGGCCGCCGGCACACTCGACGCCCACCAGGAGGGGCTCTCCTACACCATCCTCGCGCGGCGCAACCACTTCAGTTTCACGCTGGGCGAGCTGCGTGGGCTGGACGCCGAGCGGCGCAGCATCCGCCTGGCCGAGCTCAAGGACGAGACCGGCCGCACCGTGCTGCCCGAGCGCACCATCTCCTTCCGCTGGGCCGTGCTGGCCGTGGGCAGCGGTTCCAACTTCTTCAACACGCCGGGGGCCGAGCACGCCTTCGTGCTGGAACAGGCGCACGACGCCGAGCGCTTCCGCCGCCACCTGCTGGCCTCGTTCACGCGCGCGTCGTTTTCCGAGCCCAAGGCGCTGGGCGTGGTCATCGTCGGCGCCGGGGCCACGGGCGTGGAGTTGTCGGCCGAGCTGATCGAGGCCCACCAGGAGCTGCTCGACGGCCTGGGCAGCGAGCAGCGCTTCCGGCTGGACATCAGCATCATCGAAGCCGCGCCGCGCATCCTCGGCGGTCTGCCCGAAAAGATCTCCGAGCAAGCCACGGTGGCCCTACGCCGCAAGCACGTCAACGTCATGACGGGCACGCGGGTGATGGAGATCCAGCCCGACGCCCTCGTCACCAGCGCCGGCCGCCTTCCGGCCGACCTCATCGTCTGGGCCGCAGGCATCAAGGCCGCCGACCAGAACACGCAGTACGGGCTGACGGTCAACCGCATCAACCAGTTCGTGGTCAACGACCGGCTCGAAACCTCGGCCCCCGGCATCTACGCCATGGGCGACTGTGCCGCCTGCGTCTGGCACGACGAGAAGATGGTTCCTGCCCGCGCCCAGGCCGCCCACCAGCAGGCCACCTACCTGCTGGAGCGCCTGACGGGCCTGCTGGCCGAAAAGCCGGTGGACAAGCCCTTCCAGTACAAGGACTTCGGCTCACTCGTCTCGCTCGGCGACAACAAGGGCGTGGGCAACCTGATGGGTGGTCTCAACGGACGCAACTTCTTCGTCGAGGGGCTGATCGCCAAGTGGATGTACATGTCGCTGCACCTCAATCACCACCGGGCCATCGTCGGCACGGGCTCCACGGTGATCCTGGCGCTGGCGCGGCTGCTGCAGCGGCGGGTGTCCGGGCGGCTCAAGCTGCACTGAGGGTCGATCGGGGCACAATGGGTTTCGCAGGGGAACCCGGTCGCAGCGCCGGGATCCACCACGGAGCCGGGCCTCTATGGCGAGGCCGACCCACGCGAGACCGACACGACCGACCATGCGACTGCTCCTGACCGCCCTGATCACGACCGGCCTGCTGGCCGGCTGCGCGCCCATGGTCCGCGGCACCCTGACCAGCGAGGGTGATCCCGCCCGTCAGGTCAAGACCTCACAGACCGTGCTGCTGCAGGCCGACGCCGGCAAGCCCGACCACGAACTGCGCACCCGCCGCCACCTCGACCTGATCGGCGAAGGCCTCAAGCGCCTCGGCATGCAGAAGGTGACCGTCGCCGCTCCGGGCGACAAGGCGCCGCCCAAGTCGGACCTCGTCGTCAAGGCCCAGCTTTCGCTGGAGCGCACCGAACGCACGGTGCAGGTGCCACAGTACGTGAGCACGCCCACCTGGCGCCAGGTCTGCTGGAACACCAACGGCGGCGTGCGCTGCGAGATGCGGACGATGTACGTCGACCAGTTCGCCGGCTACGCGCCCCAGCTCGAAGTCCACCACGACTACCGCGTCGACCTCTACTGGCGCGACCGCCGCGACGACGTGCTCCTGCTGCACCACCGCATCGACAGCCACGATCCACCCTGCGCCGAGGACGTCAACTTCGCCACCCTGATCGACTACGGCATGGAGCGCATCTCGCTCATCGAGCCCAAGGGCCAGCAATCGTTCAAGGTGGAATTGACGCGGGACCAGTGCAAGGGATGACGCCGACGGAACTGAGCGCCTCCGCTCTGCCGCCCGCTCAGGATTTCACCAAGCGCAGAACGGGTGCAGATGCACGCACCGGCTCCGGCGCGCTGAAATGCACCGCCTGGCGTTCCTGCGCCAACCGCGAAGTGACCATGTCCAGCCGCCGCGTGTGCAGCGCATCGCGCACCACCGCCGCGACAATGTCGCCCATCGGCACGTCCACGCCCGAGTCGAGGAAGTGCGTGGTGTAGATCAACGCCAGCTGCGCCCAGGCCTGCGGGCTGAGCTGCAGGATGAACTCGTCACGCAGCGTGCGCCGGGCGCTGGTCAGGCACTCGTCCACCAGTTGCGACGGGTTGCCCGATTCGGCGGGCAACATCATCGCCAAACAGGCACAGGCCTGATCTCGCAGGCGGTCCAGATCCTGTTGCAGGGGCATGACACCTCCAGACAGCGGGAGAACACGTGTCCATCATGCCCAAAGACAAAGCGGACCCCAAGGTCCGCCCGATGTCCCCGCACGCGTCAGGGAAGTCGCCAAGTGGGATTTATCGATCGTCCCGGCGAGGCAAGGCCGTCGGCGCCTCTTCGACCGTCCGAGCCTCGACGTCCACCACATCGTCGTTCGACGCCGCGCCATGACCGGCACCACCCGGGCGCGGAAAGCCACCCGTCCCGAAGCCGAACCCGCCCAGATTGCCGAACACGAACGGCGACCCGACCGGCTTGGGCGTGCGCAGCGTCAACACGGCACCGGCGACGCTGGCCAGCAACCCCAGCGCCAGGATCGCCCCGCCCAGCAGCGCCAGGTTCAGCCACATCCCGAAGAAGGCCGTCAGCGTGATCAGCGCGAAGAAGGGAAAGCTCAGGCCCACCCAGAAGGCCAGCAGCAACCGTCCCTGACGGAACAGCCAGCCCGCGGCCACTGGCGCGATCAGCGCACACAGCAGCGCCGACTGCGGCGGCCACGGCCAGGCCGACACCAGCCCGCGCCCCACGTCCAGCACCAGGGCCAGCAGGAACAGGCCGAAACCCGCGGCCCGCCACTGCAGGTCGCGCCGCGACCGGGGCAGCCCGGCCCGCGTGTTGAGCCACACCAGCCCCACCCCGATCAGGATCCAGCCCAGCACCGTGGGCTGGCCCAGGGCGGCCAGGCCGGAGGTCAGCGTGGTCAGGGCGTTCACAGGCGCTCGGCCACCCAGCCCTGCACGCTCGCCAGCGCGCCGGCCAGCTTGGAGGCGTCGGTGCCGCCGGCCATGGCCATGTCGGGCTTGCCGCCGCCCTTGCCGCC
>CAYRBG010000085.1:0-11596 GCA_964422355.1 uncultured Sphaerotilus sp. | reverse complement strand
ACGCTGCGCTATGTGCTGGAAGCCGCCGCGCGCCTGGGCAAGGCCGTGTGGGTGCTGGACCGACCCAATCCGGCGGGCCGCCCGGTCGAGGGCCTGATGCTGCGTCCGGGGTGGGAAAGTTTCGTCGGTGCCGGCCCCATGCCCATGCGCCACGGCATGACCATGGGCGAGCTGGGCCACTGGTTCATCGATCTGCTCAAGCTGGACCTCGAATACCGCGTCATCACGATGGAAGGCTGGCGCCCCGAAGAGGAGCCTGGTTACGGCTGGCCCATCGGTGAGCGCACCTGGGTCAACCCGAGTCCGAATGCGCCCAACCTGTCGATGGCCCGCGCCTATGCAGGCACGGTGATGCTGGAAGGCACGACCTGGTCCGAAGGCCGTGGCACGACGCGTCCGCTGGAGCTGTTCGGCGCGCCCGACATCGACACGCGGGCCCTGCTGGCCGACATGCACCGCATCGCTCCGCACTGGATGGGTGGCTGCGTGCTGCGTGAATGCTGGTTCGAGCCGACCTTCCACAAGCACGTTGGCCAGTTGTGCGCGGGGGTGCAGATCCATGTCGAAGACCCCATGCACTACGAGCACGACGCCTTCAAACCCTGGCGTCTGCAGACGCTGGCCTTCAAGGCGTTGCGGGTGCAGGCGCCGGATTACCCGCTGTGGCGCGATTTCCCGTACGAGTACGAGCACGACCGCCTGGCCATCGACCTGATCAACGGTGGGCCGCAGCTGCGCGAGTGGGTCGATGATTCCTCGGCGATTGCCGAAGATCTCGACGAAATCGCCGTGCTCGACGAGCAGGCCTGGCTGGCGGCTCGGGCGCCGTTCCTGTTGTACTGAAAAAGCGCGGGGGACGCCTGAGTCCCGGGGCTGCAGAGCTGAGGGGCCGGCGGTCGATCAGCCGGCGGTCGGCGCGGGCGGGGTGGGCGCCGTGGTCGGCAGCGGATCCACCTGACGCGGCAGCGCCGCGTCCAGGGCCAGCAGGCGAGGGCGCAGCGCGGCCCAGTCGGTGTCCTGGGCGGAATACAGCACGTGCAGCGCCCAGCCGGGCTGGGAGTCCAGCAGGTGCAGGCCTTGCGCCTCCAGGCCGCCGACGATGGTCATCTCGCGTGCTTCGTCCTTGAGGTTCAAGGCCTTGCGGCTGATGGCGGCCGAGGTCAGCAGCAGTGAGCCGCGCCGGGCCAGGGCCTGTGCCAGCTCGTAGGTGCCCGAGGCCGCGATCACGCGGCTGGTGGCCAGGTGGAACAGGCACACGTGGTGCACGCCGGGCAAGTGCAGGATCGCTTCCAGGTACACCAGCACTTCATCTTGCGGCGAGGTGGTGGGATGGATGTCGGAAATGAGGGCCTCCGGTCGGTGAGCGGCGGTGCCGACCCCACCGCCGGGCAGGGGGGCCTTGGGGTCCGGGAGCACCGCCAGGGGTTCCAGCGACTGAACAGGATGCAGCGGATTGAGCGGCCGAGCGGGATGGTTCCAGGCTTCGCACAGGAAGTTCCATGCTTGCCGGGCCTGGACCCGCTGCACGCTCAGGGGGACGCAGCGGGCCGTCATGCCGGTGCCGGACGACAGCCCTTCGACCATGCCGGCCAGACGGGTGTGCAGCGCGGGCGTCAGGGCGGCGAACTCGACGTGACGGCAGGCGTTGTCGGGGCTGTAGATCCATTCGCGCAACGGGTGCAGGGCATGTTGCAGGGCGTCCGTGGGCAGGTCGGCCACCAGGGCGATCACCAGATGGGCCCGGTTGAGCAAGGCCGGAATCACGGCCGAGCGCGTGAGCAAGTCGGTTTCGGCGTCGGTGTCGAACACACGCACCACGTCGCCGTTGGAGGCCGGACAGTCCAGAAACTGCACCATGGCCAGGGGAGCGCGCTGACCGGCGCGGCGCACGATCAGGTGCTCGACCGCGCAGCCGCACGCGGCAGCCAGGACGTGCAGCAGCTTGCGCGAGGCCAGTCCGCCCACGTTGTGCAGGACGGCATACGGATGGCTGGCCATGAGCCGCTGACCCAGCACCTCGCCGATCTGCGCGGCGTCGTCCAGCACCAGTTCACGCGCATGGTGACCCACGGCCTGGCCCAATTCGACAGGGTTCGGATGATTCATCTCGCTGTGCTCCCGCCAAGTGCTCAAGGCATCCTATCATCGGCATTTCACATTTCTTTCACGGCCTGCTCAAGGTCCGAGGCCGTCAGTGAGTCAATCGCATGTCCCAAGTTTCTGCACCGTCCGATGAACTGCCCGTCGTGATCGTGGGGGCGGGTCTGGCCGGTCTGGCCGTGGCCCTGCACCTCGCCCAGGATCGCAAGGTGATCGTGCTGGCCAAGCGCGACCTTAACGAGGCCGCCACCAACTGGGCCCAAGGGGGCATCGTCGGTGTGCTCGGCAGCGACGACAGCGTCGAGAGCCATGTGCGCGACACGCAGGAGGCGGGCGCTGGTCTGGTGGATGAAACCACGGCCCGCTTCATTGCCGAGAACAGCGCGCGCGCGGTGGAGTGGCTGGTGGCCCAGGGCGTGCCCTTCACACCTGACGCGCAAGGGCCTCTCGGCCTGCACCTGACCCGCGAGGGCGGACACGCCGTGCGTCGCATCGCCCATGCGGCCGATGCAACCGGTCGGGCCATTCACGAGGCCTTGTTGGCGGAAGTGGGTCGGCACCCCAACATCGAGATCCGCCACCCCTGGATGGCCATCGACCTGATCACCTCGCGCCAGCTCAAGCGCGATGAGCCCGAGCGCTGCTACGGCATCTATGCGCTGAACATCGCCACCGGCAAGGTGGACACGCTGGCCGCCAGCGCCGTGGTGCTGGCCAGCGGCGGCGCCGGCAAGGTCTACCGCTACACCACCAATCCCGACACTTCGACCGGCGACGGCATCGCCATGGCCTGGCGCGCGGGCTGCCGGGTCGGCAACATGGAATTCATCCAGTTCCACCCGACCTGCTTGTACCACCCGCAGGACCGCACCTTCCTCATCACCGAGGCGCTGCGTGGCGAGGGCGGACACCTCAAGCTGCCCGACGGCACCCGCTTCATGCCCGACCACGATCCGCGCGCCGAACTGGCGCCACGCGACGTCGTGGCCCGCGCCATCGACTTCGAGATGAAGAAGCACGGCCTGGACTACGTGCTGCTCGACGCCACGCACCTGGGCGAGGAGTTCCTCAAGTCGCACTTCCCGACCATCCACGCCCGCTGTCTGGCGCTGGGCATCGACATCGCCAAGGAAGGCATCCCGGTGGTGCCGGCCGCGCACTACACCTGCGGCGGCGTGGTCACGGACCTGAACGGGCGCACCGATCTGCCGGGCCTGTATGCGGTGGGTGAGACGACCTACACCGGTCTGCATGGCGCCAACCGCCTGGCCAGCAACTCGCTGTTGGAGTGTGTGGTGCTGGGGCGCACCTGCGCGGAGTCCATCATGGGTGCACCGCCGCACGACAACCCCGTGCCTCCGGCCTGGGACGAAAGCCAGGTCAGCAATGCCGACGAAGAGGTCGTCATCTCCCACAACTGGGACGAGCTGCGCCTGCTGATGTGGAACTATGTGGGCATCGTGCGCACCACGCGTCGCCTGGAGCGGGCGTTGGGGCGCATCCAGTTGTTGCGTTCCGAGATCGACGAGTACTACGCGCACTTCCGCGTCAATCGCGACCTGCTGGAGCTGCGCAACTTGGTCGACTGCGCCGAGCTGATCGTGCGCTCCGCCCTGATGCGGCGTGAAAGCCGCGGGTTGCACTTCAGCCGCGACTATCCGGAAACGCTGCCGGTGAGTTTCCCGACCGTGCTGGTGCGGGACGTGCGCTGGCGCCCGGAGGGCCGGGCCGCATCGCCGACGGGTCACGCTCCGGCTTACACCCGGATGCTCTGCAGCTGATTTAGGACCGCCGCCGCCGAACGAGCTCTCGCGGTGGCGGTGTGTTCGGCGTCAGCGCCGTGCGCGCATGGCGACGCGCGCCTGCACAAATTCAAAAGCGAACGACACCGCGTCGGCGATGGTCTGCTCCATCGACAGGCGCTCCTTCTCCGTCAGGTAGAAGGCCAGATCGACCGAGTGGCGGATGTAACGGGCCCCCAGGCGGTTGAGCGCCACGCAGGCCACGTCGGGCAGCACCTCGGCGTCCACGTAGGGGTAGTTGACCGCCTGACGCGTGACGGCGTCGAAGACCGGCTGTTCGTAATGGTTGTGGACGGAACTGAAGTCGACAGTCATGGCCGGGAAGCTTTCGGTGGTTGAAAACGCTTCCCGGCTTATCGACCGGACCGGCCCGAACTTGAAAAGATGTGGGGCTCGGCGGAGTGGGCAGGGCGACCCACTGGCCGCCCACAGACTCAAGCCGCGCCGATGTTGGGCACAAAGCCCTGCGCCGGTTTGGCCACCGAGGCCGGGTTGGCGGTCACGAAGCTCAGCATGCGGTCGATGCAGCCATGTGCCTTGACGCGAACGGCTTCGTCCACGTGGACTTCGCCCTGGCCGGTGGTCAGGCAGTCGATCACGCCCTGCAGACCGTTCATGGCCATCCAGGGGCAGTGTGCGCAGCTCTTGCAGGTGGCGCTGTTGCCGGCCGTGGGCGCTTCGATCAGCACCTTGTTTGGCGCCGCCTGCTTCATGCGGTGGAACATGCCGTTGTCGGTCGCGACGATGAACTCCGGCGCGTCCATTTCGATCACGGCCTTGAGCAGCTGCGCGGTGGAGCCGACCACGTCGGCCTGATCCACGACGCTCTTGGGCGACTCTGGGTGCACCAGCACCTTGGCCTTGGGGTGATCGCGGCGCAACAGCTCCAGCTCGACGCCCTTGAACTCGTTGTGGACGATGCAGTCGCCTTGCCACAGCAGCATGTCGGCACCGGTCTGGCGCTGGACGTAGCTGCCGAGGTGGCGATCCGGGGCCCAAAGAATCTTCTTGCCCTGGGCGTGCAGGTGACCGACGATGGCCAGCGCACAGGAGCTGGTCACCATCCAGTCGGCGCGGGCCTTCACGGCGGCGCTGGTGTTGGCATAGACCACCACGGTGCGGTCCGGGTGGGCGTCGCAGAAGGCGTTGAAGTCTTCGGAGGGGCAGCCCAGGTCCAGCGAGCAGGTGGCGTCCAGGTCCGGCATCAGCACCCGCTTTTCCGGCGACAGGATCTTGGCGCTTTCACCCATGAAGCGCACACCGGCCACGATCAGCGTCTTGGCGGGGTGATCGCGGCCGAAGCGGGCCATTTCCAGCGAATCGGACACGCAGCCGCCGGTTTCCTGGGCGAGGTCCTGAAGGTCGCCATCGACGTAGTAATGGGCGACGAGGACGGCCTGCTTCTCGGCCAGCAGTCGCTTGGCCTGCTCCTTGAGGGCTTGGCGCTGCGCGGGGTTCAGGGGGGCGGGCACCTTGGCCCAGGCATGGGCGGTGCAGGTGGCACCGCTCGCATCCTGCTGCTGATAGTCGAACTGGACGTTGCTCATGCGCGAATGCTAGCCCAAGCCGCCGTGCCGCGCCCGGCCGGCCCTTCGACGGCTGCCCGGGTGGGCGCCGTCTACTCCATGGGTCAGTTTAGGTGGTTGCGAGCCACGCCGAGCTGCCAGCGGATCTGCGCCAGATCGCCGGCTTCGCTGCTGACCACCGCCACCAGCAAGGCGCCCGGGTGGCGATCGATGGGCAGGGCCAGCCGGTGCTGGTTGCCTGCGCTGAGCAGCAGCTCGCGCATCGGCTCTTCGGGCTCCAGCGCCTCGTAGGCGCGCCACAGGGCGATCGTTTCCCGGGAGGCGTCGTCAAGCACGTCCGCATCGCCGGACTGTGCCAGCACCTGCTGACGGGTCACGTCGGTCACGGCGCAGGCCAGCACGCCGGGAATCTCGGAGACGAGGTCCACACAACGGCGGGCCAGGCCGGACTCGATGAGTTCTGTGGCAACGGAGGCGGGCATGAGAATCGGATCCTTGACGGACAGCGCCGGCGGCGACGGTTGATCGAGCAAAGTGGGTCTGGAGGGTATGGGCGTGGGCCGCAGGATGCGCGACAGCAGCTGCAAGGACCAGTCCGGCTCGCTGCTGGGATAGGTTTCGAGCACGTCGTGCGCGAAGGCCTTGGGCCAGTCGAAGCGGCGCAGTCGTTGCGCTCGGCTCGGCTTTTCGGCCGAGGACAGCAGGACCACGCGAGGTCCGCTCCAACGGTGCGACTTGACGTAGCGCGAGACCTGGCGCTCCAGCTCGCGGTCGTTCGACCCTCCGGCCAGGATGACTGCATGGTCGGCCTGCTCCAGAAGGGTGAGGGCCACCCGGGCCGCCAGCGCGTCGGTGGCTGCGGCCTTCACCCACACCACGCCGATGTTGCGACCGTCTGGGGTCGGGACGGCGGTGTACTGCAGCAGAGCCAGAGGGTTATCCACCTGTTCCTGACGCAGTCTCACCTCGGTCACTTTGGGCGACTGACCGTGCACCAGTTGTGCGGCTGAGAAGCCGGGCCAGTTGTGCGCCGGCTCCCACAGCACGACGGTCTGCTGGACGGCCGTTCCCTGCGCCGAATCGAACAGGCTCTCCAGCGACGGTGCATCGGGAATGGGCGCGCGGGTGCACAGCTCCCGGACGTGGATGGTCAGGCCGCTCAGGTGTGAACTGTTGCCGGAAGCGTGCGGTTTGAGCATAAGAGGGGTTGACGGAAGCGGTACATCAGTGCACCGCAGGATACGGCCTTTCCCTCAAATCGCCTTGCCTGCTTTTTCAGATCCTCAAAGATTCTGCAGGGCCTGCATCACCCTGAATCGGGTCATTGCCAAGTTGCTGCGTTGCTTGTCCAGGACGGCCAGCAGCAGGTGGTGGCGATGCCGCGGCAGGGTCCGCAGGATCAGGTAACGCGTGCCAGCGGTGGTCAACACCTCGTCGATGCCTTCGTGAGGACCGGAGCCGCCCATCATCTTCTGGGCTGCAGCGTGGGCATGCATGATCTGGCACGCACCCAGTGCGGCGCGCGTCACGTCCGGGCCCTCGCTGCTGGAGGTCCACACCTCTCCATCGTCGATCCGCACCACGGCCACGATCTGCACGCCGTCGATCTGGGCCAGATCCTTGACGACGATCTGGGCGTAGGCCCGGTCCGGGCCCGCATCGATCGGGGAGGGGGAGAAGCCGGCTTGAGCCGCGCCTACCTTGGCGGCAGACACCTCAGGTCCTCGGGGTGCAGCGGCGTCCATGTGTCCCACCAGACCGGGACTGTCGAGCCGCGAAGAAAACCCGGAGGAGGGACCGGCCTGTTCGGGCGCATCCAACGGCATGGCCGACGAGATGCGGAAGAAGCCCTCGTCACCCCGGTCGCGTCCCGACAGCTCCCAGCCCTGGGACACCCGCCGCTGCGCGGTCACCCTCCGCCAGTGGGCCAGCGCGCGGTTCCAGACCATGGCGGGGGTCGTGAGCGTCTCGCTCAGGACTTCGATGCGCAGACCGTGGGGGCGGGGCAGGGCTTCGATCTTGGCGCGCATCCACTGCGCCCCCGCTGGAATCATGAACAGCAGATCCGGGCAGAACCAATGGGTCGAGTGCGTGGCCGCGCTGAGCTGAACCAGGATGCCCTCCAGTTGCGTCGGCGTCAGCGTGCCGAACAACACCACGCAGAGGTCGGAGCGTTCCATCAGAGCCCAAGTGATGTCCGCTGTCGAGGGGGTGAGCTGCTTGATGTCGGCGTGATAGACCTTGAGCGGCTCGTCGGCGCGCCGCGTCAGGCGCGTGCGCTCGACCACGGCCAACTCCTGCAGGGTGTTGGAGTCGCGAAGGTGCAGCCGTTCCATGGGCTGACCGGAAGCCTGCGCAAGGGCCTGGATCACGGTCGACGCCCACAGCTGCCCTGGGTCAAAGAAGGTGATGAGCCGCTGAGTGCGCTGCAGGGGATTGGCGTTCGTGGCGAACTGGGCACGCATGGCCTGCCCCGCCGCGCCAGAGATGAACAGGTCGCGCTCGTGCTGTTCGAGCATCTGGCCGCGCTCGTTGACCGAGCCGCTGGTGGACTCCAGCACGGCCGTGGCCGTGAACGCCGTGTCCTCCGATGAACGGGGAGTCACCGGGCGGATCGGGTACAGCTCTCCAAACAGGCTCTTCAACATGGGCGGCGAGGGCACGCCGCTCGGGCGTGAATTTCGTCACGGATAAGTGTGACTGGAGGTTACTGCAAAAAGTGCAACATCTCCAACCCCATGAATGAGTCTGAGCCGAGCGTCATCGAACTCTGTCGCCTTGGCACCGCAGGTGGTTATGCTTGCAGGCTGGTATAGACACATACGGAGACATCACCTTGAATTCCGGAGCCCCCTTCGCCACCTGCGACCTCTGCGACGACCACAAGAACGACACCGACGGCGCCTTCCGCGTGCTGCCCCCGGTGTTCCGCGACTTTGGCGGTGTGACCAAGTTCTGCGGTCCGGTGGTGACCGTCAAGTGTTTCGAGGACAACTCTCTGGTCAAGGCCGCCGTCGACAGCCAAGGCTGGATCGAGACCGCCGCCGGCCGTGTGGCCCAAGTCCTGGTGGTGGATGGCGGCGCCTCGCTGCGCCGTGCGCTGGTGGGCGGCAACCTGGGCGCTGCGGCCGCGCGCAACGGCTGGGCCGGTGTGGTGGTGGACGGCTGCGTGCGCGATGTGGCCGAGCTGGCCCAGTGCAAGGTCGGCATCCGTGCACTGGCTTCGATGCCGCTGCCCACCGAGAAGCGCCAGGAAGGTCAGGCCAATGTGGCCGTGCAGATCCAGGGCGTGTGGGTGCGTCCGGGCGACTGGTTGTACGCCGATGAAGACGGCATCGTCGTGATGCCGCCGACCGCCTGAGCGGTCAGCCCTGAAAGAGGTTCTGCGCCGGACTCAGCGCAGAACTTCAAGCAGGCGGTCCAGGCCGCCTTCGTTGATGGCCACCATGGCCTGTTCGCGCACCTT
This sequence comes from uncultured Sphaerotilus sp., assembly GCA_964422355.1. GTDB lineage: Bacteria > Pseudomonadota > Gammaproteobacteria > Burkholderiales > Burkholderiaceae_C > Sphaerotilus. The sequence goes on along the minus strand of CAYRBG010000085.1, from coordinate 2,702 downwards.
GGGCTTGGCGTGATAGGCCACCGACAGACCGGCGGCCCCCATCATCAACAGGTCGTTGGCACCATCACCCACGGCGATGGCCTGCTGGGGATCGCAGCCGATGGCTTCGCAGGTCGCCAGGAGCATGCGGCGCTTTTCCGCGCCGTCGCAGATGTCCCCCCAGTCCTGCACCACGATGTCGCCGGTGAGCACGCCGTCGCGCTCTTCGAGCACGTTGCTGCGGGAGTGGTCCAGCTTGAGCCGGTCCTTCAACCGGTCGGCGAAGTAGGTGAAGCCGCCGGAGACCAGCAGCGTCTTCAGCCCAGCCTCCCGGCAGGCCTGGACCAGGGCTTCGGCCCCTGGATTCAGGCGCAGGCGCTCGCGGTAGACCACTTCCAGCGCGGAAGTCGGAGCCCCCTTGAGCAGGGCCACGCGGCGACGCAGGCTGTCCTTGAAATCCGTGATCTCTCCCCGCATGGCGGCTTCGGTGATTTCGGCCACCTCGGCCTTGCGCCCGACCGCATCGGCGATCTCGTCGATGCACTCGATGTTGATCAGCGTCGAGTCCATGTCGAACGCGATCAGCTTGAAGTCGGACAGTGCCAGCGGGGCTTGCAGACCCTGGATCACCAGGCCGGGGGCGAATTCTTGAACCATGAACGGGGGTGGAGGCAATTGCACGGGCGGTTCCGGTCGTCGGAGCCGCGGAGAGCCGCGATCCTAACCGCACGACGCCTCCGCCGCAGACCCGCAGTCAGGGCTGGCGCATCAGCTCGCCCAGCAGGTGCACCTGACGCCGAAGGTCCGGTCCGGCGATCTGTTCCAGCGTCTGCTCGTCGGAGGTGGCGTTCAGGCCCTCGCGCGACAGGCGGGCCCGCAGCTCCTGGGGCGTGACCTGGGCCACCTGCGCCAGGGTGGACAGCGGGGCACGGGCCAGCGCACGCACCGGGGCGGCAAACGGTGGGCCGCCTTCCTTCTCTTCTCCGCCGATGAAGAACGACGCCAGCAGGATCACCAGAGAAGCCCCGATCAACGCCCGACCGACCGGCATACCGAAATACCGTTTGAAGGCGCCGAAATTGACCACCAAGTGCAGGACCACAGCCGCCACCATGGCCCAGCCGAGCCACTCGTGCACTTCCTTGTTCAGGCCGCGGTCGGCGTGAAAGAACATCAGCAGACCCGTCACCCCCATCACGGCAAACGTGCCGATGGTCAGGGACGTGGCCCAGTCGCGGGAAATCTTCATGGCTCACCTTTTGTGCAGGGTTAACCCTGGCATTGTCGGGAGCCGATGCTGCGCGTTTGTAAAGCCCCCGGCGAATCTCCCATCGCGCGTGAGCGAGATCAAGACACCGGGTGTTCCCGTTTCTGCCCGGCGAGGTCCGCTTCAGCCGAACAGCCGCAACGCCAGGCGCTCGTGCCAGGCCCGGGCCATCCAGGCGGTGATGGCCCTGTCGGCAAAATCGATGCCGGCTTCGCTCAGGCGGAAATAGCGCAGGGTTGGGAAACCTTCGGCGTTGTCGACCTCTTCGATGAGGCCGTGGTCCCTCAGTACGGGAAAGGAGCACCACAACAGCGTGCCGTCGAGGACGCAGACCTTTTCTTCCGGATCCATGACGACAAGCACACATTCGCGCCGGAGCGCGGCCAGTGCGTCGATGAACTCGCCGAGGTGCAGGATGGATGGCTTGGCTTGGGCCATGTCGCGTACTCCTGTTCAGACAGGGGCGGCAAGCGTTTCGCGGGGACGACCGCTGCACTGCCGTCGAATCTGACGTGAGTCTGACAGGATGGCCGCGCAGGCGAAGCGTGGGATTAACCCCAGCTCAGCCGCTTATTCGGGACCAACCCGTGCCAAGTTGGCACTCAGTCCTGCACCACCGGTGTCCCCAGCGCCCGCAGGATGTCGCGCACGTACTGCGCCCGGTCCTTGGCGTCCGGGTAGGCGCGCTCGATGCGCAGCTTGTCGTTGCCCGAGAGCTTGACGTTCTTGTTCTTCTGCACCAGGTCGATGATGCGCATGGCGTCGATCGGCGGGTTGGGGCGGAAGTGGATGTTCATCACTGCGGGGCCGGCATCGATCTTGGTCACGCCGTAGGGGCGGGCCTGCACGCGCAGGCGGTGCAGGTCGAACAGCGCCTGGCCCTGGGCCGGCAGCTTGCCGAAGCGGTCGGTGATCTCCTCCAGCATGGCGTCGATCTTCTCGCCCTTGTCGGCGGTGGCCAGGCGCTTGTAGAGGTTCAGGCGCACGTGCACGTCGGGACAGTAGCTGTCGGGCAGCAGGGCGGGCGAGTGCAGGTTGACCTCGGTCGAGCCGCCGAAGAAGCCCGTGGGCGAGAGCAGGTCCGGCTCCTTGCCGGCCTTGAGTGCCTTGACGGCCTCGGACAGCATGTCGTTGTAGAGCTGGAAGCCCACTTCCATCATGTTGCCGCTCTGGTTGTCGCCCAGCACTTCGCCGGCGCCGCGGATTTCCAGGTCGTGCATGGCCAGGTAGAAGCCCGAGCCCAGCTCCTCCATGCTCTGGATGGCCTCCAGGCGCTGTGCGGCCTGCTTGGTCAGGCCCTCGACGTCGGGAACGAGCAGGTAGGCGTAGGCCTGGTGGTGGCTGCGGCCCACGCGTCCGCGCAGCTGGTGCAGCTGCGCCAGGCCGAACTTGTCCGCCCGACTGATGACGATGGTGTTGGCGCTGGGCACGTCGATGCCGGTCTCGATGATGGTCG
>CAYRBG010000084.1:0-11689 GCA_964422355.1 uncultured Sphaerotilus sp. | reverse complement strand
ATGAGGTTGGCCTCGATCATCAGGTTCTGATAGATGAAGTCGGCCCGGTACACGTTGTTGGCGTGGATGCCGCCCACCTTGGCTGCGGCAATGAAGATGTAGTCCGGCTTTTCTTCGGCCAGAAAGGCGTGCACGGCGCGCTGGTCCAGCAGGTCCAGCTCCGCATGGGTGCGGGTGACGAGGCGGTGGTAGCCCCCGGCCTGCAGGCGCCGAACCAGGGCACTGCCCACCATGCCGCGATGGCCGGTCACAAAAATCTTGCTTTCGCGTGTCAAACCGGTTGTCTGCACGTGTTCACTCCCTCTAGATCAAGCCTTGAGCCAGCCCAAGAGTAGGCCGTATCGTTTTTGCGCTGTCCACCACGCGAGCGGGTGCCCAGGGTGAAAAAAGCTGTTTCTTGGGCATTGTTCCCTGCATCAACTCGGCCGCGCATGTGGCATGCAGGTTTCATGTGGACAGACCCCGCGAACATGGGGTCGCGTTTCTCCCGAGCTTCCGGTCCAGTAGAGGTTGCGTGCATGCCGTATTTGCAGTTCAAGCGAAACACGTCGTAACAGCATGTGCATCAGCTTGGGGCTTCCCCCTAGACTTTGTAAAAAATCTGGTCAGGGAGGCCAGCACCGCACCATGAATCGCACCGGCTCGCCCCACCCCCTCATCCCCAGGCAACACGTCGCATCTGTGCAGTGACGGGACCAAGAAGTGAAGATCCTCATCCACGGAATCAACTTTGCACCTGAGCCGGTCGGCATCGGCAAGTACAGCAGTGAAATGGCCGACCGCCTAGTGACCATGGGGCACGACGTTCGCATGGTCACCGCACCGCCGTACTACCCGGAGTGGAAGGTTTCCTCGGGCTGGCGCAACACATGGAGCGTCCAGACCTGGAAGGGTGTGGAGGTCTGGCGCGCTCCGCTGTGGGTGCCCGAGCAACCCACCGGCAGCACCCGCGTGCTGCACCTGCTGAGCTTTGCCTTGCTCGCCATTCCTTCCATGTTGTGTCAGGTGGCGTGGCGCCCCGACGTGGTCATGGTCGTGGCCCCCGCACTGGCGTGCGCGCCGTCGGGCTGGCTGGTCGCCCGCCTGAGCGGTGCTCGAACCTGGCTGCATGTGCAGGACTTCGAGGTGGACGCCGCCTTCGAGCTCGGCTTCCTGAGCAGCCACCGCGGCAAGACGCGCAAGGTCATCACGGCCGTCGAGCGCTGGCTGCTGCAGCGGTTTGACCGGGTCTCGACCATTTCCCGGCGCATGCTCGATCTGACCCGCGCCAAGCAGGTGCCTCCCGATCGCCTGGTCTATCTGCCCAACTGGGTCGATGAACGCACCATTCACCCCCAGTCCGCCCCCAGCCCCTATCGCGCGGAGCTGGGCCTGCACGACGACCAGGTGGTGGCCCTGTTCTCCGGCACCATGGGCGGCAAGCAGGGCCTGGAGCTGCTGCCCGAAGTGGCACGCTCACTGGCCCGGACGCACCCCCACGTGATGCTGGTGCTCTGCGGCAACGGTGTGGTCAAGCCCCTGCTGGAATCAGAATGCGCGCACATGCCCAATGTGCGCCTGCTGCCCCTGCAACCCATGGAGCGGCTCAACGACCTGCTCAACCTGGCCGACATCCATCTGTTGCCGCAAAACGCCAACGCGGCCGATCTGGTCATGCCCAGCAAGCTCACCGGCATGCTGGCCAGCGGCCGCCCCGTGATCACCACCGCCGCACCGGGCACGGAGCTGGCCGAGGTGGTGAAACACTGCGGCAAGGTCACCCCCCCCGGCGATGCCGAGGCCCTGGCCAACGCCCTCAGGGAGCTGACCGACGCCCCGGATCAGCGCCAGGCCCTGGGCCGAGCCGCCCGACAATATGCCGAAAACCATCTTTCAGAAACAGCGGTGCTGAAGCGCCTGGAGTCGTGCCTCAAGGCCTGCATTCAAGACGGAATGTCGGGGCAGGAACTGCCTGCCGACCCGGCCCCGCCGCCCAAGACCGGCCACTGACCCGCCCGGAGCGGAAAGCACGGGCGTGCGCCCTCCCCCTTGCCCACGGATCCAGGGGGAGACACCCAAACGCGGGGATTGCACGCACAACCGAGTCTGAAAGAAACTACATTGGCAGGTATCTGGGCAAAGAAACAAGTCGAGCTTGCTCGCCTTGAGTCAGCGCGTTGATGGCTGTATTTTCAACAGGAGGACTTGTATGAAGTTGATGACTGGAATCCGCTGGGCGGTTCCGGCCCTCGCGCTGTCGATGGCGGTGTTCGCACCTGCCGTTCAGGCAGCTCGGATGGCCCCCACCGCACCGCCGCCGGGCAAGTCTGCCGGCCCCAAGCCGGGCACGCCCGCAAACAACAGCGGTTGCAGCCGCAGCAACGGCCAGGGCGTTTCGCGCTGCTGATGCTGGGGTCTGAGTTTGGTTAAGTCCAACTTGGCCCGGCGAGCCCCCTTAGGCTTGCTGGGCCTTTTTATTGCCTTGCTGGCTTGGGCCCCGCTGCCCTTGGCCAGCAATCGGGTGTGGTCCAACGCTTTGCTGGCCCTGCTGCTGGCGGGGCTGCTGGTGCTCTCGCTGGGCGCCCTTGCGCTGCGCCGATGCCGCGCGCAACAGGCCAATCACCCCGGCGAGGCCCCGGTCCCGGCCTGGCCACACCTGTTCCTGCTTGCCTTTGTGGGGTGGGTGGCCCTCGCCGGCGGCCTGCGCAGTCAGGGTCTGGCTTTGCCCTACGACTACGAGACCCAGACCCATCTCCTCCGCTGGACGGCCTGCACGGCCGCCGCACTGCTCGTGCTCACCCTGGGGCGCACCGCTGCGGATCGCTCCTGGCTGATGTACGGTGTGGTGGGGGCCGGCGTCCTGCAGGCCCTGCTGGCCCTGGTGCTGTTTGCCAAGGGAGGCGGGGTGTACCTGTTTGACCAGCAGCTGGACAGCAGCGGCCGGGCCTCCGGCACGTTCTCCAACTTTGACCATTTGGCCAACTACCTGACCATGGTGCTGAGCATCGGTCTGGGTCAGTTGCTGGCGCAGTTTGATCATGCCGGCGCGCCGACGGCCCGGCATTGGAAGTCCCACGTCACCGATGTGCTGGCCTTCGTGTTGTCACCCAAGATGGTGGTGCGACTGATGCTGGTGCTGATGGTGGTGGCCCTGGTGCTGACCCGCTCTCGGGCCGGCAACGGCATCTTCTTCGGGGTCATGCTGCTGGCGGGCCTGTGGGTCATGGTCAAGTCGCGTCGGCTGCGCAAGCCCGCGATGTGGCTGGTGGCCAGCCTCATCGTCGTGGACATCGTGGTCATCGGCCAATGGGTGGGGCTGGACAAGGTGGTGCAGCGGCTGGAAGCCACCGCGGCATCCACCGAGGCCGACCTCCGCACCCAGACACGCCCGGGCGCCCCCCCGCCCGCCTCGGCCTACCGCGAAGAGTCCCTTCAAGAACGGCTGCAGGTGGCAAGCGAGGCGCTGGCGTTGGTCAGGCAGGAACCGGTCTGGGGCCACGGCGGGGGCATGTTCTACAGCGTGATGCCCACCGTGAAGTCGTGGGAACGCCCCTGGCGTTTTGACCACGCCCACAACGACTATGTGGAGCTGGCCGTGGACACGGGCCTGGTGGGCCTGGGCCTGCTGCTGGCGTTCTACGGCCTGTCGCTGTGGCGAGCCGTTCGCCTGATCAGCGACCAGACCCCCCCCTCTGATCGAGGGATCGCCGTGGGCGTGGCCATGGCACTGCTGTGTGCCGCACTCCACGCGCTGTTCGACTTCAGCCTTCAGATCACCGCGAACGCGGTACTGCTCACCGTACTATCGAGCGTCGTGTGGTGCATTCCACGGCCCGACGCTGCCACTCTCACTGCTCGCTGACGAGACAGGTTCATGAATCACATTCAAGTCATTCCTCCGGCTCAACAGATTCCTGCCGTTGCGGCCGGCCCTGCACCGGGCCTTCAACCCGTGCAACTGGGGCTGTCTGCCGAGACCAAGCTGGAGCTGCTCGAATACTGGCGGGTGCTGCAGCAGCGCAAGTGGGCCATTCTGAGCCTGGCCACCGGCCTGGCCGTGGTGGCGGGTGCGGTCTCGTTGGCCATGACGCCCATCTACAAGTCGACGTCCACGGTCTTGATCGAGCAGAGCAAGGCCAAGGTGCTGTCGTTCGACGACCTCTACTCGAACATGGCCGGGCAGAGCAAGGAGCACTACCAGACGCAGATCGAGATTCTCAAGTCTCGCGAGGTTGCGCTCAAGACCGTGCGAGCGCTCAAGCTCTGGAACCAGCCTGAGTTTGACCCTCGCAAGGCGGATGACTCCACTCTGGGTCAAGTCAAACAGACACTGGGCATGCGTGATGCCGATCCGAAATGGACGGAAGAGCGCCTCGCCACTGCGGCCACCAAAAAGCTGATGAAGGTCACATCCGTTGAGCCGGTGCGACTGAGCCAGTTGGCCAAAGTCAGCGTCGAAGCCGAAGACAAGCTGTTGGCTCAGAAGCTGGCCAACGAACTGGCCGCGGCGTTCATCGACCTGGACCGCGAAGCCCGCTTCAAGCAGGCCCAGAGCCTGAACGGCTGGCTGGAGCAGCGCGCCACCGAGCTTCGCAGCAAGGTGGCCGACGCCGAAAAGGCGCTGCAGAAGTACCGCGAAGAGCAAGGCCTGGTGGACCTGCAGGGCTCGGCCCAGACCCTGGCCAGCAAGCAGGTGGACAGCGTCACCCAGCGCCTGATGGAGGCCCGCAACAAGCGCATGCAGCTGGAAAGCGCATACCAGGGCATCGTGGCGCAAAAGGGCGGCGACTACCGCAACGTTCCCGCGGTGGTGACCAGCGCAGGCGTGCAGTCGGCCATCCAGCGCGAGGCCCAGGCCACGATCGAGCTGGCACAGTTGACCGAGACGCTGGGCAGCGCCCATCCCAGGGTGCAGGTGGCCCAGAGTGCCCTGGCCGACGCCAAGGCGCAGACGCGCTCGCAGATGAGCGCCGTGGTGCGCAGTGTCCAGGAGGAATACTCGGCGGCCAAGCGTGCCGAAGGTGCCCTGCAGGCCGAGCTGGCCCAGGCCAGCGGCTCGGTGCAGGACGTGAACCGCAAGGAGTTCAAGCTGGGCATCCTGGAGCGCGAAGTGGCCTCCAACAAGCAGCTGTATGACATGTTCATGGTCCGCGCCAAGGAGCTGAGCTCCGGCTCGGAACTGCAAAGCGCCGTGGCGCGCGTGGTGGACCCTGCCGTGGTGGCCGAGATTCCCGTGCGGCCCAAGAAGACCCAGATCGTCGGCGTGGCGTTTGCCCTGGGCGCCCTGCTCGGTGCACTGATCGCCATGCTGATGAACCGGCTGGACAACACCATCAAGGGTGGCGACTCCACCGAAGCCAAGCTGCACCTCCCGGTGTTGACCGTGCTGCCGCTCGAAGAAGCGCAAGAGGGCAACGGCAACCTGGCCCGCAATTTCATTCAGGCCCCCAGCTCGCACCACGCCGAAGCGATCCGCACGGCGCGCACCGGGGTGCTGCTGTCCAACATTGACCAGCGTCATCGCGTGATCATGGTGACGTCGAGCCTGCCGGCCGAGGGCAAGACCTCCACGGCCACCAACCTGGCCCTGGCCTTGGCCCAGACCAAGCGCACGCTGCTGATCGACGCCGACATGCGCAAGCCCATGACGGGTCAGCGCCTGGGCCTGCCTGCCGGGGTCAAGGGCTTGTCGAACCTGGTGGCCGGCACCGCACCGCTCAAGGACTGCGTGCACCAGGTCGAAGGTTCGACGCTGATGGTCATGCCCGCAGGCGACATTCCGCCCAACCCGCTGGAGCTGCTGCTGTCGCAGCGCTTCCTGGACGTGCTGGAGCACCTGAAGCCGCAGCTGGACTTCATCATCATCGACTCCCCTCCGGTGGAGCTGGTGAGTGACGGCCTGGCCCTGGCGCCCAAGGCCGACGAGGTGGTGTTTGTGGTGCGCGCCGCGCAGAGCACGGTGTCGATGGCCCGCAAGTCCCTGGGACGCCTGCAACGTGCGGGCGCCAAGGTGCAGGGTGTGGTCGTGAACGGGCTGGACTTCGACAAGGCCGACCGCTACTACGGCGAGACCACCTACGGCAGCTACAAGTCCTACGGCACCTATGGGGCGTATGGCACTTACGGCACCGAAAATGCAAAATCCAAGGACGACGCACCTGAAACCATTCAGGCTTCGATGACGGCCTGATTGGACCCATCATGCTCGACCTGCACTCCCACGTTCTTCCCGGCATTGACGATGGCCCCCGCTCCATGGAGGGCTCGATGGCGCTGTTGCGCGCCATGGTCGAGCAGGGGGTGCAGCATGTGGTGGCCACCCCGCACATCTACCCCGGCGTGTTCGACAACACGGCCGAGTCGATCCGCGAAACCTTCGACGCCGTGCTGGCCGAGGTGACGCGCGCCGACCTGCCTCTGACGATGAGCTGGGGCGCCGAAGTGCGCCTCTGCTCGGAAATGCTGGAGTGGCTGGATCAAGGCCGGCTGCCCTTTCTGGGACGACATGCCGACGGTGGACACACGGTGCTGCTGGAGCTGCCGGACGGGCAGATTCCGGTCGGTGCGCATGCGCTGATCGGTCGGTTGCGCTCCCGCGACCTGCAGGTGCTGATTGCGCACCCGGAGCGCAACCGCGCCATTTGCGCCAATCCTGAGCTGCTGTGGCCGTTGATGGACACGGGAGCGCGTCTGCAGCTGACGGCGGCATCCCTGATCGGCGAGTTCGGTCGCCGGGCGGAAGCCGTTTCTCGCACGCTGCTCGACCACCACCCCGACTGGATCGCCGTGGTGGCGAGCGACGCACACAGCGTGCGGACACGCCCCCCTCGCCTGGGCTCGGCGCGTGAGTGGTTGATCGAGCACTACGGCCTGGAACGCGCCGAGGAGCTGACCGAGCGCAATCCTGCCCGTTGGGCCGGGATCGGACAGATCGTGTTTCAAGGCCGGGATGGCACGACGTTGAGAGATCTCGACGTGGCGCCGATGGCGGCGGCCGCCCGTGCGTCCGCCTCTCCGTCGTGGCTGCTGAGTGATTTGCCCACGTCGCCGACCGCTGGCGGCTCGACCCCCGCCTTGCCGCTGGAGGCACCGGGGCAGCTTTCCACGCCTCCGGACTCCGACACGTCCTGGATGGCCGGCCTGGGCGATCTGCCGCAGTTCGCGTGCCCATCCACCAACGCAGGCGTCAACACCCTTCAACTGCTGGATGATGGCTTCGCAGCCGCAGGGGCCGAGCCAATGCTGAACGTGGGAGCCCCCATGGACCGAGTCGCTGCGCCGCTGAGCTCCAACCCTTGGTCGCTGGACACGCTGTTCGGCGATACCCAGCCGGCCGCCTTGTTCATCCCCCCTGAAACGGGTCCGCTGGACACGCCGGCGTCTTCACCCGAGGGGGAAAAGGGCGAGACAACCATCCAGCCGCCAGCCGATGCGCAGGCCCAAGACCCTGAAGCGCTGGTGGCGCAGGACTGCGCACCCGCAGATGTGGTCGCAGCGGAACAAGGACGTGCCGACTCCGCCGAGGCAGAGGGTGACCGCGTGGACACCGTCATCGAGCAGTTGCACGCGGCCACGTCACACCTGCAGGTGAACGGCTTGGCGTGGCCCCAGTCTGCTCCGCCGGCGGACACTTGGCGCGAACCGAAACTGAGACTGGCCTACCAGCGGTCCAACACGGCACCAAAACCGCTGCCTCCCACGCTGAACGATGTCGTGGAGGCGCATGACACCTTCGTCGACACCTGCCCCGAACCGCACGACGAACCGGGAGCGCAAATCATCGAGCTGAATTTTGCTGCGGCCGGATCGCCCGAAGCGCCAGCGCCGTTGTCGGCAAAAGCGGCAGAAGAAGCCCCCGTCGCCACGGTACCGGTCGCGGCCGAAGCGGTCGAGCGCGCCGATGCGACGGAGATCGCGTCCGCCCCACTCGCAGCGGCGCCGTCCGCAGCTCGGAAACCCTGGTGGAAATCATTGGCTCAGGGATGGGGGCGCAAGGAGGAAAAGGCGCTTGCGCCAAAAGTCAGCGTCATCGAAGAGGAATCGACAACCGCTGCAGATGCCGAACCTGAGCCACAGGCAGCCGGCAAGATCAGCGAGACCGATGGCGCAACTGCTGTCGTTGCGGTAACCACGACGGAGCTGCAGGTCCTCCGGAAGCGCCCAGCCGCTGGCTCGGCGAAACCCATGTCCTCCGCCGCGCTGGGGCTGGACATGGCCTCGATCTCTCGAGAGCCCGCGCTGGAACACGCACTGACTGATGCACGCAGCCCCGATCTGAAGGGCATCTCACGTGCTGCCAGGTCACAGCCTGTTTCACCGAAGCGTTCGGAACCGCGGGGCATGAGCTTGAGCGACATTTCCCTGCTGGACAAGTCCCGCTGAATCCATCGTGCAGGATCAATTTTCTCGAGCTCGGCAAAGGGCTCCGCGGGAAGCTTTCGAGCGCCCCGTGAACGGGCGACACGCCCCCAAGCGCTCTTGGCGCTGCGCAGGCAACCTCCTGGCCCTCAGCGTGGCGATGGCCGCCTTTGTGGGCGTGGCCAGCGTGGCCCTGCCCATGATCTCTTCCGACTGGCGGGCCAAGAGCGTGCTGGTCGATCAGAGCCTCTGGGAAAGCGGCAGCGTGCCATGGCGCATGGAGCAGTGGGAACACGCTGAGCAGGCGCTTCTGAAGTCGCTTTCTGAAACGCCCAACGATGCGGTGCTCATGGACGCGCTGGCCCGCTTGTACGCGCTCAGAGGCAATCAGGAATGGACCGGCGGCGCACCAGGCTCGCCAGAGGTGGGTTGGTACGGCAAAGCGCTCGAGTACCAGAAGCGATCGATCACCGTGCGTCCGGGCTTTGCGACATCCTGGGCCAACCGGGCCTTGTACGAGTCGGCCCTGAACCTGCCCACCGAGGTTTGGCTCGCGTCGTGGGAAAAGGCGCGTGCGCTGGGCCCCAATGAAATCACCGTCAGACAGACGCTGGAAGATTTGGCGATTCGACATTGGGCCGAGGTGCCTGAATCCGTTCAGAATTGGATCAAGGAAATCAGTCCCGACTGGCAAAAGAAACTCGACGACTGGGCCCGTTATGTGGAACAGCATAATGTGCCTTCCGAAGATTCTGCAGCCAGCGCCCCCGAATCATCGGACGCAGAGCAATCCGCCAATTGAGCAAAAAAATATCAAATATCAAATACCAATAAAAAAACCGCACCCGAAGGTGCGGTTTCGTTTTTTTGCCATTCGCTCTGCGACTTGCATCGCAGAGCGAAGACTCGCCTGTATCAGGCAGCCTTGGAGCGGCGGCGAGCCATGAAGCCCACAGCGCCCAGACCGGCCAGCAGCATGGCATAGGTCTCGGGTTCCGGAACCGCTGCGGCGCTGGTGTAGTCGATGGCGAGCTTGGCCACGTTGGTTTCGTCGCCCTGGCGCAGGGTGATGACATAGCCAACGGTACCGACCGGCACGTCGTAGTAGAACCAGTTGTTCTCGATCGTGCAGGCGTTGGTGCCGCCACAAGCCATGCCGGTGGTGATCGCGTCCGGCGTGCCGAGCACGGCGCCGCTGTTGCCGTAGAACGTGACGTAAGTCCAGTCACCGCCATCGGCCACGCTCAAACCGGTGTAACCCGTGTTGGAAGCGTTGTCGCCGCTGAGGATCGACAGCCAGAGCTTGTCACCAGCCACGGAAGCACCGCCGAAGTAATCGGTCTGTGCACCGAAGGTGCTGCCCTTGGACAGGAGGCCAAAGTACGAACCTGCGCCAACGGCGTTGGAGGCTGCGCTGACAGTGACTGCCTGCGGAGCACCGAACCAGTCGACGTTGACGGAAGAACCGTAGGCCACCTGATCGACTTGCGTGGTGTTCACTTGCCACCACCAGCCAGTAGTACCGGTTTCGAAACCGGCGTCAGCCATGGCCGGAGCAGCCATGGCCATCGACACGGCAGCAGCTGCTGCCAACTTCTTGAACATAAAGAACTCCCGCTCAATAAAACCGAGAGACAGACCATCCATCTCCCGCCCACTGAACTTTATATGCCCAAAGTTCCCCACGCATACCATCCGTCCCCTCTATACCGGGGGGATGTGACCCATTTTGCTCGCAATAAGCATTACACGATGTAACGCACCGTCTGAGATGTGACTTTTTTCAGATCATCCCAGATCACCCCCAGTACAGGGGGTATTCATTTGAATTTATCTCCACAAAAAAAACCAAAACCATCTCTGCTCTCGCTGTTCGACTGCCGTCACCAGAAAAGCCTTCGCGCTGATTCATGCACTTCTGAACGTCGTTTGATACATTTCTTGACGTCCATCTCCATCTGCTCGCCACCATGCTCACCCTGCACGCCCCCCAGCCCGCGAAGCACCCCCTGCCGAAATCGATCAAATTGATGCTGTCCAGGCTGCGGCTCACTGCGCGGACTCGGCCCCTGGGCTCATGGATGGCCGCATGCTGCGCGGCGTTTGCCGTGCACAGTGGTGCGCTCGGAGCCGATCTCTGCTCCATGTTCCCCGCCAACTCCATCTTCCACCAACGCATCGACGACACCACCCGCTTCCCCACCCACCCCCGCAACGGCGCGTGGCTGGACCGCATCGGCCGTCACCGCGAGATGCGTCCGGACTGGGGCAACAACGACAACCCGCAGTTGCGCGAGACCTATTACGGCATCCCGCACAACGTGGTGTCGGGCAAGCCTTCGGACACGCAGTGGATGACGGTCGACTTCAGCATCGTTGACCGCGATGGCTCGGTCAACGGCGCCGGCTCGCCCAACGAGAGCGACTGCGGGGTGCCCCAGGCCTCGGCCCCCAACGGCAAGCGTCTCAAGCGCGGCTGTGAGCTGGTCGACATCGATCAGCGCCTGTTCCCCTTCCCCAAGGACAGCGCCATGAAGCTCGAGGGCGGGGCTTGCATGGATCCGTCGGTGTGTGGCGACCGCCATCTCCTGGTGGTGGAATCCGGCGCCTGCCGCCTGTGGGAGGGCTACTATGTCTACAAGATCAAGGGCCGCTGGCAGATGTACTCGGTCGCGGCCTGGGACCTGAACTCCAACGAGATGCGCCCCGAAACCTGGACCTCCGGGGATGCGGCCGGTCTGCCCATCCTGCCTTTCCTGGCCCGGGCGGAAGAGGCCTCCAGCGGCGAGATCCGGCACCCGCTGCGCGTGACCTTCCGCGACAGCGTGCTGGACAAGAAATACGTCTGGCCGGCCCGGCACTTCGCCGGCAATCCTTCGGGTGGCGGCGTGCCGTTTGGCGCCCTGCTGCGCCTGCGCCCGGCCTTCAAGGCCCCCGATCACTGGACCACCCAGGCCAAGGCCCTGGTCAAGGCCATGAAGACCTACGGCCTGTACGTGGCCGACATCGGCACCGACTTCTTCGTGCAGGGCGAACCCAACGCCAAGTGGGATCCCGAAACCACAAGCCAGTTGCGGGGCGGCCTCAAGCTCGACATGTTCGAGTTCGTCGACCTGAGCAGCATCACGACGCACCCGAAGTTCAATCCGGATTCGTTCCAGTCGTCTTGGTAAGACGGATTCATCCGGGATCCTCCCCCGGACTCCTGCAGGAACAAAAAAAAGGCCATCCGTCAGGATGGCCTTTTTGCCTGGGGCCTCGAAGACCCCTCGACTCGATCAGCCGAAGTTCTTGGCCGCGAAGTCCCAGTTCACCAGCGAGGCCAGGAAGGTCTCGACGAACTTGGGACGGG
>CAYRBG010000083.1:0-11692 GCA_964422355.1 uncultured Sphaerotilus sp. | reverse complement strand
ACCGAGGCGCTGATGTTGGGCAGCTTGATGATGTTGGCTTCGGGCTTGAGCGTCAGTTGGCCCAGGGCAGCCAGCGTGTCGGGCACACGCTGTTCTTCGGTCAGGTACTCGGGGAAGTTGCCCAGGATGCGGGCGGCCACCGAGATGTCGCTCGTCGCCACGTTGATGCCGGCCTGCGCGGAAAACGCGCGCACGATGGGCAGGAAGGAGGCGGTCGCCAGCGCGGGCGCTTCGTCCGTCAGGGTGTAGATGATGGTCGGCGGCGTGGGGGTGCTCATGCAGTGGTCTCCTCAGGGGGGCTCAAGGCCAAGGGGAAGCGCGACGGCGGGGTGCGGTTCGGGCGTCGGGCAGCGCTGGCCGGGCCCGTCCTCACCGACGGTCAAAATTCACAGGATGAAAATCCTACCCGAGATACGCAACGATTCGGCGTCTGTCGAGGCCTTCTCACGCACGTCGAGCGCATTTGTCGTGCGCAGGACGCATCAGATTTCAGGAGACGAAAAGGGACCCGCCGCCCGTCGCTCCGGGCAAGCCCCACTGCATGATTTTTAGGGCTCGCCCATCACCGCTCAATGAAAAAAGGCGCCTGTGAAGGCGCCCTGTTGTTGGTGAGATGGACCTGATGCTTACAGGGTGGCGAAGTCGTACTTCAGGCCCACCGTGATGCTGCGTGGCGCCCCGGGGGCATAGAAGGTGCTTCCTTGCAGAGGGTAGCCGGCGGCTGCCGAGCCGCCGAAAGGCCGAGCCTGGAACGCCCCGCTGGAGGTGAACGCGGTGTTGCCGAGCTGCGCGGCCGTCGTGTAACGGCGGTCGAACAGGTTGGCCACGTGACCGAACACCTTCAGGCGAGAGGTGGTCTGCCATTGGGTGGCGAGATTGAACACCGCATAGCCGGCGCTGCGGCCGCTGCCGAGGTAGGTGGAGCCGTCGGGTTGGTGGGCGTTGTTTTCGTTGCCGCGCGCATAGCTGCCTGACACGCCGATGCCGGAGAGCTCCAGATCCCACGTGGGGGAGGCCTTCCAGCCCATGGCCAGCTTGAGCTGGTGGCGCGGGATCAGCGGCATGCGGTCGCCGGAGCGGATCTGGATCGTGCCTTCCATGCCCGCACCTTCGCTGTTGGTGCTGTTGCCCGTGCCGTTGACGATCTCCTCGCTGCGGAAGGTGGCATCCAGCCAGGTGTAGTTGGCGCTGAAGGACCAAGCCGCTTGACGGGTGATCACACCGGCTTCCAGCCCTTGGCGGCGTGTGCGGCCGAAGTTCTTGAAGTAGCCGTAGCCGGCTTGGTCGTCGGCCACGAACAGGATGTCGCGGCGGTTGTCCGCGCGGAAGACCCCCAGGTTCCATTCCGTGCGGGCGTCCCAGCGTCCGCGCACCCCCAGCTCGGCCGTCTGCGTGACGACCTGGTCCAGCGGCGGATCCCCGGCCATGGCGTTGGGCAGGCGGCAGGGGCGCTCGGGGTTGGCACAGCCGAGTTCGATCGACGTGGGCGCGCGGCTGCCCTGGCTCCAGCTGCCGTAGGCGGTGAGCGAGCGCGTGGCCTGCCAGCTCAGGCCCAAGGCAGGGTTGAAGCGGTGGAAGCGGTGGTCGCCGTCCAAGGACGCGTCGCCGCCGTCCGTGTGGATGCGGTCGGTGTTGAGCACGCGGGTGCGGTTGTAGCGGCCCGAGACGGTCAGGTGCAGTTGCGGCGTGATCGACAGCGTGTCGGTGGCGTACAGGCTGGCCGTCCGTGTGAGCGAGCGCAGGTCCACGCGGTTGTCGAAAGGCTCACCATCGACGTCACCGCCCGTCACGCCGTCGGCGTAGGCGTTGATGCCGGTGATGCTGCGGTCGCTGTTGATGTAACCGAGCTGGGTCGATTGGCGAAAGCTCGTGCGGCTGCCGTCCCAGGACGCGCCGGCGACCAGCAGGTTGGCTCGCCCGGCCAAGGGGGCGGTCCAGCTCAGTTGCCCGGCCAAGCCCTCGCTTTGCTGGTTCGACACGGTGCGGTTGATGAGGCCGTTGCACTTCTCCCCGGGCTCGTCGTTCTGCAGGGCCTGGGCGATGCAGCGCAGATAGGGGAAGGGGGTGTTGGCGGCCGTGATGGCGGTGGACGGGTAGGCGATGCCTGCCGAGGTGAGCGCGGCCCGATCCGCGGCAGACAGCGTGTACACGGACTGGTCCAGAGAGCCCTCGTTGATGTCGCCGTTGTAGGTGCTGGTGCGCACTTGGCGCCAGTAGGCGTGCCCGCTGGCCTTGAGCTGGCTGTTCAGCTCACGTTCGAACTGCAGCGTCACGCTGCTGCCGAGGTTGCGTGTCTCGTCGGGCTTGGTGTAGACGCTGGACCAGTCGCGGTCCAGCAATTGCTGCTCCTGCAGACCGTTGCCGCGCAGCGTGTTTTCGGCGTGCGACACCGACAGGCTCACGCGGCTCACACCGTCGCGCCAGCCGAGCTTGCCGAACACCTGGCCCACCGCGCTGCGCGAAGCGTCTCGCCAGCCTTCTTCCTTGAACACGGTGCCTGTGCCGAACCAGTCCCAACCCTCGTCGTTGGCGCCGCCGTAGCTGAGTTCGCCCATCCAGCGGCCGTGGCTGCCGCGGCTGAGCATCAGCGAGCCACCGGGGGCCGTGCGGCCGTCCTTGGTCGTCACCGACAGGGCGCCGCCCAGGGTGTTCAGGCCGAACAGGGGGTTCGAGCCGGGCATCAGGCTCACCTCGGCAATGGCGGACCGGGGAGTGAGGTCCCAGCTCACGGTGTCGCCGAAAGGCTGGTTCTGGCGCACGCCGTCCACGTAGAGCGACAGGCCTTGGGGCGTGCCCAGCAGCGGCGAAGCCGTGAAGCCGCGGTAGTTGACGTCCGGCTGGAACGGGTTGCCCTGCATCTCGTTGATGTGCACGCTGCCCAGACTTTGCAGCGCGTCACCGAGGCTGAGGTTGCCGCGACGTTGCATGTCCTCTCCGGACAGGGTCTGTACCGGGGCGGGCACCTTGGACTTGCTGATCCGCGAGCCGTTGACCGGCGTGGCGCGGATCTCGACCTTGTCGAGTTCGGTGGTCGGGGCCGGGTCGGCATCGGCGGCGATGACCCAGCCGGGTGCCAGCGCGATGGCGGCTGCCAGGGCCAGGGGGTGCAGGTTCACCGCGGGTCGGGCGGGGAAGGCAGAGTGAGTGAGTGCGGGCATGGCTTGTCTCTTTGTTGGACTGTTGTGGCCCGCACGTTAAGGAAGGTGGACGCTGTGGCCCTAGGGAATTTTTCCTGGGCGAGGGAATGTCCCGGACGCTTGCGCAGCCCGGTGACATCGCGTCGTCCCAAAGTGTTCCACGGCGCAGCAGTCGGCGCCGTGGGCGTCGTTCAGGGCGCCAGACCGTGGGCCTGGCCGTACCGCAGCAGCTCCAGGGCGGAGCTCACGCCCAGCTTCTGACGGATTTGCGTCTGGTAGTTGGAGACGGTCTTGTCGGACACCGCCATGGTCCGGGCCACCTGCTCCAGCGACAGGCCTTGCAGCAGCAGGAGCAGGGCTTCGTGCTCCCGAGGGGTGAGCTGATCGTGGGGCGCCCACGGCCCGGTGTGGCCGGAAGGAGCGGGTGAGTGGGGGCCAGGGGAGGGGGGCACCAGGCTCAGCACCTGACGCACGGCAGCGACCAGCAGATCCGGATCGTCGCTCTTGCTGACCACATCGGCCGCTCCGGCGCGCAGGCATTGGGCACGCAGGGCCGCGGTGTCGTGCATGGTGTAGATCACCACGCGCAGCTCGGGCAGTTGCGTGCGCAGGTCTCGCAGCAGGTCCAACCCGCTGCGGCCGGGCATCGACAGGTCGAGGATGAGGAGCTCGATCTCACCCGGCCGGCGCTGAAGCAGATCTCGCTCGGCCTGGTCCGCACTGCCGTACTCGGCGATGACCCGCAGATCCGGTTCATCTTCGAGCAGTCGGCGATAGCCCATGCGCACGATCGCGTGGTCGTCGGCGATGGCCAGCCGATGGGGGGCACGTTCGGAGTGGGGGGGCACAAGAGGGCGGCCCAAGTGCGGTTGCGACATGCGAGAGGCGGGGAGGCGAATGGGTTGTGGTTCGAAGGATGACACAGATCGTCGCCTCGACTGTGCCGCTTCGATACGGCGAGACGGGGCTGCCGGCTCAAATCGGACGGGGTGGGGCGTGTCAGCCTTGTGAAAGCCTGTGGCGTGCCGGTGGACCTGACTTGGGGAGGTGGAGTTCCGTAAGGATTTGCCCTCATCCGGGGAAGCGGCACGGCAACCGCACGTGGCGGTTGCGTGACCAAACTGTGGCGCCAGCACCAACATCTCGGTGCAGACCCGGATGGACGATGTCGCGGCGACACAACTTTGCCGGCCGGCTGGAAGGGGTCCCGCTCCCAAGGGGCGAGGTTCTTGGGGGGGAACCCTGAAAAAGAGCGGGCCGAGCTTGTCCTGGGGTGGTGGCACGGAACTGGCGCAAGGGAGCGGGCGATCTGCCCGTCAGACGCGGGCTCCTCTCTCGGCTGGGAGGGCGGGCTCGTCAGACCCTCATAACTGGAGACATCCCACATGCAGCGCCACACCCTCTCGACCGCCGTCGCTTTTGCCCTGCTGGCCATGGCCGGCACGAGCCACGCCGTCAGCTTCACCCAAGGTGACGTCACGCTGGACATCAACGGCACCGTCAACGGTTTCTACATGAACCGCGACGTCAAGACCACCACCAAGGCCACCGGTGCCGAAGTCCACACGACCGACAGCGCGGTGGGCAACGGCCTGCTGCCGGGCTGGATCAACTTCGTCATGACCTCCAAGGTCGAAGGCACGGACGTCAAGGCCCACATCTCGTTTGCGCCGGGCATCAACAACAACTCGCAAGTCATCGGTCTGCCGATCGGCAACAACGCCGGCGGCGCGGGCAACGTCAATCCGTACAGCCAGATCGACACCCGCAACGTGTACTTCCAGTTCGGCCGTTCCGACTGGGGCAGCATCAAGTTCGGCCGCGACATCGGCCTGTTCGGTCAGGACATCATCCTGTCGGACATGACGCTGCTGGGCGTGGGCGGCACGACCGGCGCCAACATCCCGTTCAACACGACCTTCGGGATGATCGGTCACGGCTACATGTACACCGGCTTCCAGCCGCAGATCACCTACACCTCGCCGGACCTCGGCGGTGCGCACATTTCGGCCGGCATCTTCCAGCCCAGCAAGTTCGCGGGCGACGAGACGAAGACCCCGGGCTTCCAGGCCAAGGTGGACTACGGCTGGAAGGGTGACGTGTCGGGCAAGGTCTGGGCCGGTCTGGTTCGCCAGAACACCTCTTGCGCGAGCGGCACCTGCGCGACCGCACCGTTCAACGCCCAGGGCTTCGAGCTGGGCGGCAAGGCCAGCGTCGGCGACTTCGAGGCCGTGGCCTACGGCTTTACCGGCAAGGGCCTGGGCATGTCCACGGTCGGTGCCCAGTTCCTGGGCGGCAGCGACGGTGCCGGCAACCGCACCGATTCCAAGGGCATGTTCCTGCAGGGCACCTACAAGTTCGGCGCCACCAAGGTGGGTCTGAACCTGGGTCAGAACAAGGACAAGGGCGGTGCCTTCGGTGCCGGTCAGGAGCAGAAGAACCGCGCCGTCACGGTGGGTGCCTATCACTCGCTCAACAAGTTCGTGACGCTGGTGGGCGAGATCAACGGCGAGAAGATCACCAACTCCACGACCGAAACCAAGACCCGCACCCTGTCGCTGGGCGGCGTGCTGTTCTTCTGATCGAAGGGCTTGTGGGCGGCGCTCCGGCGCCGCCCCGGCAACGTTTCAGGGCGCGTGCAGGGTGGGCTGCACGCGCCTTTTCCATTGGCCGTCGACGTCGAGAAGTTCGTACGGTCGGTAGTCCGCCTTGTAGGCCATCTTGCGGCTGTGCTCGATCCAGTAGCCGAGGTACACGTGGGGCAGGCCGATCTCTCGGCACTGGGCGATCTGCCACAGCACGTTGTAAGTGCCGTAACTGGCCCGATCGTCCGGGTCGTAGAAGGTGTAGACGGCCGAGAGCCCGTCGTTGAGCACGTCCACCACCGAAACCATGCGCAGCGTGCCGGGCACATCGGGATGTTCGGCCGGATCGCGGAACTCCACCAGACGCGAGTTGACGCGGCTTTGCAGCAGGAACTGGGTGTACTGGTCGATCGAGTCCTCGTCCATGCCGCCACCGGCGTGCCGGTGGGTCTGGTAGCGCAGGTAGAGCTCGTAGTGTTCGGGCAGGAAACCCAGGCGCAGCACGCGCACCTGCAGGTGCTGGTGGGTCTTCCAGGCGCGGCGCTGGCTGCGGCTGGGCATGAAGTCCTGCACGGGGATGCGCAAGGGCCGGCACGCCCGGCAGGTGTCGCAATGAGGCCTATAGGTGAACAACCCGCTGCGGCGGAAGCCGGCGGCCACCAGCTCCGAGTAGGTGTCCGCGTTGATCAGGTGCGACGGTGTGGCGACCTGCGACCGGGCCTGCCGGTCTTTCAGGTAACTGCAGGGGTAGGGCGCCGTGGCATAGAACTGCAGTTGGGCCAGCGGCAGATCCTGGGGGTAAGTCACGGCAGGAGGTGATCAGAGGTGGCGATCCATTGCAAGTGCCCATCATAGGGATCTTGCGGGATCGTTGCAGGCGCCTTGTTTGTGTTGACGCCGATCAAGTCTCAAGAATCGAGGTACCCCGGCAGGCATGGGCACGACCCTGCCCGACCGATAGCATCGCGGCCCATGCGCTTGGCTCCGTTCTCCAACTCCCTGCTGCGCCGCTGGCTGGCGTGGTGGATGCTGGGCGCCTTGCTGCTGACCGGACCGGCCAAGGCTGCGCTCGGTGTCGAGATGACGCTGGCGATGCAGGGGTTGGCGGCCGAGGTCTGCGTGTCGATGGATGCGCCGCACGGCACGTCCAGCGGCAGCGACACGATGTCCGGCATGGCGAGCTGCGCCGATTGCCTCTGCACCGCGATGTGGGGGGCGGCATGGGCTGTGCCTCCCGCGCTGCCTGCGCTGGTGCAGACGGCCTGGGTCGGTGCGTCCTGGGTGGCTCCACCGGTTGAAGCCGCCGTCACGATCGAGCCTGTACGCGGTCCGCCGCCTCAGATCTGAATTTCTTCTGCCGTGATTCGGCCGGACCCCCTGTCGGGCCGCCGAGTCGTTCTGCCGTGCGCCCAAAAGGGTGGCACCGGCTGCTGAGGCCGTCCCCGGGGGGCGGCCCGCTTCGGAAAACGAATTCAGATCATGTCTTCCTCCACCTGTGGACGTGCGGCTTCGGCCCGTCCTTTCCCCTGTGCCGTTCACGTGCTGGCCGCGGCTGCGGCTTTGGCCCTCATTCCCCAAGCCGTCCAGGCCGGCAGTGCCGAAGGCGAAACCGAGCTGCAGTCGGTGGTCGTCAAGGGCTCAGCCCGCACCGGCGGCGGTCTGCCGCGCAACCTGCCGGCCAACAGTGCGGGTTACAGCGCCCGTGAGCTGCAGGAGCAGGTCAACGTCATCAACACCGAGGACATCGTCAAGTACTCGCCCGACACGATGACCCGCAAGCGCTACATCGGTGACCGCAACGCCATCGTCGAGACGCGCACCGCCAGCGTCACGTCCAGTGCGCGGGCCCTGGTCTATGCCGACGGTTTCCTGCTGTCCAACCTGCTGGGCAACAGCTTTGCGTACCCGGCGCGCTGGAACATGGTCTCGCCGGCCGAGATCCAGCGGGTGGACTTCTTCTTTGGACCCTATTCGGCCGCGTATCCGGGCAACTCCATCGGCACGACGGTGCTGATGACCACGCGCATGCCCGAGTCCTTCGAGGTGCATGCCAAGGCGCAGATGTTCAGCGAGAACTTCGAGCAGTACGGCAACAAGAGCACCTACACCGGTCGCAACGTCAACGCGACGGTGGGCAACAAGGCCGGCGACCTGTCGTGGCTGGTCGGCTTCAATCATCTGGTCAGCACGGGGCACCCGATGTCCTTCGTGACGCTGGATCCGAGCAGGGGCACGACCGGCACGGCCGGCACCGCCGTGAGCAATTACTCGGTGGACACCGATCCCAGCGGAGCCAAGCGCATCATCGTCGGCGAAACCAGCCAGGAAGACACCACCCAGGGCAGCGTCAAGGTCAAGCTGGCCTACGACATCGACCCGACGCTCAAGCTGAGCTACATGCTCGGTCTGTGGCAGAACCAGTCCCACAACCACTCGGCCAGCTACCTCAAGGACGCCGCGGGACGCACGGTCAGCACCGGCACGGTCAACATCGAAGGCAAGAGCTACAGCCTGCCTTCCAACAGCTTCACCGAAAGCACCTGGCAACAGACCCACGTGATGAACGCGCTGGGCCTGCGCAGCAACACCCGCGGTGCCTGGGACTGGGAAGCCCAGCTCACCGACTACCGCATCGTCAAGGACGAGCAGCACACCAGCCTGCCTCAGGGCACCTCGGGGTATTGGGGCACGGTGGTCAACAACCCCTACGGCGACGGCTGGCGCACGCTGGACGTCAAGGGCCACTGGCGCTCGGCCGCCGAGGGCCAGGGGCCGCGGGCCCACGAGGTGTCGTTCGGTGTCCATGCGGACGAATACCGCCTGGACGCCAGCACGACCTACAGCCGTGCGACGCAAGGCAGCAGCGACTGGCAGCGAGCCACATCCGCCGGGGTTCTGCGCTCGGCCTCGCGCGGCACGACGCGCACGCAGGCGGTGTTCGTTCAGGACGCTTGGCGCTTTGCGCCGCAGTGGAAGCTCACGCCGGGCCTGCGCGTGGAAGACTGGAGCGCCACCGACGGGCAAAGCCGTTCGGCCACCTCCACCGGCACCTATGCCGACCGCCAGCGCACCCTGGCTTCGCCCAAGCTGGCGCTGGAATTTGCTGCCAGTGCCGACTGGATGCTGCGCGGGGCGGTGGGGCGCGCCTACCGCACGCCGACGGTCAACGAGCTGTTCCAGTCCATCACCGTGGGCTCGTCCATCACCAACAACAACCCCGACCTCAAGCCCGAGAAGGCCACCAGCACCGAACTCACGGCCGAACGCCGTCTGGAGGGCGGCAAGCTGCGCGCCTCGATGTTCTGGGAGGACATGAAGGACGCCATCTACTCGCAGCGCACGGTGGTCGACAGCACCACGGTCACGGCGTACTCCAACGTCGATCACGTGCGCACGCGCGGTCTGACGCTGGCCTACCAGCAGCGGGATGCCGTCGTGCGGGGTCTGGACCTGACCGGCAGCGTCACCTACGCACGCGCCCGCACGGTGTCCAACGCGACCACGCCTGCGGCCGAGGGCAAGGTCTATCCCGGCATCCCGAACTGGCGGGCCACGGTGGTGGGCACCTACCACCCGACCGAACGCAGCGCGTTGACGCTGGCCGCCCGCTACTCGGGCCGGCAGTACAACACGCTCGACAACAGCGACGTCAACCCCGACACCTACGGCGCCAACAGCCGCTTCCTGGTGGTCGATGCGCGCGCCAGCGTGCGCCTGACCGACACGGTCAAGGCCGCCTTTGGGGTCGACAACCTGTTCAACCGCAAGTACTACGCCTACCACCCGATGCCCAACCGCACCTTCCATGCGGAGTTGGGCGTGGACTTCTGATCGGAGGGCCGAGGCCATGGATCGTCATGCGATGGACGGGACCGCGTCAGCGGTCCTCGCTCCGGTGACCCCGGTGGGCCATGCCTGTCGGGGGATCTGGGCGAAGCTTTGGGGTGCGGCCGCGGCGTTGGCCCTCGGCGGCGCTGCGCCGGTCTGGGCCCAGGGCCATGGCGCGGCTCATGCGCCGATGGCCGCTGCCGCTGCGGCTGCGTCGGTGCCGGTTGCGCCTGCGTCCGCGAAGCCTCCGGCGGCTCGTCGGCCGCCCCTCGCCACAGGGGCGGCAATGTCCAGCGACGGGCGCTTGTGGGTGGCCCGTCTGGACGAAAAGGCCCGGCTGGTGCTGCAGCACTCCACGGACCTGGGCGGACACTGGTCCGAGCCCCAGGTGCTGGACACGGCGGGTGACGTCGTGGCCGCCGATGGCGAGCAGCGCCCCAAGCTGGCTTTCGGCCCCAAGGGGCTGGTGGTCGTGGCCTACACCCGGCCGCTGGACAAGCCCTACACCGGCGAAATCCGCCTGCTGCGCTCCACCGACGGCGGGCTGCACTTCGGGGCCCCGCGCACCGTGCACGCCGACCGCCAGGTCATCACCCACCGCTTCGAGTCCATCGGCTTTGACGCTCGGGGCCGCCTGCATGTGGTGTGGATCGACAAGCGCGACGGCGAGGCGGCGCGCGCCGCTTCCCCCGACGGCAAGGGCGCTTATCGCGGTGCCGGCATCTATCACGCCGTGTCTGAAGACGGCGGCGCCACCTTCGGCGGTGACCTGCGTCTGGCCGAGCACAGCTGCGAGTGTTGCCGCATCGCGGTCGCGCCAACGGCCGACGGCAGCCTGGCCGCGATGTGGCGCCACGTGTTCGAGCCCAACCTGCGCGACCACGGCTTTGCCCGGCTGGACACGACCACAGCGGTCGAGCCTGTGCGTGCAAGCTACGACCAATGGGCGCTGAACGCCTGCCCCCACCATGGGCCCGGGCTGGCGCTGGCCACGGACGGCGGCTACCACGCCGTCTGGTATGGCCTGCGCGACGGCGTGCCCGGTGTGCGCTACGGCCGGCTCACCGCCCGCGGCGAGCCGCAGGGCGAAGTGCGCGTGCTGCCCGACACCACCGCCGAGCACGCCGACGTGGTGGCCGACGGTCGTCGCGTGGCCATCGTCTGGCGCAGCTTCGACGGCCAGGAGATGCGCCTGCGGGCCTGGTTGTCCGACGACGAAGGGCGCAGCTTCCGGCTGCAGGAGCTGGGTCGCACCCGCGGCGAAAGCGATCACCCGCGCCTGGTGGCGCAAGGCCGGACCCCGTTGGCGGTCTGGCGAACCCAGAACGAAGGAGTGCGCGTTGTTGCCCTTCAACCTTGAATCCGTGCGGGGGCGCTTCGGTTGCCGCACCTGGCTGGTTGCGACCTTGGCCTCGCTGGTCGTCGTCGCCACCCCTGCGGTGGCGGCGCCCAAAACCGTGGAGCGTTTCGATGCGTCCACCTGGGCGCAGTGGAGGCGCGAGCAGGCGGCGCCGACGGTGGTCGTCTTCACCAGCACCGACTGCGGCCATTGCCCGGCGACGCTGTCCGACCTGTCGCAGCGCCTGCGCCAGTGGCCCGCAGCCACCCGGCCGGCGCTGCGGGTCGTGGTGATGGACGCGACCCCGGCCGATACCGCGCTGCTGAAGTCGCCGCACTACAAGCTGGCCGATCGGCTGTGGGCCTTTGACGGCGCGGAAGAGCGCCTGCGCTGGAGCATCGACCCGAGCTGGATCGGCGTCACGCCGTATGTGGCGTTGTGGCCGGCGCAGGGGGCGCCGACCTTCGTCATGGGCATGCCGGAAGAGGCCGCTTGGCGGGCTTTCGTGAGCTCGGCCGGCGCGCGGCCGGCCAAGCCCTTGCGCTGACGGTCGTCCGGTGCGGGTGGGGCCGCTCACCTGCCCCTTGCGCACCTGACGGACCAGGCCCTCACTCGATCGCCTTGACCATGTCCTCCACGACCTTCTTGGCGTCGCCGAACACCATCATCGTCTTGTCCATGTAGAACAGCTCGTTGTCCAGGCCGGCGTATCCGGCGGCCATGGAGCGCTTGTTGACGATGACGGTCTTGGCCTTGTAGGCCTCCAGAATGGGCATGCCGTGGATGGGCGAGCCCTTCTGCAG
>CAYRBG010000082.1:0-11716 GCA_964422355.1 uncultured Sphaerotilus sp. | reverse complement strand
GCGGCATGCGCCAGGCTGGATCCTGCGCCGCCTCGCCAGCCGCCAGAAGTTCCGCAGCCAACGCATCGTCGGGGGAGAACAGGCCGCTGCGGTGAGCCCCCAGCGCGATCACGCACGCGCCCGTCAGCGTGGCGATGTCGATCACCACGGCGGGCTTGAAGCGCTCGGCGTAAGTCAGCGCGTCGCACAGGATCAGACGGCCTTCGGCATCGGTGTTGAGCACCTCGATGGTCTTGCCGGACATGCTTGTGACCACATCGCCGGGCTTGGTCGCCCGACCGCTGGGCATGTTCTCGCACGCCGGAATCAGGCCGATCAGGTTGACCTTGGGCTTGAGCTCGGCCACGGCACGGAAGGTGCCCAGCACGCTGGCCGCACCGCCCATGTCGAACTTCATCTCGTCCATCTCGGCGGAGGGCTTGATGGAAATGCCGCCGGTATCGAAAGTGATGCCCTTGCCGACCAGCACGATGGGCGCATCCTTCTTGGCCGCGCCCATGTAGCGCAGCACGATGAACTGCAGCGGCTCGTCGGAACCCTTGGCCACGGACAGAAAGGCACCCATGCCCAACTTTTCGACGGTCTTGCGGTCCAGCACCTCGACATCCACCCCATGCGCCTTGCCCAGGGCCTGCGCCTCGCGGGCCAGCACCGTGGGCGTCCCGTGGTTGCCCGGACGGTTGGCGCACTCGCGCGCCAGTTCCACACCCGCGGCGATGGCAACGGCCCGCTTGAGCCCAGCCTTGAGCGCGGCAGCGTTTTCGCGACTGGCCGCCACACGCAGCTTCTGCGGCCCCGTGGATGCCGGGGCACTGGGCTTGGTCAATCGATAGACGTACTGGGCCGAGAGCCACGAAGTCACAGCCGACTGTACAGCCTCCGCCGTCCACTCTCCCTGTCCACCCCAAACCAGATCGACCTGCTTGGCCCCGGACGACTTCAAGCCCTCCGCCACCACCGTCATGGCCTTGCCAACGCCCTGAGCGGTGGGAACACCGACTTCGTCGGTCGCGGCGATCACCACCCACAGGCGGTGGGCAGCCAGGTCCGCCGGACGATACCAGGCGAAGGCTTTGCCCACCTTGGGCTCGAAATCACCATCGGCTACCGCTTCATCGATGCGGGTGCGCAGCACCTCCGGCAAGTCCCAGTGTTCGGACGCCGCGGGAAGCACGAGCACCAAGGCATCGGTCGCGTGTCGGGTCCATTGATCGCGTGCAAGGAGAAGGGTTCGAGCGTCCATAATTCCGAGACGTTATTGATCGACGCGATGTTATTCGATTCCTCCTTGCGCAAAGAGCTCACGCGCAGCTTCGGCGGGACACTGGTGGTGATATTGACCATCGTCCTGACCATGATGCTCATCCGGACCCTCGGCCTGGCCGCCAAGGGCAGCGCGGCGCCCCAGGACGTCGTGCTGCTGCTGGGCTACACCACGCTGAGCAACCTGCCCATCCTGCTGTGCCTGAGCCTGTTCGTGGCGATCGTCTCCACGCTCACACGCCTCTACCGCGACAGCGAGATGGCGGTGTGGCTGGCCAGCGGCGTGTCGCTCAAGCGCTTTGTGCGGCCGGTCTGGCGCTTCGTCTGGCCCATCCAGCTGCTGGTGGCCGTGCTGGCCCTGGTCGTCTGGCCCTGGACCCACCGCCACACAAACGAACTGCGCGAGCGCTACGAACAGCGCTCCGATCTGTCGCGCGTGGCGGCGGGTGAATTCCAGGCGTCGGCAGACGGCAAGCGCGTCTTCTTCATCGACAAGGACAGCCCCGAAGCCGGTACCGGACGCAACATCTTCATCCTCGATCAGCGCGAGGACCGCGAAGGCCTGACCACCGCCCAGGCCGGCCGCATCGTGAACGACGAGCAAGGTCGCATGCTGTTGCTGGACCGCGGGTCACGCACCGAACTGGACGGCGATGGACACACCCGCACGATGGCCCGTTTTGAGCACTACCAGGTGCGCATCAGCGAGAACGCGACGGCCAAGCTCGACAATCTGCCGCCCAAGGCCCGGTCCACCCTTGAACTGCTGGCCGACGGCGGCCGACGGGCGCAAGGCGAGATGGCTTGGCGCATCGGCCTGGCCCTGGTGCCGCTGAACCTCATGCTGCTCGGCGTGGGCATGGCCGCCGGCAGCCACCGCAAGGCGGGCGGCTGGACGCTGCTGTCGGCGCTGCTGACCTTCATCGTCTATCTCAACCTGGTGAACCTCAACCAGGCCTGGGTGGGCGGCGGCAAGATCGCCTTCTGGCCTTCGCTGCTGGCCATCCACCTGCTGATGCTGACCGTGGCCACCAGCTTGCTGTGGTGGCGCAGCAGCGGCTCGGCGCGCTGGCGCTCGCCCCTGTCGCGCCGAAAGGGAGTGTGAACATGCGCACCGTGCGACGCCTGCTTTACCGCGAAGTGCTGGGCTCCACGCTCTTCGTGATGGCGGCCTTCCTGGGCCTGTTCCTGTTCTTCGATCTGGTCGGCGAGCTCGACGGTCTGGGGCGCGGCAGCTACAGCGTCTGGGCCGCATTGGCGGTGTGTCTGTATCAGGTGCCCGGACACATCTACGAGCTGGCCCCGATTGCCGTGCTCATCGGCACGATCTACGCCCTGGCGCGTCTGGCCCAATCGTCGGAGTACACCATCCTGCGCACGGCCGGTCTGGGGCCGGGACGTGCACTCACGCTGCTGACCGTGCTGGGGATGGTCTTTGTCGTCTTCACCTTCGTGATCGGCGACTTCGTGGCGCCGTGGTGCGACACGCAGTCCACCCTGATGCAGTCGCGCCGCCAAGGAGGGCTGTCCGTGGAGGCGGGCGGCGCGTGGCTGCGGGACTCGCGCGACTTGGCCGACGGAGTGCATCACTACACCGTCAACTTCGGCGCCGCCCGCTCCGATCGCGAAGTCGAAAACGTGCGCATCTTCGAGTTTGACCCCAAGGGTTTGCTGCTGCGCCGCATCACCGCCGGACGCGCCCTCATCGGCGACGATGGCCGTTGGACGCTGGAGAGGGTGGCCATCACCCACTGGTCGGCCAACGCCGAGCCTCGCCTGCCCTCCGACGAGACCCGCGAACGCATGGAATGGGAAAGCCGCCTGAACGCCCGCGTCGTCGGCGCCGCCGTGCTTCCGCTGCGCACCATGACCACGCAGGCGCTGTTCACCTACATGCGCCACCTGAGCGCCCACGCCCAAGCCTCGCAGCGCTACGAGATCCAGTTCTGGAAGAAGGCGCTCTACCCCTTCGCCTGTCTGGTGATGATGGCGCTGGCCCTCCCCTTCGCCTACCTCAACGCACGCAGCGGGGGCATCAGCCTCAAGGTCTTCGGCGGCATCATGCTGGGCATCAGCTTCGTGCTGCTCAACAACGTGGCCACCCACCTGGGTCTGCTGCAGAACTGGACGCCATGGATTGCCGCCAGCGCCCCCAGTGCCATCTACCTGGCGCTCTCCCTGGCCACCTTCGGGTGGCTGGTGCAGAACCGCTGACTTTCATGCCATCCCTGCACAAACGGAGTGTGTTGCCATGCTGGGTGTGATCCTCTTTGCCCACGGTGCGCGCGACCCGGCCTGGTCGCGGCCGTTCGAGCTCATCGCCGAGCGGCTGCGTGCACAGTCACCGAACCTGCCGGTCGCACTCGCCTACCTTGAGTTCATGTCGCCGGACCTGGGCGGCGCCGTGCTCGACCTGAAGGCCAGAGGCTGCACCCAGGTGTCGATCGTGCCGATGTTCCTGGGGGCCGGCGGCCACGTGCGGCGCGACCTGCCGCAGTGGATCGACACCCTGCGCAAGCAACACCCCGATCTGCGCATCGACGCCACCCCTGCGCTGGGTGAAGCCCCCGTGGCGGTCCAGGCCCTGGCGGGCGCCACACTCGCACTGGTGCAAGGCTTGGCCCCATGAACCTGCACCAGTTCCGCTTCGTGCTGGAAGCTGCCCGCCGCAACCTCAACCTGACCGAGACCGCCAAGGCCCTGCACACCTCGCAGCCCGGCATCTCCAAGGCCATCCTGGAGCTGGAGCAGGAACTGGGCGTGGACATCTTCGCCCGCCACGGCAAACGGCTCAAACGCATCACCGAGCCGGGGCAGGAGGTGCTGCGCTCGGTCGAGATCATCATGCGGGAGGTGGCCAACCTCAAGCGCATCGGCGAGCACTACACCCGGCAGGAAGCCGGCACGCTGTCGATCGCGGCCACCCACACGCAGGCGCGTTACGTCCTGCCGGCGCCGGTGGCCGCGCTGCGGTCGCGGTACCCCGACGTGCTCATCAGCCTGCACCAGGGCACGCCGCAACAGATCGCCCAGATGGTGCTCGACGACGCCGCGGAAGTCGCCGTCGCCACCGAAGGCTTGGCCTTGTATGACGATCTCGTCACCCTGCCCTGCTACGAATGGCGCCACGTGGCCGTCGTGCCGACCCGGCACCCGCTGGCCACGGTGGACCGGCTCAGCCTGGACGACTTGGCGCGCGAGCCGCTCATCTCCTACCACCCCTCGTTCACTGGCCGGGGACGCATCGACGCCGCCTTCGCCCAGCGCGACCTGCATCCGCGCTACGTGCTGGAAGCCATCGATTCGGACGTGATCAAGACCTATGTCCGCCTTGGGCTGGGCGTGGGCCTCGTGGCGGAGATGGCGGTGCGCGAGGATCCCATCTTCAACGGCCCGAACGCAGAGCTGGTGGCCCGCCCCGTCGGCCACCTGTTCGGCCCCAACATCACGCGCATCGCCTTCAAGCGCGGCGCCTACCTGCGCGCCTTCGTCTACACCTTCGCCGAACTGATGTCGGACCGGCTGTCGCGATCCCTCATCGAGCGTGCGCTGCAGGGTGAGGTCGAGCACGGCACGTCGGGGTGCGGCGACGCGCTGTGAGCGAACGATTTCTACCCGTCGGCCGCCCCTGGTCGGCCACTCTTTGACCCATCGCCCCGCCTTGCCCTCGGTCATGCCCAGCCTGCCCACGCACATCCAGCCCGCCAACCGGCTGCCGACGGTCGGCACCACCATCTTCACAACGATGTCGGCCCTGGCCACCGCTTGCGGGGCGGTCAATCTCGGCCAGGGTTTTCCGGATTTCGACGGCGACCCGGCGCTGATGCAGGCGGTCAAGGAGGCCATCGACGCCGGCCACAACCAGTACCCGCCCATGGCTGGAGTGCCGACACTGCGGCAAGCCATCGCCGACAAGGTCGAACGGCTGTACGGGATGCGCTACGACGCCGAGCAGGAGATCACGGTCACCGCCGGCGCCACCCAGGCCATTCTCACCACCGTACTGGCCCTGGTCGAGCCGGGCGACGAAGTCATCGTGCTCGATCCCTGCTACGACAGCTACGGGCCCTCGATCGTCCTGGCCGGTGCGCGCGCCGTACACGTGCCGCTGACCCCACGCACGTTCCGTCCGGACTTCGACCGCATCCGCGCCGCATTGACACCCCGCACCCGGGCCCTGATCGTCAACACGCCGCACAACCCCACCGGCACCGTCTGGTCTGCCGAGGACATGGCGCAACTCGCCGAGATCCTGAGGCCCACGCGGGTCCTGCTGATCGCCGACGAGGTCTACGAGCACATGTGCTTCGACGGGGCGGTGCATCAGAGCGTGGCACGGCACCCGGAGCTGGCCGATCGTGCCGTGGTCATCTCCTCCTTCGGCAAGACCTATCACGTCACAGGCTGGAAAGTGGCCTACGCGGCGGCACCGGCGGCGCTGATGCGGGAGTTCCGCAAGGTTCACCAGTTCAACGTCTTCACGGTCAACACGCCGATGCAGCACGGGCTGGCGGCCTACATGGCCGATCCCACGCCCTACTTGGAGTTGCCGACGTTCTATCAGCGCAAGCGGGACCACTTCCGGCGCGGACTGGCCCGCACCTCGCTGCGCCCGCTGGCGTGCGAGGGCACGTACTTTCAGTGCGTGGACTACAGCGCCGTCGGCACACCACAGCGTGAACTGGGTGAAGCGGCGTTTTGCGAATGGCTCACCCGCGAGGTGGGTGTGGCAGCCATACCGCTGTCGGCGTTTTATGCCGATGGGCGGGATCAGCAGGTGATCCGCCTGTGCTTTGCCAAGCGTGAGGCCACGCTCGATCTGGCGCAGGGACGGCTGGCCAACGCCCTCCCGGCGCCCTGAGAATCCTCAGCCTTGAGCCCCAGCCCCTCACCGGGGCCCGGTTCAAAGCTTCACGTCCGTCTGAAGGTCGCTCAGACCGAAGGCGCTGGGATAGTCGGTGGCCTCAAACTCCTCAACCATCGGCAAGGTCAGAAGGTCGGAAGGCAAGCCGTCTTCGTAGGACTCGGTCAGCAGGTGTTCTCCCCTGCCCGCTGCCGCGCCACCGGCGGACGCCAACACGGCAGCCGCTGCGAGCGCGCCAGCCCCAGTCGCGGAAGGAACTTCGGACTTGCGTGGCACCTTCTGACAGCCGATCGCCCGCAGCGATGCCGTCTCCACCAGGGAACGGACACCGTCCAGCAGCTCCGGCTCCAGCACGGGCGCCGAAGTGCGCATGTAGACCCGGCCCCGCATCGTCATCAGGACGAACGGAGCCTCAGGCGTCAACCACCGCGAAGTGGCTCGCACCAACCGGTTGGCCAGATCGCCCTGCACCCAGCGCGTGGCCAGCTTGGTCGAGCTGGACAGAACGACAAACTGGCGGCGGGCCACTTCCAGCAGCTCGGGAATCTCGATCGGATCGAAGGCGGAGAGCCATCGCTGCTCTTCCGGCAGGGCAGAGTCGATGCCGGTCTGTTGGCCTCGCACCAACTGTTGATAGGCGTCGGACTCCAGACTCTTGGCCAAGGAGCGCGACAGCACCATCATTTCCAATGAAGGCGGCAGACCCAGGTCCACCCTCACGCGCAGTTCCTGCCCTTCGATGTAGGGGCGCTGGCTCGGGCCCCATTCCATTCGGGCCGGCCCCCCCTCGATCTCGAAAAGCACGACACACCCCCGCCCCCGGCGGTCCAGCTTGCTGACGTCGCCTCGACTCAGCGCCCACTCCTGCATCAGCTCGGTGTCGCTGGGGTCCGCCCGACGGCGAGAAAACATGCGCTGCAAAGATTCGAACATGGCCACGGGCATCTCGATCTGGAAGGTGATGAAGGCCTTATCGACCTTGATCACTCCGGGTTGAGCCCGTGTGTGTGAATGAAGGTGAATCAGCCCTGTTCCGACGCGTCTTCGTCGATGGGCTCGACCGTCACGGCCACATGCGGAACGGCCTCCCCCCCACCGCGGATGACCCCGCGAAGCGGAGCCACGTCCGCATAGTCACGACCCCAGGCCAGCGTGACGTGGTCCTGACCCGCACGCACGCCGTTGGTGGGATCCAGCGCGACCCACCCGTGCACAGGGCACCAGACCTCCACCCAAGCGTGCGAGGCGTCGGCCCCCACCAGCCGAGGCTGACCCGGCGGGGGCTGAGTCAGCAGATAACCGCTGACGTAGCGCGCCGCCAGACCGAGGGAGCGCATCGCGCCGATGAGCACATGGGCAAAGTCCTGGCACACCCCTTCACGCAAAGCCAGGGCCTCGGGCGCCCGCGTGGCCACCGAGGTGGCCGCTGGCCGGTACTTGAAGTGTTCGAAGATGTGCCTGGTCATCTCGCACGCACCCGCCAACAAGGGCGTGCGGGGGCGAAAGAGCGTCCGGGCAAAAGCAGCCAACTGCGGATCGCGCGGTGCGTAACTGGACGGCAGGCTGAACTCCAACGCATCGTCCAGCGGCACGCCCGGCCGGTAACGCAGCCGCTCGACCACCTGCTCCCACATCGGCGAAGCGTCGGGATCGATGGGCTCAGGAGGCGCCAGCTCGGCCAGGAAGGTCGAAACCACCACCAACTCATCGTGGACCCGAGAGTGCGAAAACCAGCACCGCCAATTGCCCCAGACGTCCTCGGCCTGTCGCACGCCGCCCTCACCCTCGGTCGCACCCGGCGCTTCGTCCGGAACGGGCGTGATGGTCAGATGCCAGTCGCTCACCTTCTGCGTGGGCGTGGCTCTCGGGCGCAACAAACCCACATGGTGGGCCAGCTCCACGTCGGCGGCATACCGGTAGCGCGTCTCGTGGGTCACTCGCAGCGCCCGCAATGTCGCCGGCTCGCTGGCGGCCTCTTGCCGGGCCGTCAAAGGTTCACTCATGGTGTTCATTGCCAGACGGAGTGGTCGGACACGCCCACGTGGGAAAACAGACGTCGGCTGATCTCGTTGGACAAAGCCAGCGCCCCCGCGCTGCATGCCTCCAGCTGCGCCAGAAGCTTGTCGTATCGGCCATCCTCGGTCCGGGTGCACAGTTCGCCCAGGTCCCAGCTCTGCGGCTGCGGCTGGCTGTCGCAGACCCCCTGCGCCCAGGCCACGTCGTGCCGCGCCAGCCGGATCAAGCGGTGGTGCAGCGTGCGGGCCACCCAGCCCAGGGAACGCGGGTTGTCGGTGTCCAGCACCAGCAGGTGCAGCAGCGGCGGCACCTCGCGCCGGGCCTGAAACTGAGCACGATAGGTGATGGTCGAGTCGAACAGGCCCAGCAACAGGGCAAAACCGTCGTCGGTGTGCGGCAGGTCGGCCTTGAACCCGAAGGCCAGCGCGTGCGACAGGAAGTCCATGCGCTCGATCTGGCGCCCCACGCTCAGCAAACGCCATCCATCATCGCGTGTCATGCGGTCGGTCTGGGCGCCGGTGACTGCGGCCAGACGCATCGCGGCATGGGACAACACCCGCACCACATCACTGACGGGCTCCAGACCATCGCGCGCCCGGGCGGCCGCGATCATGCGCGGGAAACGCTCATCGAGGTCCTGAATCAAGGCCCAGTGCTCCTGCGACAGGCGTTCACGCAGGGATTCCGCACAGCGCCTCAACGCCCGCAGATTGAAGGCCACGCTGGTGGCACCCACCGGATCCCCCAGCGCCTGAATCAACGAACGCTCGAACACGCGTGTGGCCTGTGCAGACGCTCGCGTGGGGGCTGGCACCTTGGCGTCGATCAGCCCGTGACGCTTCAACAGTTCATGCAGCACGGCCAACACCGGCGGCGAGGACGACTGCAGATGGTCCAGCGCCAAAGCGATCAGCCGGACCATGTTCTCCGCCCGCTCGGTGTAGCGGCCCAGCCAGAACAGGTTTTCGGCGGCCCGGCTGGTGATGGCCCGGTGCCAGCCGATCAGGTCCTGAGGCTGCAGGGGTTGGGGCAACAGGCTCAGCGCGCTGACCTCGTCACGGGCCAACACCCAGGTGTCCGTGCTCGCGCTGCCCCGCTGCATCGACAGGTAGGCATCGGCACCACTGCGACTGCGGGTCGAGACCGAACGCGAGGAGGCCCCGCCCGGCGTGGCCACCCGCGTCAGGCCGCCAGGCAGCACGCACCAATCTCCCCGCGCGTCCAGCATGGCAAACACACGCAGCACGACCGGCCGGGGCTCGATGCGCCCGTCCTGCCACACCGGCAGCTCGGAAGGTCGGGCCGGGGCCAACAGGGTGTGGGCCGCCGGATGGGCGTCGATGCGGGCGGCCCACGAGCGGCGCTCCGCCTCGCTCAAGTCCGACGCAACCACCGGCTCGAAACTCTGCGTGACCGGACCGTTCGGAAACGTCGGCATGATGACGTAGTCGGACAAGCGCTCGCGGTTGGCCTGCCACACCGAAGCCTCGCCGCACCACCAGCTCGTCGTGGCGGGCAACAGCAGCTCTTCGCCCAGGAGACGGCGCGCCACACCGGGCCAGAAGGCATTGAGCCCCGGGCTTTCAAGCACACCCGCCCCCGGCACGTTGGCCAGCACCACCTCGCCGGCCCGCACGGCTTCCAGCAGCCCGGGCACGCCCAGCGCGGAATCCGGACGCAGCTCCAGCGGGTCGATCCAGTCGTCGTCCACCCGCCGCAGCACCACATGCACACGCTCCAGGCCGTGCAGGGTCTTGAGATACAGCTTCTGCTGGCGCACCGTCAGGTCCGAACCCTCGACCAGGGTCAGACCCAGATAACGCGCCAAAAAAACGTGTTCGAAATAGGTTTCGTTGCGCGGCCCCGGCGTCAGCAGCACGGCCCGGGAGCGATCACCCGCCGGACTGGCATGCAGCAGCCCCTCCATGAAGGAGCGGAATGCCGACGCGATGCGCTGCACGCGCATCTCCCGAAAAGCCTGCGAAAACTGCTGACCGATGATCAACCGGTTTTCCAGCAGATAGCCCAGGCCCGAGGGCGCACTGCAGCGGTGCCCGACCACCCACCAGTGCCCGTCCGGCCCGCGCGCCAGATCCACCGCCACCAGATGCAGCCACGCCTGACCGGCGGGACGCACACCGTGCATGGTCCGCAGGTACTGCGGGTGGCCATAGATCAGCGGGGCAGGCAACAACCCGGAACGCAGCAGCTCCTGCGGCCCATAGATGTCTTCCAGTGCCGCCTCGAGCAACCGCGCCCGCTGGCACACCCCCTGCTCGATGCGCTCCCACTCCTGCGCTCCGATGATCAGCGGCAAAAGCTCCAAAGGCCAAGTGCGCGCCCCATCTCCGCCATCGGCGTAGACGTTGTAGGACGCCCCGTCCTCCTGCACCCGCGCTTGAACACGTGCCTTGCGGGCAGCCAGATCGGCCCAGCCTTGGGGCCCGAGAATCTGAAAAAAATCGCGCCACAAGGGCGCCATCGCAGGATCGGCGGCATCCTCCGCCGCCACCGTTCGGCCCCGCAACTCGTCGTGAAGGCCGGGCGTGCCTGCGCCCGCCGCCGCCAACACGAGGGCGGAAGCGTCTTCATCAATTTCGGACAGCAAACTGGCTTGCATTCCCGAATGATGCCTTGTTTTGGTGCGGAGTCAGAAAGAGTCACACCGCAAACCGGGTGTGACTCTGTTCACACCTCAGCGGCGACGCAGATCCAGCGAGAACGGGAATTCCCAGCTCCGCTCCATCGACCCCGGCACCACCTTGCCCGGCGTGTGACCCATGTCGAAGAAGCGCGCCAGACGGCGGCTCTCCGCTTCGTAGGAGTTGATCGGGAAGGTCTCGTAGTTCCGGCCGCCCGGGTGTGCCACATGGTACTGGCAGCCGCCGATGGAGCGCTGGTTCCAGGTGTCCACGACGTCAAACGTCAGCGGCGCATGCACACCGATGGTCGGATGCAGGGCCGACGGAGGCTGCCAAGCACGGTAGC
This sequence comes from uncultured Sphaerotilus sp., assembly GCA_964422355.1. GTDB lineage: Bacteria > Pseudomonadota > Gammaproteobacteria > Burkholderiales > Burkholderiaceae_C > Sphaerotilus. The sequence goes on along the minus strand of CAYRBG010000082.1, from coordinate 585 downwards.
GGATGCCCGCGACAAACTCGCCGACGCGGCCAGTGGGCTGCAGCGGCACCGGCACGCCGTTGACCGTGACGACATGGCGCGGATCGACCAGACCCGTCACCTTGACCTCGACACGCTCCAGCGACGAATCGACGTAACGCACCGTGCCGCCGATGGCCCCCTCTTCGCCCATCACGTGCCAGGGCTCCAGTGCCGTGCGGATCGTCAGGTGCACGCCCTTGGCCGCGACCTCACCCACCTTCGGGAAGCGGAACTCGAAGTGCGGCGCGAACCAGGCGCTCTCAAACGCGTAGCCCGACAGGCGCAGATCTTCCATCACGTCGTCGAAGTCCATCTGCACGAAGGTCGGCAGCAGGAAGCGATCGTGCAGCTCGGTGCCCCAGCGCACCAGCGGCGCGCGGTAAGGCTCCTTCCAGAAGCGCGCGATCAGCGTGCGCAGCAGCAGTTGCTGCACGATCGACATGCGCGCGTGCGGCGGCATCTCGAAGGCGCGCAGTTCCAGCAAGCCCAGGCGACCCGTGCTGGAGTCCGGCGAGTACAGCTTGTCGATGCAGAACTCGCTGCGGTGCGTGTTGCCGGTGACGT
>CAYRBG010000081.1:0-11745 GCA_964422355.1 uncultured Sphaerotilus sp. | reverse complement strand
TCGGCATCGGCATCGGCATCGGCATCGGAAGCCGCAGCATCGCCCGCAGCGCGGAGCGCCGAGCCGCCCGATGGCCCCGCGCCCGCCACGCTTCGCGAGACCGCCCTGCGCTGGCGCGAATTCCCGCTGCTGAACACTCCCCACGCCTTCCTCGGTGCGTTGCAGGACACGGTCGCGGTGGCGCTGATCGCCAGCGTGCTGGGTCCGGCCGCCGCCGGTTTCTGGGGCCTGGCGCTGCGCTACCTGAAGGCCCCGGCCACGCTGGTCGGCAGCGCCGTCTCGCAGGTGCTGTATCCGCAGCTCAGCGCCCACGGCCCCGGGCCCAGCCTGCCGGCGCGTGCGGCGCTGCGCCGGGTGATGTGGGCCCTGGGGGGAGCCGGTCTGGCCCTGACGCTGGTTCTCGCAGCCCTCGGACCGTGGCTGTTCGAGCAACTGTTCGGCACCCAATGGCGCGAGGCCGGTCAGCTCGCCCGGGTGCTGGCCCCCTACATCGGCGCACATTTCGTCGCGGCGCCTCTGGCGGTCGTGACCATGGCCTGGCAGGCCCAGGGCTGGGCACTGCGCCTGGCGCTGTGGGGGCAGCTGGCGTTTGTCGCGGCCCTCGCGCTGGGTCTGTGGTGGGGCGGGCTGGACGGCGCCGGCCTCGCGGTGTCGGCCGCGATGACGATCTACTTCGGCGTGTATTTCTGGCGCCTCGCGACCTGGCCCTGCCCCGACAATCCACCCACGGCAACGCCGACCGAATCGGCCTCGCGCTGAAGTCCCCTTTTCTTCCCTCGCCCCCGTACACCCGACAGCCGACATGCCCTTGCGCTCCACCCTCAATCGCTGGCGCCGCTCGCTGATCCACCGGCTGATGTTCCGCACCGTGTTCGGCGAAACCTCGCAGGGCCGGTGGCTGCCGCACACGCGCATCTCGCCGTCCACCTGCATCGAGCACGCCGACCGTCTGCTGCTGGAAGACCACGTCTACATCGGCCACTTCAACCTGATCGAGGCCAGCGGCGGCGTGGTGATCGAAGAAGGCACGCAGATCACCAACCACGTCAGCATCGTCACCCACAGTTCGCACCGGTCGCAGCGCCTGCTGGGCCGGACCTACGCGACGTGGCCGGCAGCCATGCCGTCGTGGATGGCCGAGCCGGGCCTGCAGCGCCCGGGCTGGATCGCCGGCCCGGTGCACATCGGCGCTTACAGCTTCATTGGCCCGCATAGCCTGATCGAGGCCAACACGCGGCTGGGACGCGGCACCATCGTCTGCGCCGGCAGCTTCGTGCGCGGCGAGTACACCGACTTCGCCATCCTCGAAGGCAACCCGGCGCGCATCATCGGCGACAGCCGCCGCGCCGACGAGAAACTGCTGCAGCGCTACCCCGAGCTGCGCGAACACTACGAGGCATGGGTGCACGCGCCCTCCGTCGACTGAATCCTGTCCATGGCCCGCATTCCCCGCATCCCGTCTCATCCCGCGCCGACGCAGGCGCAACGCCAGGCCCGCGCGGCCAGAACCGCTCAAGCGGCGCAGTCCAGACCAGGGGCCCGAACACCCGAAGGCGACGCCCCTCCGCCCCTGTGGCGCCACGTGCTGATCGGTGACGCCGAGAGCCCGCACCTGGTGAAGTGGGCCCGTGCGCTGGCGCCCTATGTCGAGCTTTGGGTGGTGTCGAGCCGCGGCTTTGCACCCGCCTTCGACGAACTGGTGCCGCCCCAGTGCCGCCTGGCGCTGGGAGAAGATACGCGCCACGGCGGCGGCAACGTCGGCATCCTCAAGCGCCTGCCGGAGCTGGGCCGCTGGCTCAAGCAGGTGGACGCCGACTGGCTGCACCCGCACTACCTGACCTCACACGGCGCCCTGGCCTTCGGTGCCAAGGTGGGCTGGCGGCTGCGTGCACAGATCGTCGGTTCGGCCTGGGGCAGCGACATCCTGGTCACACCCAAGCAGAGCGCGGCCCTGCGGTGGATGACCCGCCGCATCCTGCGCGCCTGCACCATCACCACCAGCGACTCCGAGCACATGGCCGCCGAGATGCGCGCCCTGGGTGCCGGCGAGGTCCGCGTCTTCCCCTTCGGTCTGGAGCGTCTGCCCACCGAGGCCAAGAACAAGGAACCCTGGCTGTGCTTCGCCAACCGGGGGCTGGAGCCGATCTACCGGCCCGAGCGCGTGCTGCAGACCTTCGCGCGCATCGCCACCGCCCACCCGCAGTCGCACCTGATCGTGGCCAACGACGGCTCGTTGCGCGCCGCACTGGAAGTCCAGGCCCGCACGCTCGGTCTGGCCGACCGCATCGAGTTCGTCGGCCGGCTGAACGCCGCCGCCCAAGACCGCTGCTACGCCCGCGCCACGTGGTACCTGAGCCAGCCCGCCAGCGACTCGGTGTCGGTGTCGGTGCTGGAGGCCATGGGCCATGGCTGCGTGCCGCTGCTGTCGGATCTGCCCGCCAATCGAGAGCTGGTCCGACACGGCGAAAACGGCCTGATCCTGCCCGATGCGGTCGACGCCTGGGACCCGGCCGCGCTCGATCCGCTGGCGTCCCGCGCCCGGGACATCGGCCGCACCAACCGGGCTTGGGTGCAGACGCATGGCCTGTTTGCACCGGCCGTGCACGGCCTGCTGCAGCGTTTGTCGGCGCTCATGCCACCCGCGCGCGCGCCGTCGGCATGACCTTGCTTGCTGCGGCCCCCCCGAACAATCGCTGGCACACCCGGACGCGCCGCGCCACAATGATGGACCAGCGCCCGATCGGAACCCCATGACGCCCCAGCCGCCCCTCGACGAAGCCGCCCTCCAGGACGACGACGCCCGCCTGCCGGACTTGGCCGCGCGAGCCGGGCATGCGGCCTACCTGCGCGCCCTGCACACCTTCGGGCGCGTGGTGGAAGCGGTCGACGGTCACCTGGTCGAAACCTCGGCCGACGGCACGCGCCGCGTCATCCGCGCCCTCAAGCCGGCGGTCTCGGTCACCTGCGGGATGACGCTCGTGCGCCGCCACGGTCGCCGATGATCTCTGCCGTTCCTCGACTGCGCATGTTCGCCGGGCCCAACGGCTCGGGCAAAAGCACCATCAAGCAAGAGCTGCGGCCCGAGTGGCTGGGCGTCTACATCAACCCCGACGAAATCGAGAAGGGGATGAAGGCGCAAGGCGGCATCGACCTCGCCGCCTTCGGACTGGACAAGACCGCCTCAACCCACTTGCCCGCCTTCCTGAGCCGGTCCACGCTGCTGAAGAGCACCGGCCGCTCCGACATCGCCGGGCGCATGCGCCTGGACGGCTCCCAAGCCGAGTTCCGACGCGAAGACATCGACGCCTACCTCGCCTCGGTCGTTTCGGACTTCATCCGGCACGAACTGCTCGCCGGAGGCGTCTCGTTCACCTTCGAGACCGTCATGTCGTCGGTCGACAAGATCGAGTTCCTGCGCAAGGCGCAGGACCAGGGCTATCGGACCTACCTGTATTTCGTCGCCACCGACGACCCCGAAATCAACCTTGCCCGCGTGCGACAGCGGGTGCTGGAGGGCGGACACGACGTACCGCCCGACAAGGTCGTGGAGCGGTACTACCGCAGCATCGAGCTGCTCGACGACGCCGTGGCGGCCTCCAACCGCGCCTACATCTTCGACAACTCCGGCGCCCAGCACCGCTGGATCGCCGAGGTGACCGACGGCGAGGAACTGGCCATACACACCGATCGCCTGCCCGCCTGGTTCACCGAAACCAGCCTGTGGCGGTCGTTCACGTCGGACCCGCAAGCCGGCCTGGAACCCGCGACGTGCTGACCGGGCCATGACGCCCGGCCCCTTTCCGCTCCCGCGATGAACGTTCTCTACCTGAACCATTACGCCGGCTCACCCACGCTGGGCATGGAATATCGGCCCTACTATCTGGCCCGCGAGTGGGTGCGGTCGGGCCACCACGTGCAGATGATCGCCGCCGATCACTCGCACGTGCGCGCCCGCCAGCCCGACCTGGCGGCACTGAACGGCGGCACCCTCCCGACCCACGGCCCCGTCTGGCAAACGGTCGACGGCATCGACTACGGCTGGTTCCCCACCCCGCCCTACCAAGGCAACGGCCTCGGCCGGGTGAAGAACATCTGGTCCTTCTGCCGCCAGGTCTGGCGTGCGGCCGACGCCCTCATCACCCGGCAGAAGCCCGACGTGGTGATCGCCTCCAGCACCTACCCGATGGACATCTGGGTGGCCCGCCGCATCGCCCGCAAGGCGGGAGCGAAGCTGGTGTTCGAGGTGCACGACTTGTGGCCACTCTCGCCCATCGAGCTCTCGGGCATGTCGCGCCGCCACCCTTTCATCATGCTGGTGCAGAAGGCCGAGGACGACGCCTACCGCGACGCCGACGTGGTCGTCTCCATGCTGCCCAAGGTGCACGACTACATGGCCAGCCGCGGCCTGGACCTGCGCAAGCTGCACATCGTGCCCAACGGCATCACGCTCGACGAATGGAGCGGCGAGCCGCCCCCGCTGCGCGACGACGTGGCCCAGGCCGTGGCCGCCGCACGCGCCCGCGGCGCCACCGTGGTCGGCTACGCGGGCTCCATGGGTCTGCCCAACGCGCTGGACACCCTGCTCGACGCCGCCCGGCGGCTCAAGGGCGAACCGCTGTCCATCGTCATGGTCGGCAGCGGCCACGAGTGCGACCGCCTCGCGCAACGGGTGGCCGACGAGGGCCTGACGAACGTGCAGATGCTGCCGCCCATCCCCAAGGCGCAGATCCCGTCCTTCCTGGCCACCATCGACATCGCCTACATCGGCTGGCAACGCGTGCCCATCTACCGCTTTGGCATCGCGCCCAACAAGCTGATGGACTACATGATGGCGCGCTGCGCCGTGCTGCACTCGGTCGAGGCCGGCAACGACCCCGTGGCCGAGGCCGGTTGCGGGCTGACCGTGCCGCCGGAGTCGCCCGAGGCGGTGGCCGACGGCCTGCGCCGACTGGCTGCGCAACCTGTGGAAGCGCGCCGCGCGATGGGCGAACGGGGTCGCGCCTTCGTGCTGGCGAACCACACCTATCCGGTGCTGGCCCAGCGGTTCGTGGAGGCCTGCGGGACCGCACGGGTGCCCGGCTGAGGCCGGATGTGTGAGGATCTCGACCGCTCCCGTACACCCCACACCCTCGCAGACACCGAACGTGACCTCATCGCCCCCCTCCGACGAGACGCGCCAGATCGAGCAGCGCTACGCCCGCCGAACGGGCAGCGTCCAGTCTGACCTCTACAGCCCGCTGCAGCCGGACGTGCAGCACACCCTCATCGAGCGGCAACAGGCCATCGCCCACGGACTTCGGGCCCGCTTCGGCACCGACCCCGGTGGCTTGCGTCTGGTCGAGGTGGGCTGCGGTGCCGGGGGCAACCTGCTTGAATTCCTCCGCCTGGGCCTGCGCCCCGAACACCTGACCGGCCTCGAACTGCTGCCCGAGCGGCACGAAGCGGCCCGCCAGGTTCTGCCCGCCTCGGTGGACCTGCGCCTGGGCGATGCCTGTGCCGCCCCCATAGCGGACGACAGTTGCGACCTCGTCTACCAGGCCACCGTGTTTTCCTCGCTGCTCGACAACGGCTTCCAGCAGCGGCTGGCCGACACGATGTGGCGCTGGCTGAAACCGGGCGGCTCGGTGCTCTGGTACGACTTCACCGTCAACAACCCGTCCAACCGGGACGTGCGCGGCGTGCCGCTGCGACGCGTGCGCGAGCTGTTTCCACACGCCCGCCTGAGCGCCCGCCGCGTCACCCTGGCCCCCCCCATCGCGCGCCGCGCCTGCGCCGTACACCCCGGGCTCTACCCCCTGCTCAACACCCTGCCCTTGCTGCGCACCCACGTGCTGGTGTGGCTGGACAAGGTCTGACCCGCCATCCGCAAATACGGCGCACTGGTTTAGCATCACTGATTCCGTCTCTCGACCGCACCCTCACCATGGCCAGCACCCCGCCGACCGCGTCCGACACCCTGCCCTTCCTCCCCTTCGCTCTGCCCGAAATCGGCGAGGAGGAAATTGCCGAGGTCGTGGACGCGCTGAAGTCGGGCTGGGTCACGACCGGCCCCAAGACCAAGCGCTTCGAGTCGGACTTCGCCGCCTTTCTGAGCGCAGGTGGCACCAGCGGCGACACCCGTCCCATCGAGGCCATCGCCGTCAACTCCGCCACCGCGGGCCTGCACCTGGCGCTCGAAGCCCTGGGCGTGGGCCCCGGTGACGAAGTCATCACCACCACGCACACCTTCACCGCCAGCGCCGAAGTGGCCCGCTACCTGGGCGCAGACGTGAAGCTGGTCGACATCGATCCAGCCACGCTCAACATCGACCCGGCCGCCATCGAGGCCGCGATCACCCCGCGCACCAAGGCCATCGTGCCCGTGCACTACGCCGGGCTGGCGGTGGACATGGACGCGGTCCTCGACATCGCCCGTCGCCACAACCTGAAAGTGGTCGAAGACGCCGCCCACGCCCTGCCCACGACCCACCGCGGCCGTCTCGTCGGCACGCTGGGCTCGGACGTGACGGTGTTCAGCTTCTACGCCAACAAGACCATCACCACGGGTGAAGGCGGCATGCTGGTCACGCGCGATCCGGCCATCGCCGCACGCGCCAAGGTCATGCGCCTGCACGGCATCAACCGCGACGCCTTCGACCGCTTCACCGCCAAGGTGCCAAGCTGGTACTACGAGATCGTCGCGCCCGGCTTCAAGTACAACCTGACGGACATCGCGGCGGCGATGGGCATCCACCAACTCCAGCGCGCTCGGGGTTTCCAGGAAAAGCGTGCCCGCCTGGCCGCGCTGTACGACGAGCTGCTGGCCGACCTGCCGCTGATCACGCCGCCCAAGCCGGCCGACGGCGACACCCACTCCTGGCACCTCTACGTCGTGCGCCTGACCGACGCCGCGCCCATCGCCCGCGATGCGCTGATCGAGGCGCTGTACGCCGCCGGCATCGGCTGCAGCGTGCACTACATCCCGCTGCACCTGCACCCCTACTGGCGCGAACGCTACGACCTCAAGGCCGAGGATTTCCCGCACAGCCAGCACGCCTACGAGCGCATGGTCAGCCTGCCGCTGTACACGCGCATGACGGAAGCGGATGTGCACCGGGTCGTCATCGCCCTGCGGACCCAACTCGGCTGCTGAGGCACGAGACATCCACGCCCCAGCGCGACCCATCCGTTTCGACCGTCCGCCAGTCCTCGACGATTCCCCCATGGCCAAACGCCTCCTCGACCTCCTGCTCGCCGGCCTCGGTGTGGCGGTGCTCGCGCCGGTGCTGGCCCTCATCGCGCTCGCGATCAAGCTGGACTCGCCAGGGCCGGTGTTCTTCCGCCAAGTGCGCGTGGGTCTGCACGGACGCGAGTTCCGCATCCACAAGTTCCGCACCATGACGCACAACCCGGGCGACCGGGGGCCGCAGATCACCGTGGGCGCGGACACGCGCATCACTCGCGTGGGTGCCGTGCTGCGCCGCACCAAGCTCGACGAGCTGGCCCAGCTCTTCGACGTGCTCGAAGGCACGATGAGCCTGGTCGGCCCGCGTCCGGAGGTGCCGCGCTACGTGGCGGTCTACCCGGCCGAGCTGCGCGAGAAGGTGCTGTCGGTACGCCCGGGCATCACCGACTTCGCCTCCATCGAGTACCGCGACGAAAGCACCCTGCTGGCCCAGAGCAAGGACCCCGAGCGCACCTACCGCGAGCAGGTGCTGCCGGCCAAACTGGCCCTGCAGGCCCGTTATGTCGACCGGGCGGGCGTGTTCACCGACCTGCAGTTGATCGCCCGCACCGTCTGGGCCATCGTGGCGCACTGAATCCATGAACTGGCAACACCTCGACGCCCTGCTCACCCGCATCCGGCCGCGCCGCGAGCCGCTCGCGCTGGCCATCGATGCCGTGGTGATCGCGGCGTGCTGGCACATCACCTACCTGTTCCGCCTGGGTTTCGAGCGCTGGCACGATGCCCGGCCGAGCTACGACGCCTGGGTGATGCTGGGTCTGATTGCCCTGTACCTCGGGGTCTTCGTACTGCTGAAGGTGCCCAAGGGCATGTGGCGCTTCTCCGGCTTCGGTGAGGTGCAGCGGCTGACGCTGGCCTGCGGCATCGCCGGGCTCGTTGGTGCCGTGGCCGTGTTGATGGCCCAGCTTGTGCAAGTGCCGCGCGCGGTGCTCGCGCTGCATCCGGTGGTCACGCTGATGGGGCTGGCCATGGTGCGCATCAGCTACCGCATGCTCTACGAGCACATGCGCGGGCGCATCAGCGGCTCCACGCAGGAGACCCGCCGCGCCCTGGTCATGGGTGCGGGCGACGCAGCCAAACTGTTGATCGCCGGCATCCAGCACCACGGCTGGGTCGTCGTCGGCCTGCTGGACGACAACCCGCGCAAGCTGGGTGCCCGCGTGAGCAACGTGCCGGTGCTGGGCCCGCTGGACAGCGCCGGACGCTGGGCCGAGGTGCACGGCATCACCCACATCGTCGTGGCCATGCCCTCGGTCACGCCGACGCAGCGCCGCCGCGCGCTGGACTTGGCGGCCTCGACCGGCCTGCCCGTCGTGACCGTGCCCACCGCGGCCGAGCTCAGCCAAGGTGGTCGCCCCGAGAAGCTGCGCGACATCGAACCCGAGGATCTGCTCGGCCGCGAACCGGTGCAGCTCGACGAAGGAGGCATCAGCGAATGTCTGTCGGGCAAGGTGGTGCTCATCACCGGTGCGGGCGGCTCGATCGGCTCGGAACTGTGCCGGCAGGTGGCGCGCTACGGCCCGCTCAAGCTGGTGCTCTACGAGCTCAGCGAGTTCGCGCTTTACCGCATCGAGCAGGAGCTGAGCGTGAGCTTCCCGCACGTGCCGTTGGTGCGGCTGGTGGGCGACGTGCGCGACCCGGACCACCTGCGCGCCACCTTCGAGCGCCACCGCCCGCAGGTCGTCTTCCACGCCGCGGCCTACAAGCACGTGCCGCTGATGGAAGAGGACAACGCCGCCGCCGCGCTGCGCAACAACACGATCGGCACCTGGCGCGCCGCCAGCGCCGCCGCGGCTGCCGGGGTGGAGCGCTTCGTGCTGATCTCGACCGACAAGGCCGTCAACCCGACCAACGTGATGGGCGCGACCAAGCGGGCGGCCGAGATGGTGATCTCCAAACTGGCCGCGCAGGTGGGGACCGCGGGGGGGCGCACCCGCTTCATGGCCGTGCGCTTCGGCAACGTGCTGGGCTCCTCGGGCAGTGTCATCCCCAAGTTCAAGGAGCAGATCGCCCGCGGTGGACCGATCACCGTCACGCACCCGGACATCACGCGCTTTTTCATGACCATCCCCGAGGCGGCCCGGCTGGTCGTGCAGGCCGGCGCCATCGGCGAAGGCGGGCAGGTCTTCGTGCTCGACATGGGCGAGCCGGTCAAGATCGTCGATCTGGCCCGGGACCTCATCCGCATGAGCGGCCACACCCTGGCAGAGATCCCCATCGTCTACAGCGGCCTGCGCCCCGGCGAGAAGCTCTACGAGGAGCTGCTGGCCGACGCCGACGCCACACTGCCCACGCGCTTCGAGCGGCTGCGCATCGCGAAGCTGGACGACCGGGCGCAGGACGTGCAGAGCCTGCTGGACTGGGCCTTGGCTCACCCCCTCGCCGACGATGCGGAGGTGCGTCGCCACCTCGCGTCGCTGGTGGAGGAATACCAGCCCGCCCGGCACGGCTGACGCGGGTCCCAACGCTCCGGCCCGGAGCCCCACACCGGAAATCGGCCAGCGCAAAAACCTCGCGCGTGCAGGTCGTGAACTCCTACGCCGCCTTCCGGGTTTACATGTAAATCGAACACGCGCGGAACGCCGAGACCGACTACCATTTTTGGAGTTTCAGTTCCTGCCGACCCGGCGATCCCGGGTGGCCGCCCCGTGAAATACGCTCATGCCATGGAGCGCAGCGCAGAACTTCTGCGCGCCGCGCTGCCCCTGATGTCCCGCTACGCCACTTCGCTGACGCCCATCAGCTATGCGGTGTGGTACGACTACGTCTCCGGGGAGCACCCGGTGCTGCGCCGCGCCGTCGACGACCATCTGGCCCGGCACGGCCTGCTTGACGAACAAGCCACACGCGCTTTTTATCAGGAACACATCGCACAGCGGGCCAACGCCTCACGCGCCCGCGCAGCCGCCCTGGACGCGCACAGCGCCGAGCGGCTGAGTGCCGACATGGCCCGTGTCCTCATCGGCATGGCCGAGTCCGTCGCCCAGGCAGGCACCCAGACGGCGCAGTTCGGAGATTCGCTGTCGCGCTGGGAACAGGATCTGCGGCAGACCCCGCTCGCCCCCGATCTCTCGGCCATGCAGTCGAGCACCAGGGAGATGCAGAGCGCCATGGATCGCCTGCAGTCCCGCCTCACGGAAAGCCAGCGTGAAATCCAGCACCTGCGCACCGAGGTCGATCTCGCCCGCAGCGAGAGCCTGCTCGACAGCCTGACCGGGCTGGCCAACCGCCGCGCATTCGATCGCAAGCTCGCGGAACTGCTGAAGTCGCAGACCGCACCCTCGGCCGCATCCCCGCACTCCGGTCCCTCAGGCACGGAAGTCGGCTGTCTGCTGCTGGCCGACCTCGACCACTTCAAGCGCATCAACGACACCTATGGACACGCCTTCGGCGACGAGGTGCTCAAGGCGGTGGGCAAGGTCTTGCGTCAAAACCTGCCCGAAGGGGCCCTGGCCGCCCGCATCGGCGGTGAGGAGTTCGCCGTGCTGTTGCCGGCCTACTCCCTGGAACTGGCCCAACGCCTGGCCGAACAACTGCGCACGCGCATCGCCGCCAGCCGCATTCGCCGCCACGGCGCCGATGCGGCCAAGACCGAAAACATCACCCTGTCGCTCGGCGTGGCCCCGTGCCTGAGCGGCGACGCACCCCTGACCGCCCTGGACCGCGCCGACCAGGCCCTGTACCGATCCAAGAACGAGGGGCGGGACCGGGTGTCGGTTTACGCACACTGAGCACACAGGCTGCGCACCGCTCATCCCAGGGTTGCGCACAGGGTTGTCCACAGCACTCGTCACACAGCGAGCATCGGCTTCAGGAAGCGCCCCGTGTGGCTCTCTGCACAGCCGGCCAGGTCCTCGGGCGTGCCGGCCAGCAGCAGCCGTCCACCACCGGCACCGCCCTCCGGCCCCATGTCGATCAGCCAGTCCGCGGTCTTGATGACATCGAGGTTGTGCTCGATGACGACCACCGTGTTGCCCGCCTCGACCAGCTGGTGCAGTACGCGCAGCAGCAACTCGATGTCGGCGAAGTGCAGGCCGGTGGTGGGTTCGTCGAGGATGTACAGCGTGCGGCCGGTGTCGCGCTTGCTCAACTCCAGCGCCAGCTTGACACGCTGCGCCTCGCCGCCCGAGAGCGTGGTCGCGCTCTGGCCCAGCGTGATGTAGCCCAGGCCCACGTCCAGCAGCGTCTGCAGCTTGCGCGCGATGGCGGGCACGGCGCTGAAGAAGGCGTGGGCATCTTCCACCGTCAGGCCCAGCACCTCGGAGATGTTCCTGCCCTTGTAGAGGACTTCGAGCGTCTCGCGGTTGTAGCGCAGGCCATGGCAGGTGTCGCAGGGCACGTACACGTCCGGCAGGAAGTGCATCTCGACCTTGAGCACCCCGTCGCCCTGGCAGGCCTCGCAGCGCCCACCGGCCACGTTGAAGCTGAAGCGGCCCGGCCCATAGCCGCGCTCGCGCGCCGTCGGCACCTCGGCCATCAGCTCGCGGATCGGCGTGAACAGGCCGGTGTAGGTGGCCGGG
>CAYRBG010000080.1:0-11756 GCA_964422355.1 uncultured Sphaerotilus sp. | reverse complement strand
GGACTTCTTCGACAAGCTGAAGTCGGTCAGCCGCGGCTACGCCTCGATGGACTACGAGTTCAAGGAGTACCGCGCCGCCGACGTGGTCAAGGTCGACATCCTGATCAACGGCGACCGCGTGGACCCGCTGGCCATGATCGTGCACCGCAGCCAGAGCCAGTACCGCGGCCGCGCCGTGGCGGCCAAGATGCGCGAGCAGATCCCGCGCCAGATGTACGACGTGGCGATCCAGGCGGCCATCGGCGCCAACATCATCGCCCGCGAGAACATCAAGGCACTGCGCAAGAACGTGCTGGCCAAGTGCTACGGCGGCGACATCACCCGCAAGCGCAAGCTGCTCGAAAAGCAGAAGGCCGGCAAGAAGCGCATGAAGCAGATCGGCTCGGTCGAGGTGCCGCAGGAAGCCTTCCTGGCCATCCTGCAGGTCGATGACTGAGCGTCGCCATCACCCCATTCACCCTCACCCCGGACGACACACACCGATGGCCCTGCTGACCGGCATCCTCTACACAGGTCTGATCCTTTACGGACTGGGCTGGTACGTCGGCTACTGGACCGGCAACTTCCCGCTGCTGTTGCTGATCCTGACGGCGGTCACCGGTCTGTACTGGATCGCCGAGAAGTGGGTCTTCTTGCCGCAGCGCCGCCGTGCAGCACAGGCTTTGGCCGACAACGACACGCAGCGCCGCGAATCGCTGCAGCGCCAGGGCATCACCCAGGTCGACAACAGCCGCGACATCGAAGGCGCCAAGGAGCGCCTGCTCGCCCAACCGTGGTGGCTGGACTGGACCGCCGGCCTGTTTCCGGTGATCCTGCTGGTCTTCGTGTTGAGGGCCTTCCTGTTCGAGCCGTTCAAGATTCCGTCGGGCTCGATGATCCCGACGCTGGAGATCGGCGACCTCATCCTGGTCAACAAATTCCACTACGGAATCCGGTTGCCGGTGATCAACAAGAAGATCATTCCCAACAACGACCCGCAGCGCGGCGACGTGATGGTCTTCCGCTACCCGGTGGACCCCAAGATCGACTACATCAAGCGCGTGGTGGGAGTGCCGGGTGACGAGATCAGCTACATCAACCAGAAGCTGAGCGTGAACGGTCAGCCCGTGCCCGAGCAGGTCTTGGAAGACTATTACGACGAAGACCGCCGCCTGTTTTCCAAACAGTTCAACGAGAAGCTGGGCGACATGGAGCACCGCATCCTCGTCGACCCCACCTTGCCGTCGAGCTACGGCATGCGCGCGCGGGCCTTTCCCCACAGCGAGAACTGTCGCTACACCGCCGAGGGCGTGACCTGCAAGGTACCCGCCGGCCACTATTTCATGATGGGCGACAACAGAGACAACTCCGAAGACTCGCGCTTCTGGGGATTTGTCCCCGACGAAAACATCGTCGGCAAGGCCTTCTTCGTGTGGATGAATTTCGGCAATCCCAAACGGATCGGCAACTTCCGCTGACGCGTACGCCTTCAGAAGTTCCATTTTTGACGGACACTGTCAAAGGAAACAACCAAGATTCAATCAGGAGCACCACATGACCTCGCGCATCGCGACCGTCACTTCACTCGGCAGCACGCCAAAACAGCGGGGTTTCACGCTGCTCGGGCTGCTGTTCTGGGCTGTCGCGATCACGTTTGTCGCCATCGTCGCATTGCGCGTGGTGCCGACGGTCAATGAGTACTCCACCATCAAGCGCATGGTCGACAAGGCCGCCAAAGAAGGCGGCAGCACCGTGCCTGAAATTCGCGCATCCTTCGAGCGCTACAAGTCCGTTGAGTATGGCGTGACGGCCGTCTCCGGCAAGGACTTGGACATCACCAAAGAGAATGACCGCGTCGTCATCCACTTCGCCTATAACAAGGAGATCGAATTGGGTGGACCGGTCTATCTGCTGATCAAATACGAGGGTCGATCGCGCTGAGCGGTCGACCCCACCCCTTCTCATTCATGCACCCGTCCCCCGCCCTCGACGCACTGCAACAGCGCATCGGCCATCGCTTCCAGCGCCTGGACCTGCTCGGTCAGGCCCTGACGCACCGCAGCTTCAGCGCCGATCACAACGAACGCCTCGAATTCCTGGGGGACGCCGTCCTGAATCTGGCAGTGTCTGATCTGCTGTTCAAGCATTTCACCGACTCGCCCGAGGGCGACCTGACCCGCGTGCGCGCCCACCTCGTGCGGCAGGACATGCTGCACCGCATCGCTTTGTCTCTGCAGTTGCCGGGTGCGCTGCGACTGTCCGAAGGCGAAGCCCGGGGCGGCGGCGCGCAGCGCCCGTCCATCCTGGCCGATGCCATGGAGGCCATCATCGGCGCCGTTTACCTGGATGCCGGGTATGCAGCGGCCCAGGCCCTGGTTCAGCGCCTGTTCGAGCCCCTGGTCACCGAAACCGTCACCCACGCCTGGGCCAAGGACGCCAAGACCCAGCTGCAGGAGTGGCTGCAGGCCCGCCGCCAGACCGTGCCCGAGTACCGCATCGAGGCCACCCGCGGCCGGGCCCACGACCAAACCTTTGTGGTGGTGTGTGCGGTCGCCGGCTTCGGTGTCGAAGCCCGCGGCGAGGGTCGCTCCCGCCGTGCCGCCGAGCAGGAAGCCGCCCGCCTCGTCCTTGAACGCCTCCACGCCAACCACTCCTCATGAGCAACCGTTCCCGCAAGTCCCCGCCGTCCGCAGCGCCCTCCACCGACGCTGGCGCGGATCAAGCCACGAACGCGCTGCTGGACGCCTTCTTCGCACCCCGCGGCGGCCACTCTCCGGTGGCCGAATCCCACGCTGATTCGCGTGAGGAAGGTCCGATCGGTGAATCCTTGGAGGATCCCGGCGCCACGGCCCCCGACACCTCGACGATGGGCGGCAAAAGCTTGGAACCGGTCGATCCGGCGCCGATCAGCGTTGCAGCCCCCGAGCCCGCAGAAGCCGCCCCCAAGACCGAAGGCAGCCTGACTCAGGCCCGCTGCGGCCTGATCGCCATCGTCGGTCGCCCAAACGTCGGCAAGTCCACGCTGCTCAACACGCTGGTGGGCCAGAAGGTGAGCATCACCTCGCGCAAGGCGCAGACCACGCGGCACCGCATCACCGGCATCGCCACGCAGTCCGACACTCAGTTCGTCTTCGTCGATACCCCTGGCTTCCAGACCCGCCACACCGTCAAGGGCACGGCCGCGCTCAACCGCAATCTGAACAAGACCGTCCAGGGCGTGCTGAGCGACGTGGACGTGGTGCTGTTCCTGGTCGAAGCCGGCAAGTTCAGCCAGGACGACGCCAAGGTGCTGGCCCTGATACCGGCCGGCAAGCCCGTGTTCCTGATCGCCAACAAGCTCGACCTGGTGAACCGCCGCGCCGAGCTGATGCCCTGGCTGCAGCAGATGCAGGAGCGCCACCCCTTTGCCGAATTCGTGCCGCTCACCGCCACGAAGGAAGCCGACACCGAGCGCCTGCTGGGCATCCTGCGCCCCTACCTGCCCGAGCAGCCTTGGTTCTACGATGCCGAGGCCCTGACCGACCGCAGCGAGAAGTTCCTCGCCTCCGAGCTGATCCGCGAGAAGCTGTTCCGCCTGACCGGGGACGAGCTGCCCTACACCTCGACCGTGCAGATCGACAAGTACGAGGAAGAAGGCAAGCTGCGCCGCATCGCCGCGACCATCGTGGTGGAGCGCGACTCGCACAAGGGCATCGTCATCGGCGACGGCGGCGAGCGCCTCAAGCGCATCGGCATGGAGGCCCGCCAGGAGCTGGAGCGGTTGACCGGCGGCAAGGTGTTCCTGGAGCTGTGGGTCAAGGTCCGCTCCGGCTGGGCCGACGACGAGCAGCGCCTCAAGAGCTACGGCTACGAGTAAGCCCGCGCCATGGCCCCGCGTCGCAATGCGGCGGCGCCGCTGGCCGCCTACGTGCTGCACCGGCACGACTGGAGCGAGTCCAGCCTGATCCTGGAGCTGTTCACCCGCGAGCTGGGGCGCATTGCCGTGGTGGCCAAGGGGGCCAAGCGGCCCTATTCCCAATTGCGGCCGGTGCTGCTGCCGTTCCAACGGCTGGCGATCCTGCTGGGCAGCAAACGGCTGGAGCAAGGGGCCGAGATCCAGCTGCTGCGCAGCGCAGAGTGGGGCGGTGCCGGTGCGATGCTCAGCGGCGAAGCCCTGCTGTCCGGTTTTCATCTCAACGAGCTGTTGATGCGCGCCCTGGCACGACAGGACCCGCACCCGGCGCTGTTCGACGCATACGCCGACACGCTGCCGGTGCTCGCCCAGGCCCACCGTGAAGAAGACGATCCGGCGCTCGCCGCCGCCTTGCGGGCCTTCGAGCTGCGCCTGCTCACCGAGATGGGCGTGCTGCCGGAGCTGGGCCTCATCACGGCCACACAGCAGCCGGTGCAGGCCACCGCTCGACACCGCATCGATCCGGAAGCCGGCGTGGTGGCCCTGGCAGCGCTGCTCGCCACAGAAACTTCGCCGGCGAGGGGCCCCACATCCACCGCACCTGCGGCGCCCGGTTCATCGCCGGGCTTGTCCGGACGCCATCTGCACGCCCTGCAATCGGCCCTGGACGCCGGAGACCGCCCCGCGCTGCAACAGGCCTGCCGCCACGGCGCCTCGGAGCTCAAGGCCCAGCTGCGCCTGCTGCTTCACTATCATCTCAACACCTCGACGCTGCGCACCCGCGCCCTGATGGTCGAGGTGCAGCACATCCTGGACACCCGCTCGACATGAATCCCCTCGTCGCCCCCGAAGCCGGCTCGCACGGCGGCCGCACCGCCCTGTCGGTCAACCTCAACAAGGTGGCCTTGCTGCGCAACACCCGCCATCTGGGCATCCCGAGCGTGACGAAGGCCGCCGAGATCGTGCTGCAGGCGGGCGCCCAGGGCCTCACCGTTCACCCGCGTCCGGACGAGCGCCACATCCGCGCCCACGACGTGACGGACCTGGCCGAGCTGCTTCAGGCCTGGCCACACATCGAGTTCAACATCGAAGGCAACCCCTTCCACAACCTGATGGACGTGGTGCGCGCCGTGCGCCCGCACCAGGCCACCTTCGTGCCCGACACCGTGGGGCAGTTCACCTCCGACCACGGCTGGACCTTCCCCGCCGATCTGGAGCGCCTGCGCCCTGTGATCGCTGAGACGAAGGCCTTGGGCGTGCGCGTGAGCCTGTTCATGGACCCCATCCCCGAAATGATGGCCGCCGCCCGCGACGCCGGGGCCGACCGCGTGGAGCTCTACACCGAGTCCTACGCCAGCGCCTGGGGCACCCCGCAACAGGACGAGGTGCTGGACCGCTACGTGCGCACCGCCGAGGCCGCGCTGGCCGTGGGCCTGGAGCTCAACGCTGGCCACGACCTCAACCGCGACAACCTCACCGACTTCCTGCGCGCCGTGCCCGGCGTGCTGGAGGTGTCCATCGGCCACGCCCTGATCGCCGATGCGCTGGAGTTGGGCTACGCCGAGACCGTGCGCGACTACCAGCGCTGCATCCAGCGCGCCTACGCACCGGCCGGATCGCAGCCCGCCGTCCACACCGGCACACCCGCTTCCGGCCCGCGCCGTACCCCGACCGCCGGCGCATGATCTACGGCATCGGCACCGACATCTGCGACCTGCGTCGCATC
Source organism: uncultured Sphaerotilus sp. (assembly GCA_964422355.1). GTDB lineage: Bacteria > Pseudomonadota > Gammaproteobacteria > Burkholderiales > Burkholderiaceae_C > Sphaerotilus. The sequence continues at coordinate 6,159 of CAYRBG010000080.1, read as the reverse complement.
GCCCGCGTGCTGGAGCGCCGCGGCGACCGTTTTGTCGAACACGTGCTTGGCCCCAGTGAGATGAAGGTGTTCCACGCCCGCCGGGAGCGCAACCTGGAGCGCGGCATCGCCTACCTGGGCACGCGCTTTTCAGCCAAGGAGGCCTTCTCCAAAGCCATCGGCCTGGGTCTGCGCCACCCGATGACCTGGCGGCGCTGCGAGATCCTCAACGGCCCCAGCGGCAAGCCCGAGGTCCGCCTGCACGACGAACTGGCCGACTGGTTCGCCGAACGGCGTCTGGTGGCCCACGTCAGCGTCACCGACGAAACCGATTACGCCACCACCTTCGTGGTGGTCGAGACCCAGGGCTGAACGGCCCGGCGTCACTCCGCACCCATTCCCACCAACCGCACCATGGCCACCCGCAAGTCCTCCTCCAAGTCCAAAGACAAGAAGTCAAAGGCCGCCCCCGCCCCCCAACCCGAGGTGCAGGTCGAAGACACGATGCCCCAATGGCTGGAAGCCGATCCGGGTGCGGACGAGGACTTCCCCCTGCACTCGCCCGTGGTGCTGGACATCGCCGGCACCGAGCTCAATGACGACGACCGCCGCCGGCTTCAGCACCCACTCACCGGTGGGCTGATCCTGTTCGGACGCAACTGGAAGGACCGCCACCAGCTCGTGAGCCTGGTCGCCGAGATCAAGTCCATCCGCCCCGACGTGCTGATCTGCGTGGACCACGAAGGCGGACGCGTGCAGCGCTTCCGCACCGACGGCTTCACCCACCTGCCGGCCATGGCCACCTTCGGCGAGCGTTGGCTCGACGATGCCGAAGGCCCGGGCACCGGCGCCATGGTGGCCTGCGACATGGCCACGGCGGCGGGCTACATCCTCGCCTCGGAGCTGCGCGCCTGCGGCGTCGACTTCAGCTTCGCGCCCGTGCTCGACCTGAACCACGGACGCAGCGGCGTGATCGGCGACCGCGCCTTTCACCGCGACGCGCGCGTGGCCACCACCCTGGCCCGCTGCGTCATGCAGGGCCTGCTGCAGGCCGGCATGTCCAACTGCGGCAAGCACTTCCCCGGCCACGGCTGGGCCGAAGCCGACAGCCACGTGGCCATCCCCACCGACGACCGAGCGCTTCAGGCCATCCTCACCGACGACGCCCGCCCCTACGAATGGCTGTCCACCAGCCTGACGAGCGTGATGCCCGCACACGTGATCTACCCGCAGGTCGATGCACTGCCGGCCGGCTTCTCCCGCACCTGGTTGCAGGACGTGCTGCGCGACGGCCTGGGCTTCACCGGCGCCATCTTCAGCGACGACCTCAGCATGGAAGGCGCGCGGCGCATTCCCGGCGTGCAGGGCGGCAAAGTGCTGAGCTACGCCGAGGCCGCCACCCACGCCCTCAACGCCGGCTGCGACCTGGTGCTGCTGTGCAACCAGTCGCTGGACGGCGGCAAGGCCGTGGACGAACTGCTGGACGGCCTGTGGTCGGGCCTGGAGCAAGGCACCTGGCAGATGAACCTGGAAAGCGAACGCCGCCGCCTGGAACTGCTGCCCATGACCCCGCCCCTGCCCTGGGACGAGCTGATGCACCACGCGCCCTACCTGCGCGCCGTGGAACGGCTGAACGAAACCGCCGAAGACGCCGCCTGAGCGGCGGCCGGTGATCGGCGGTCACGCGATTGCGCTGCCGATCGTCACTCAAGACGTCACAGAGCCCCGCTGGCACGCCGGTCAGCGTGCCAGCGGGGCAGAGATCAAGCGGCGGCCAGGGGACGAACGCGGTGTTTGGGCAGCACGCGGCGCAGCGCCGCCTGCAGCGCGGCATCGCTGACCGGCTTGTGCAACAGCGGGAACTCCACCGGCACCGGCCCGACCGCAACCAGCTCCTCCGGCGAGTAGGCCGACACCAGCACGGTGGGCATGGAGCGTGTGCGCGGGTGCTCGCTCAGGAGCCGGAGCATGGCCAAGCCATCGATGCCCGGCATCGCGATGTCGGTGATCAACAGGTCGGGCACATCCCGTCCCATGGCGATGAGCGCCGAAAACGCGCTGTGAATGAGGGTCACTTCGGCATCGGGAAGGGTGTCCATCACCTGAACCTTCAGAACCTGGGCCTGAAGCTCGTTGTCCTCCACGATCAGCACGGTCAACGGTGCTTCCGTGGACGACACGACCTGCAGGGACTCCTCGCGCTCGCGAAGCATCTTCAAGACCGACGCTTCGTCCACCCGACGGTGCCCACCCACCGTTCTCCAGGCGTCCAGATGCCCAGCGTCCACCCATTTCTGGACGGTCTGTGGCGACACTCCCAACATTTCAGCCGCTTGCGCCGTCGTAATGCTCTGACGAACCATGACTGTGATGACTATAGATTTTTCAGTTTAGGCTCGCATCGTACATGGAAGCCCGCCTGCTGCCGAGGTCACCCCGGCGCCGCTTTGCGGCCCAAACGCGCCCGCAGCGTTCCCCGCAAAGCGTTCCCCACGCACAGCGCTTCGGCGGATTCCACGTCGGTACGCGTGAGGTTGCGCTCACTTACCGTCAGCTCAGGATCAGACAGCCATCGATCGCGCGTCAGGCTGGGCAGCAGGCCCCGAGACAGCGGCGGCACATACCAGCGCCCATCCAGACACACTCTGACACTGCTGCGCGCGCCTTCCGTGAGAAATTGCCCGTCGTCCAGAAACAACGCATCAAACGCGCCCTGAGCCTGGGCGTCCACCAGCGCGGCATCGTAGGTCTGCCGCACCGAGGTCTTGTGCCTCGCCAAGGCCCGCTCCAAGGGGGTCAGGCGGCGGTCGGCCCACACCAGTTCCACCTCGTCCCCAATCAGAGGCGGCAGCTCCGCCGTGCGCACCTGCACCCGTCCATCGCGGCTCAGATCCACCCTCAGGCGGTGCACACGGACATTCCCCTCCGCCGCGGCAGCGGCCGCTGCGGCGTGCACCTGACGCGCCACGCTGTCGGCATCCCAACAAAAACCCAGCGCCGCGGCGCTCAATGACATGCGCGCGGCATGCGCCTCCCAGTTCAATGCACGCCCGTCTTCGACCCGCACCGTCTCGAACAACGTGAAGCCCGGATCGCAGGCCGTGACGAAGCGGGCCTTGAGCCGGACCTCGTCGGCCTCCAGCGCCGGATCGGAGTCCAGCACGATGCCGCTGCCCACCCCCAAGGTGACCGGACGGACAGCCCCACGCTGCGGGTTGGCCTGCGCGCCCAGCTCCAGGGTCCGAATGGCCACGGACAGACAGAACTCGCCCATCGCCGGCCCCTGGGAGGCCAACGGCAGCTCGATCCAACCGATCGCTCCCGTGTACACCCCTCGGGGGGAGGACTCGACCTGGGGAATCAGCGTCAGGGTGTGGCGCTTGGGCGCACCGGTGATGGAGCCGCACGGAAACAGCGCCCGCAGCACGTCGGGCAGGTCCACCTCGGGCCGGGGCACGGCTTCAACCGTGGACGTCATCTGATGCAGGGTCGCGTAGGTCTCGACCTCGAACAGCCGCGGCACCCGCACGCTGCCCACCTGGGCGATGCGCCCCAGGTCGTTGCGCAGCAGGTCGACGATCATCAGGTTCTCGGCGCGGTTCTTGGGGTCCTGTGCCAGCCAGTCGCGCTGCAGGGCATCGGCCACCAGATCAGCGGCCCGGGAGACCGTGCCTTTCATCGGTCGCGTGATCAGCGCTCCGCCCTCGTGGCGGACAAACAGCTCGGGCGAGCAGGACAGGGTCCAACGGTCGTCAGCCCCGGCGATCAGCGCGCCATAGGCCACCGGCTGACGCTGCCTCAGACGCCGGTACAGCGCCACCGGGGAGCCCACCATCTCGCCACGCAGGCGCAGAGTGTGATTGATCTGGTAGGTCTGACCCTCGCGGATCCACCCGTGGATGCGCTCGATGGCCGCACGGTGGGCCGCGTCGGTCAGGTCGGGCTGCAAGGCCAGCACCCCGGCCGGTCCGGGTTCGACCCGGCCCTCGTCCGCGGACTGCAGCCAGGCCTGGACCTCGTCCGCCGTGCACAGGCGGCAAGAATCGAAAGACAGCAGGCGCAGCCGTCCGCCGGGCGCATCCACCCCCTGCAGACGCACACCCCATTCGTAGTCCGCGATGAGCACCAGATGTCCACCCGGACCACAAGCGCCCGTCACCTCGGCCCACAGCGCATCCAGCGTCGCCGGGTCGCAGCACGCCCACTCCTGCCGAAGCCCGGTGTAGAGCCGACTGCGGGCCGCGCCGGCGGGCGCCGACGCATCGTCGAGCAGGACGAACGGCGGTGTCGCACTCATGTTCCTCGACTCCAATGAAAACGCCGAAGGGCTGAGGCAACCCTTCGGCGGTCTTCCGGCCCGGCCGGATCGTTCACCCCAGACCGGTCCCGTGAGACCCGTCCAGAGTGTCCATCAGGAAGCGGCTTCGACCGCCTGCACCGGCTCGGCCGGTTCAGCATCAAAAGGCAGCTTCACCTCGGCCAGATCGCGACGCGTCTCGACCAGGATCAGCGGACCTTCGTCGACCAGCACCACCGGCTTGATGATGCGCGGCACATGGACCGGCTTGGGTTCGGCCGCAATGGCCTCCTGCACCTGGCGCACCTTGTCGGCATCGCTGTGCACCCACTCGAGGCCAGCATCGCGGGCGAGTTGGCCCAGGTCGTCCAGCGGCAGCGCATAGGGCTGCACCACCACCGGTTCGGCCGGGACGGCCTCAGGGGCGGTTGCAGCTTCGCTCGCCACCGCATCGACCGGGCTCACCGATTCCACAGCGCCAGCCGCTTCGGCCACCGATGCTTCGGACACGGGCACAGCAGGCACTTCCACGGTGGTCGCCACGTCGGCGTTTTCGACCCACTCGGAGCTGCCTTCGCGACCACGGCCACCGCGACGACGACGGCGACGGTCCGCCCCCTCGCCGGACTCCGCCGAGACCTCGTCACCCTCGGGCACCGAAGTCGTTTCCGCGCTTTCCTGGGCGCGGGCCAGATCCGCGACGGGCACGAAAGCCTCCGCGGCAGGCTCACCCTCAGGGGCCAGCTTGAGCAGGCCCATCGGCGTTTCTTCCGCCACGGCCTCGGTGCTCACCGTACCTTCTTCACGCTCACGACGACCACCCCGGCCGCCACGTCCACCGCGGCGACGGCGATCTGCACCGGTGTCGGCGTCCGCAGCGTCGGTCGGCGCACCGTTTTCAGCACCCACCACCGACTCCAGCGACGCGTCGCGCAGCTCGACGGTCTCCGCCGCCTGCGGGCGACGGTCACGGCTGCCGCGGCGGTCTTGACGCTCGGCACGTTCCGGCCGGTCCTGACGTTCGGTCGAACGATCGTCCACCGGTGCGGCAACGGCGGCGCGCTCTTGGCGCTCTCCGTTGCGATCGCCACGCTCGTTGCGGTCACGACCGCCCCGACGGCCCTCTTGGCCTTCGCCACGCTCTGCACGGACTTCATTGCCACCGCGCTCGTTGCGACGACCGCCATCGCGGCGATTGCCCCCGTTGCCGTTGCCGCTGGCGCCGTCGCGACGGCCACCCTCTCGGCGGCCCCCTTCGCGACCACCCTCGCGTCCGCCACGTGCGGCCGGCGCAGGCGCGGTCTCGGGCGTCACGACCGGTGCCGGTACCGGCGCGCTCGGAACCGGCGCAGGCTCGGAGCCCACGAACAGGCGACGCACCCAGCCGAAGAAACCACCGCTGGCCGCGGCCGGCGCGGGCGTGACGGGCACCACCACCGGTGCAGCCGCAGCCGCCACCGGAGCCGGTGCAGGCTCTTCCTTGACCGGCACCACCGGTGCCGGCTGATCGGGCAGCACGCCCTTGATCATCGGCTCCTGCTTGGGCTTGGCCTTCTCGCGGCGGGTGATGCCGACTTCCTCGTCCGGCTCCTCGATCATCGAGTAGCTGGCCTGCAGGTTTTCCAGGCGCGGATCGTCGTGACGCAGACGCTCAAGCTTGTAGTTCGGCGTCTCCAGGTGCTTGTTGGGCACCAGCAGCACGGTGCAGCGCTGCTTGAGCTCGATCTTGGTGATCTCGGTGCGCTTTTCGTTCAGCAGGAACGAGGTCACTTCCACCGGCACCTGCACGTGCACGGCCGCCGTGCCTTCCTTCATCGACTCTTCCTGAATGATGCGCAGGATCTGCAGCGCGGAAGACTCGGTGTCGCGGATGTGGCCGGTGC
>CAYRBG010000079.1:0-11843 GCA_964422355.1 uncultured Sphaerotilus sp. | reverse complement strand
GGGCTCTTAGCTCAGTTGGTAGAGCAGCGGACTCTTAATCCGTTGGTCGTAGGTTCGAATCCTACAGGGCCCACCACACAATCATCTGACCCATTTCGGGCTCTTAGCTCAGTTGGTAGAGCAGCGGACTCTTAATCCGTTGGTCGTAGGTTCGAATCCTACAGGGCCCACCAAAAATGTCGAAAAAGGATCTGTCCTCAGGGCAGGTCCTTTTTTTGCTTTTGGTCTCTTGAAGTTCAGTCCTTGCCCCTGCATGTGCTGAACGCGACAAGGTTGCCCACTCGGTCAGTCAGGTTTGCGGATGGGGCTCCTGGGATGGTGTGTTCGAGGTGTCAGAATGATTTCACAGAGATGTCGAAAAGCCCTGCTGGGAGCCGGTTCTCCCGCGGGTTCGGCGTTGATGTGTGCTTAATAGAATGACACGCATGTCCAGCCAGAAACCCAAGATGCCGACCCAGCCCGTCAAGCCGGATGACGGTCAGGGCGCTGTCGTCGCCGAACGGCAGGAAGCGCGGGTTGAGCCCCCGCGCACCTATCAAGTTGTGATGCTCAACGACGATTACACCCCGATGGAATTCGTGGTGATGGTCCTGCAGCAGTACTTTCACCACGACCTGGACACCGCGACGCACCTGATGCTCAAGATCCACCACGACGGCCGGGCCGTCTGCGGGGTCTACACCAAGGATGTGGCGGCCACCAAGGTCGAAATGGTTCTGGCAGCAGCACGCCGGGCGGGGCACCCGCTCCAGTGCATTATGGAGGTCGCATGATCGCGCAAGAGTTGGAAGTCAGTCTGCACATGGCGTTTGTCGAGGCGCGGCAGCAGCGGCACGAGTTCATCACCGTCGAGCACCTGTTGCTGGCGCTGCTGGACAACCCCTCGGCCTCCGAAGTCCTCAAGGCCTGCGCGGCCAACATCGAGGATCTGCGCAAGAGTCTGGCGCAGTTCATCAAGGAGAACACCCCCACCGTCGGTGGCACCGACGAGGTGGACACCCAGCCCACGCTGGGCTTCCAGCGGGTGATCCAGCGCGCCATCATGCACGTGCAGTCCACGGGCAGCGGCAAGAAGGAAGTCACCGGCGCGAACGTGCTGGTGGCCATTTTCGGCGAGAAGGATTCGCACGCCGTCTACTACCTGCACCAGCAGGGAGTGACGCGCCTGGACGTGGTGAACTACATTGCCCACGGCATCAAGAAGTCGGATCCGCCGGAGCCGTCCAAGTCCAACGAGGGCTCGTCCTCGTCGTCGAACGACAGCGACAAGGAGGAGAGCGACGGCAAGGGCACGCCGCTGGATCAGTACACCCAGAACCTGAACCAGGCCGCCCGTGAAGGCAAGATCGATCCGCTGATCGGCCGCGAGCACGAGGTCGAGCGGGTGATCCAGGTGCTGTGCCGCCGTCGCAAGAACAACCCGCTGCTGGTGGGTGAGGCCGGCGTGGGCAAGACGGCCATCGCCGAGGGTCTGGCCTGGCGCATCACCGAGGGCACGGTGCCCGAAGTGCTGGCCGACGCCACCGTCTATGCGCTGGACATGGGTGCGTTGCTGGCGGGCACCAAGTACCGCGGCGACTTCGAGCAGCGTCTGAAGGCGGTGCTCAAGCAGCTCAAGGAGCAGCCGCATTCCGTGCTGTTCATCGACGAGATCCACACCCTGATCGGTGCCGGTGCGGCCTCGGGCGGCACGCTGGACGCGAGCAACCTGCTCAAGCCGGCGCTGTCCTCGGGTCAGATGAAGTGCATCGGTGCGACCACCTTCACCGAGTATCGCGGCATCTTCGAGAAGGATGCGGCGCTGTCGCGTCGCTTCCAGAAGGTCGATGTGGTCGAGCCCACCGTCGATCAGACGGTCGAGATTCTCAAGGGGTTGAAGTCGCGCTTCGAGGAGCACCACGGCGTCAAGTACGACTTGGGCTCGCTTCAGGCCGCGGCCGAGCTGTCGGCCAAGTACATCAATGACCGCCATCTGCCGGACAAGGCCATCGACGTGATCGATGAGGCCGGCGCTGCACAACGCGTGCTGCCCAAGTCCAAGCAGAAGAAGAAGATCACCCGCGTCGAGGTCGAGGACATCGTCGCCAAGATCGCCCGCATCCCGCCGGCCAACGTGTCGTCGGACGACCGTTCCAAGCTCAAGACGCTGGACCGCGATCTCAAGAGCGTGGTGTTCGGTCAGGACAAGGCCGTCGAGGTGCTTTCGGCTGCGATCAAGATGGCGCGCTCCGGTCTGGGCAAGGCCGACAAGCCCATCGGTGCCTTCCTTTTCAGCGGCCCGACGGGTGTGGGCAAGACCGAGGTGGCCAAGCAGCTGGCCTACCTGCTGGGGATCGACCTGATCCGCTTCGACATGTCCGAGTACATGGAGCGCCACGCCGTCAGCCGTCTGATCGGTGCGCCTCCGGGTTATGTCGGTTTTGACCAGGGCGGTCTGCTGACCGAAGCGATCACCAAGAAGCCGCACTGCGTGCTCCTGCTCGATGAAATCGAGAAGGCGCACCCGGACGTCTTCAATGTGCTGCTGCAGGTCATGGACCACGGCACCCTCACGGACAACAACGGACGCAAGGCCGACTTCCGCAACGTCATCATCGTGATGACGACCAACGCGGGTGCAGAGACCATGCAGAAGTCCACCATCGGGTTCACCACCGCTCGCGAGCAGGGTGACGAGATGGGCGACCTCAAGCGCATGTTCACGCCGGAGTTCCGCAACCGCCTGGACGCCATCGTGTCCTTCCGTGCGCTGGACGAGGAGATCATCCTGCGGGTGGTCGACAAGTTCCTGCTGCAGCTGGAACAGCAGCTGGCCGAGAAGAAGGTGGAAGTCACCTTTACCGATGCACTGCGCAAGCACCTGGCGAAGAAGGGCTTTGATCCTCTGATGGGCGCACGCCCGATGCAGCGCCTGATCCAGGACGCCATCCGCCGCGCGCTGGCCGACGAACTGCTGTTCGGACGGCTCACCGACGGTGGTCGCCTGTCGGTGGACGTGAGCGCGGAAGGCGAAGTCAAGCTCGACATCGAGCCGCGCAAGAGCGACAAGCCGCCCAAGGCTGAGCCGGCCACGGCGGCCTGAGCCTGAAGATGGTGCGGTGAACGCCGCCCGTCCATTACTGACGACGGCCCTTCGGGGCCGTTGTTCTTTGGGTGTTGGGAATCAGCAGTACAGGGCCGTGTCCTGCTGGAAGTAGGTCGCGAAGGCCTCATACAGCGCCGACTCGTTGGCCTTCAGTGCCCGTCCCTGGGTGAAGAAGCACTCGGCGGCGACGGCGAAGAACTCCTCGATGGCCTGTGCACCGTAAGGGTCGATCAGCGTCGGGCGGTCCTGCTCGACGGCGCGGATGTGGCGTCGCCATGCGGCGGCCATGACAAGTTGCCAATGCTGGTGTGTGGTGCGGTCCGGCAGTCGCGGCGTGCCGTCGAGGTTGCCGTTGGCGGCGTCCAGCACGTGGATGAATTCGTGGATGACGACGTTGTAGCCGGTGTCCAGCGCCTCGCCGGCCTGCTGCACGTCGACCCAGGACAGCATCACCGGACCTCCCGGCACGGCTTCTCCGGCCAGGTCCTGATCTTCTTCGTGGACGACGCCGGCCTCGTCCATCCATTCCCGCCGCACGCGCACCTCGTCGGGCTGGACGACGATGCCGACGAAACTGTCATACGCGTCCAGTCCCAGGTGCAGGACGGGGACGCAGGCCTGGGCGGCGATGGCCACGGCCATGGTGTCGGTCAGCTCCAGCCCGCCGACGACCTGGAATTCCTTGCGGTCAAGAAAGGCCAAGGTCAAGGTCCGCAGGCGCTGCAGGTCGTCCAGCGAACGGTACTTCAGGAAGGGGTAGTCCGCCAGCGTCTGCAGCCACAGGGCGTCGGGGATGTCGGAGGCGCGTCGAGGACGGAGCAGGTCCTGAAGGCGCTTCAGCCAGGAGCGGCGGGGGCGGGTGTCCACGGCGAGAGGCTGCGCCTCAGCGCAGCGGTGGTTCGTGGCCCCCGACACCCATGCGTGTCAGCCCGTCCGGGGTCCAGCGCAGGATTTCGGCGCGTGCAGCGGTCGGCGAGGTGTCCAGGTCCCAGTCGGACAGGACGCGGCGCAGCTTTCCATCCGTCAGCGCGTGATCGGCGGGTCGGTGCGTGTGGCCGTGCACCAGAATGTTGCACCCGTGCTGTTGAAGGGCGTTCTGCACCAGGGTGTCGTCCAGATCGCCGTAGCCTTCAAAGCCCTGCTCGCTCTTGCGCTGTTCGCTGGCGCCGCGCAACTGCCTGGCCAGCGCCTGGCGCTCGGCCAGGGGGCGGGACAGCAGGGTGGATTGCCACAGCGGTGTGCGCACCTGGGCGCGAACCTTCAGGTAGTCGTGGTCGTCGGTGCACCAGGCGTCGCCGTGGGCCAGCAGGACGTGCTGGTCCCAGGCGCGCACGACACAAGGGTCCTGCAGGCCGTGCAGGCCCGCGGTGTGCAGGGCGTGGTCACCCAAAAGGAAGTCTCGGTTGCCCGGCATGAAGCCGATCCAGCGCTGACGGGAAACGTCGCGCAGGGTGCGCAGCAGGTTCGCCTCGAAGCCTTCGGGCTCCAGGTCAATGAGATCGTCCCCCACCCAGGCTTCAAAGATGTCACCCAACAGCAGCACGGCATCGGCCGGTGTGTGCTGCAGGTGATGGATGAAGGCCTGGGCGGTCAGGGGGGTGTCGGCACTGAGGTGCAGGTCCGACAGCAGGTCGATGCACCGCCACTTGGGCGGGGCGTCGATCGCCTGCAGCCAGCCGGCCTGGGCCTGCACCGGTGCGGGCGAGGGCATCGTCACGCGGCGACGACGGTGGCGCTGGTGATGACCACGTCTTCCAGCGGCACGTCACCGTGGAAGCCCTTGTTGCCGGTGCGGACCTTCTCGATCTGGTCGACCACTTCGGTGCCCGAGACCACCTTGCCGAACACGGCGTAGCCCCAGCCTTGCGGGGTTTCCGAACGGAAGTTCAGGAAGTCGTTGTTCACCGTGTTGATGAAGAACTGGGCCGTGGCCGAGTGCGGCGCGTTGGTGCGCGCCATGGCCAGGGTGTACTTGTCGTTCTTCAGGCCGTTGTTGGCCTCGTTCTTGATCTCGGCGCCGGTGGGCTTTTGCTTCAGGCCCGGCTCCATGCCGCCGCCTTGGACCATGAAGCCCTTGATGACGCGGTGGAACACGGTGCCGTTGTAGTGGCCGCTTTCCACGTAGGACAGGAAGTTGGCGGTGGACAGGGGGGCTTTCTCGGCGTCGAGCTCGACGCGGATGGTGCCCAGGGTGGTTTGCAGGTCGACTTGCGGATTGGCCATGGTTCAGTTCTCCAGGGTGGCTTTCTTGATCACGATGGGTTCGACGGGCACGTCGCGGTGGCCGTTCTTGGCGCCGGTGCGCACGGTGGCGATCTTGTCGACCACCTCCATGCCGGACACGACTTTGCCGAACACGGCGTAGCCGTTGCCGTCGGGCGAGTTGGCGGCGTCCAGGAAAGCGTTGTCCTTCAGGTTGATGAAGAACTGTGCGGTCGCCGAGTGGGGGAAGTTGGTGCGGGCCATGGCGAGGGTGCCGCGCTTGTTGGCCAGGCCGTTGCGCGACTCCAGCTCGATGGGGGCATCGGTGGGCTTTTCCTCCATGTCAGGGGTCATGCCGCCACCCTGGATCATGAAGTTGGGAATCACGCGGTGGAAGATCGTGCCGCTGAAATGGTTGGCCTTCACGTAGCGCACGAAGTTGGCCACGGTCTTGGGGGCCTTGGCGCTGTCGAGTTCGACCACGATGTCGCCGGCCGAGGTGGCGAACCGCACTTTCGTGGCCGTGTTCTTGTCATTGGCGTGGGCGGCGGGCAGCAGGGCGAAGGTGCTGCCGAGGGCGAGGGTGAGGCTCAAGGCCAGGCGCCGGGTCCAGCGGATGTGCATGCAGAGGTCTCCTTCGTCAACGAGGCAAGACAAAAAGCGGGGTCAGAGAGCGTGCGATTCTCGCCGGAATCGGCAGCGTGTCCCCCGCAGGCAGGGCAGCCCGGAGTGTGAAGGGCCACCGCTATACTCGCCGGCCATTGTCGGTCAGCCAGCGAGCGCGCCCCGAGCCGTTCCGTCCTCATGAGCCTGCGCATCCACAACAGCCTTACCCGCGAAATTGCCCCGTTCCAACCTCTGGAGGACGGCCATGTGCGCATGTACGTCTGCGGGATGACGGTCTACGACCTGTGCCACCTGGGCCATGCGCGCTCGATGGTGGCGTTCGACGTCGTGCAGCGCTGGCTCAAGGCCAGCGGGTATCGCGTCACCTACGTGCGCAACATCACCGACATCGACGACAAGATCATCCGCCGTGCGCTGGAAAACGGCGAAACCGTGCGCGGCCTGACCGACCGCATGATCGACGCTCTGCACCAGGACGCCGACGCCTTGGGCATCGAGCGCCCGACTCACGAGCCTCGTGCCACCGATTACGTGCCGCAGATGCTGTCGATGATTGGTCGCCTGCAGGACAAGGGCCTGGCCTACCAGGCGGGCAACGGCGACGTGAACTACGCCGTGCGCAAGTTCGATGGCTACGGCAAGCTCAGCGGCAAGTCGCTGGATGAATTGCAGGCGGGCGAGCGTGTGGCCGTGGACGAAGGCAAGCAGGACCCGTTGGACTTCGTGCTCTGGAAGAGCGCCAAGCCCTCCGAACCTGAGGATGCCAAGTGGGACAGCGCGTATGGTCGTGGCCGGCCCGGTTGGCACATCGAGTGCTCGGCCATGGGCTGCTCGCTGCTGGGCGAGAGCTTTGACATCCATGGTGGCGGTGCCGACCTGACCTTTCCGCACCACGAAAACGAAATCGCCCAGAGCGAAGGTGCTACCGGCAAGCCGTTTGCGCAGGTGTGGATGCACAACGGCTTCATCAACGTCGACAACGAGAAGATGTCCAAGAGCCTGGGCAACTTCTTCACCATTCGCGACGTGCTGAAGGCCTTCGACGCCGAGACGGTGCGCTTCTTTGTCGTGCGCACCCACTACCGCAGCCCGCTGAACTACAGCGATGTGCACCTGCAGGACGCGCGCGGCGCCCTGCGCCGCCTGTACACCGCGCTGGACGCCGTGCCGGCTGCCGACGTGACGCTGGACTGGGCCAACCCTTATGCGGCACGCTTCAAGGCTGCGATGGACGAAGACTTCGGCACGCCCGAAGCGGTGGCCGTGCTCTTTGAGCTGGCCGGTGAGGTCAACCGGACGCGTTCGGGTGAGCTGGCGGGTCTACTGAAGGCGCTCGGCGGAGTGCTGGGGCTGCTGCAGCAGGCGCCCAAGGCCTTCCTGCAAGGCGGTGCCGCCGCCGGTGGTCTGGACGAAGCCGCCATTCAGGCGCAGATCGACGCCCGGGCGGGCGCCAAGAAGGCGCGCGATTTCGCGACGGCGGACCGGATCCGTGCCGAGCTGGCCGCTCAAGGCATTGAACTCAAGGACGGACCCCAGGGCACGACCTGGGTGCGTGCCTGAGTTTGAGCCGGAGCCTGTGTGTCTGAGCCGTACGTGACGCCCGCCTTCGAGACCCCCTCCTACTGGGACGAGGCCTGCCGGCATCTCGTGGCCCGCGATCGCGTGATGGCCAAGCTCATCCCGGTCTATGGCGAGGCGCGGCTGCAAAGCCGAGGCGATGCATTCACGACGCTGTGCCGTTCCATCGTCGGGCAGCAGATTTCGGTGAAGGCCGCACAGTCGGTGTGGGACCGCTTCACGGCGCTGGCCAGCGACGCCTTGCCCTTGTTGCCGGCCTGGGTGGCCGACCTGGAGGTCGAGGCCATGCGCTCGGCGGGTCTGTCGGCGCGCAAGGTCGAGTACTTGAAGGATCTGGCGCGCCACTTCATCGATGGTCAGGTGCACGAGACCGACTGGTCCGGCATGTCCGACGACGACATCATTGATGAGCTGGTGGCCATCCGCGGCATCGGCCGCTGGACGGCCGAAATGTTCCTCATCTTCTACCTGATGCGACCCAACGTGCTTCCTCTGGATGACGTGGGTCTCATCAAGGGCATCAGCCGCAACTATTTCAGCGGTGAGCCCGTGTCCCGGGCCGAAGCGCGCGAGGTGGGTGCCGCGTGGGCGCCGTACCGGTCGGTGGCGACGTGGTACATCTGGCGCAGTCTTGATCCTCTCCCGGTCGAATACTGATTCAGCCGGCCCGGAAACGGAATAAACTCTGGCCCCATCGCGGGCGCCGGAACAGGAGCAATTCATGAGCAAACGTCATTTCCTCGAATTCGAGCAGCCGATTGCCGAGCTCGAAACCAAGATCGAGGAACTGCGCTACGTCCAGAACGAATCGTCGGTCGACATCTCCGAAGAGATCGACCGCCTGTCGAAAAAGAGCCTGCAGCTCGCCAAGGACATCTACTCCACGCTGACCCCGTGGCAAGTCACCCAGATCGCCCGACATCCCCAGCGCCCCTACACGCTGGACTATGTGAACGAGATCTTCACCGACTTCCAGGAGATGCACGGCGACCGCCATTTCGCGGACGACCAGTCCATCGTCGGCGGTCTGGCCCGTTTCAACGGCCGTGCCTGCATGGTCATCGGTCACCAGAAGGGCCGTGACACCAAGGAGCGTGCGCTGCGCAATTTCGGCATGGCGCGCCCCGAGGGCTATCGCAAGGCCCTTCGCCTGATGAAGACCGCCGAGAAGTTCGGCCTGCCCGTGTTCACCTTCGTCGACACCCCGGGCGCCTATCCCGGCATCGGTGCCGAGGAGCGTGGCCAGTCGGAAGCCATCGGCCGCAACATTTACGAAATGGCCCAACTCGAAGTGCCCATCGTCACCACCATCATCGGTGAAGGCGGGTCGGGCGGTGCGCTGGCCATCAGCGTGGCTGACCAGGTGTTGATGCTGCAATACGCGGTGTACTCGGTGATCTCGCCGGAAGGCTGCGCGTCCATCCTGTGGAAGACCGCCGAGAAGGCGTCAGAAGCCGCTGAGGCACTGGGCATCACCGCCCATCGCCTGAAGGCGCTGGGCCTGATCGACAAGATCATCAACGAGCCCGTGGGCGGTGCACACCGCGACCGCAAGCAGATGGCGGCCAGCCTCAAGCGTGCGCTCAACGACAGTCTCCGCCAAGTGTCTGACCTGTCGGTGCCGCAGCTGCTGTCCCAGCGTTACGAGCGTCTGCGCGGCTACGGCCGTTTCAGCGACACCAAGAGCCGCTGAGTCCAGACGTGTTCCCGACTCGCGGCCCCGGGATGGGGCAGCGGGTGGACGACAGTCCCGCTGAGTTGCCTGCCTGATGATGACGGCGGGTGGTGCAGCGGGATTTTTCTTGCTGTGATGAATCCTCGAACCCACCTTTTGCGCGCCCTGTGGGAGGGGTTGACCCCTTTGTTCAAGTCCACAGGTTCGCGCGTGTCCGGAGGGTTGCCACTGGTTCTTGGCGTGGCTTGCAGCGGAGGGCGCGATTCCATGGCCCTGCTGGATGCGGTGGTTGGCGGCTGTCGTGGGGGCTGGGGTGCTGGAGGCGCTTCAGCGTCGGCTCAAGGGGATGGCTTTCCGTGGATCGGTTCAACCCTGGTCGATGTGGTTGCCCTGCATGTCCACCATGGACTGAGTTCTTGCGCGGATCAATGGAGCGAGCACGTTCGACGCTGGTGTGACGGGGTGGCCTCGGCGGGCTCTCCAGGCGGCAGGACCATCCGGGTGCGTTTTGTGGAGCGGAGGGTGTCGTGGGAGCGGCGACCGGGCGACAGCGTGGAGGCCCAGGCTCGGGCGGCTCGATACGAGGCCTTGGCCGACATGGCCAAGGATGCAGGGTGTGCGTCGGTGTTGTTGGCCCACCACCAGGACGACCAGGCCGAGACGTTCCTGCTTCAGGCTTTGCGGGGTGGGGGGGTGCATGGTTGGTCGGGCATGGCCCGGGAGCGTTTTCTGAGGGGGGTGCGGTTCGACCGCCCGTGGTTGGGGATCCGGCGCGCGGACATCGATGCGTACGTGCGCGAGCGGCACCTTTGTTTCGTCGAGGACGACAGCAACTCCGATGTGCGTTACGCCCGAAACCGCCTGCGCCTGCAGGTGATGCCTGCGCTCGAGGCCGCCTTTGCTCAGGCCGTGCCCACCTTGGCCCAGTCCGCGCAGCAGGCTCAGGACGCCGCCTCGTGCTTGAAGGATCTGGCGGAGTTGGACTTGGCTTCGTTGCGAGCGGGCTTGGACTTGCACATCGGCGGGCTCCTGGCCCTGTCGGCGCCTCGGCGGCGCAATGTGCTGCGGCACTGGCTGGTGACCGACCTGGGGGCGGTTCCGAGCCGATCGTTTCTCGATCGGGTATCAAGCGAGGTTCGCAGCGAAGAGGCCCTGGGCCGGTGGGGCCTCTCGTTCCAGGGCGAGTTGAGGGCTTACCGTGGCCTGTTGTCATGGCACGCTGAACCGACCCGTCAGGGCGAGCAGGTGGGGTGGCCACCGGGGTGGGCCACGTCGGTCCGCATCGATGGTCCGGGGCGATATCCGGTGTCGGGCGAGGGGGGGGCATGGCTGGGGGATCTGGTCGTGACGCAGACTTCATCGGGCCCCGGCGTGCGGATGGTTGTGGGCACGGAGCTCACACTGCGTTCGCGCTGCGGAGGGGAGCAGTTTCAACGCCACCCTCGCGCCGCTTTGCGGTCGCTCAAGAAGCAGTATCAGGCGGCGGGTGTGCCGGTCTGGGCGCGTTTCGGGCCCTTGGTGTGGCACGAGCGATCGCTTTACTGGGTGCCGGGACTGGGGTTGGATGCCCGCGTGAGGGTCACGTCAGACGACCAAGAGGACGCCTACACGATCGACTGGGTGCCGGCTTGGTCCGAATGACCTAAAATTCACAGTTTCCCGCCGCTTGGACGCGGCATTCCTGGCTCTGCCAGCATTTCACGACGCCAATGGCACTCATTGTTCACAAGTACGGCGGCACGTCGATGGGCTCGACCGAGCGCATCCGCAACGTCGCCAAGCGCGTTGCCAAATGGGCCCGCGCCGGTCACCAGATGGTGGTGGTTCCTTCCGCGATGAGCGGCGAAACCAACCGTCTGCTGGGTCTTGCCAAGGAAGTGGCGCCTGCCACGCAGACGGCCTCCGTCGCGCGTGAACTGGACATGATCGCCTGCACGGGCGAGCAGGTTTCGGTGGGGCTTCTGTCGCTGGCCCTGCAGGCCGAAGGCATGGAGGCCGTCAGCTACTCCGGCTGGCAGGTGCCCATCCGCACCGATTCGTCCTACACCAAGGCCCGCATCGAAAGCATCGATGACGCCCGCGTCCGTGCCGATCTGGCGGCCGGCAAGGTGGTCGTCATCACCGGCTTCCAGGGCGTGGACGAGGACAACAACATCACGACGCTGGGTCGTGGCGGTTCGGACACCTCTGCGGTGGCCGTGGCTGCGGCGATGAAGGCCGACGAGTGCCTGATCTACACCGACGTGGACGGCGTCTACACGACCGATCCGCGCGTGGTGCCCGAAGCCAAGCGCCTGAGCACCATCTCCTTCGAGGAGATGCTGGAAATGGCCAGCCTGGGCTCCAAGGTCCTGCAGATCCGTTCGGTGGAATTTGCCGGCAAGTACCGTGTGCCGCTGCGCGTGCTCTCGAGCTTCACTCCCTGGGACATCAACATCGAGGAAGAAGCCAAGTCGGGCACGCTGATCACTTTCGAGGAAGACGAGAAGATGGAACAAGCCGTTGTGTCGGGCATCGCGTTCAACCGCGATGAAGCCAAGATCACCGTGATGGGCGTGCCCGACAAGCCGGGCATTGCCTACGCCATCCTGGGCAAGGTGGCCGAAGCCAACATCGACGTGGACGTGATCATCCAGAACGTCTCGCACGACGGCAAGACGGACTTCTCGTTCACCG